>DASXRN010000097.1:0-10693 GCA_036506595.1 Polaromonas sp. | reverse complement strand
GGTGCGCTTCAAGGGCGGCCAGCGTACGCACCGTGGCCGGCAGCGAAGATTCCATGGCGCGCGCCGCAGCGGTCAGGCTGCCCTCGTCGGCAATGTGAATAAAGACCTGCATGGCCTTGAGCTTGTCCATGGATAGATGGTAATTTAATTCATCCAATTAGTGGAGTAGTTAAGTCCATGATTGGCTATTTATTCAAATAATCGGATCAAACAGAATTCAGGCTGTCAGATCAACTATTTGAAAGACCTTCATGAACCCAGGTACCGCTTCAACGCCTAAAACGCTTCCCACGCAGCCCATCAAACTTTATCGCTCCGCGATTTCCGGCCATGCCCACCGGGTGGAGCTGTTTTTGTCCCTGCTCGGCCTGCCGGTTGAATTGGTGGATGTCGACCTTGCCGCCAGGGCGCACAAAACACCGGAATTTTTGGCCATGAATGCCTTCGGCCAGGTGCCGGTGATCCGGGACGGTGACGTGACTCTCGCCGATTCCAATGCCATCCTGGTCTACCTCGCAAGCCGTTATGCCTCCAACGCCGACCAGTGGCTGCCGCGCGAACCGCTGCAAGCGGCCGCCGTGCAGCGCTGGCTCTCGGTGGCGGCCGGCCAGCTGGCCTTTGGGCCTGCGCTGGCGCGCGTGATCCAGCTGTTCAAAAGGCCCGACAGCCCGAACGACGCGATTGCGCGTGCCCATGCGCTGTTCACGGTGATGGAGCAGCAGCTCGGACAGTCGGCGTTTCTCGCGGGCGATTGGCCCACCTTGGCCGACATTGCCAACTACAGCTACATTGCCCGCGCGCCCGAAGGCAATGTCTCGCTGCAGCCGTACCCGAACTTGCGCGCCTGGCTGGCCCGCATCGAGGCCCTGCCGCGCTTTGTACCCATGGTCCAAACCCTCGTCGGGCTGGCCGCATGAGCCGCCGGGCCGTTCCCAAGGCGACAACGAAGTTGCGGCGAAGACTCACAACTGCGCGAAGCGCTTGTGACGTCGTAGCCAATACCGCAGCGCTTAGCGCGGAGGTTACCCAATGAGCACCGCCACCTTTCACGAGGGCGAGCGCGCGGTGCAGGCGCGCACAGGTGTACGGGACCGGCTGGAGCAGCTCGGCCCGCGCGTGATCCGCGATTTCATGCCCGAGCAGCACCGTGAGTTTTTTGAACAGCTGCCTTTTGTGGTTGCCGGCACCGTGGATGCATCCGGCCAGCCCTGGGCTTCGGTGCTGGCCGCGCCCGCGGGCTTTATTCACTCCCCCAGTCCGCAGCAACTGGTGCTGCAGGCGCAGCCGCTGCCGGCCGATCCCTTGCAGGACACGCTGGCCAACGGGGTCGCCATCGGCCTTTTGGGCATAGAGCCGCACACGCGCCGGCGCAACCGCATGAATGGGGTGGTGCAGGGCTTGAGTGATGCCGGTTTTTCCGTGCAGCTGAGCCAGAGCTTTGGCAACTGCCCCAAGTACATCCAGGCGCGTGAGCCGGTATATGTCGATGGCCTTCTGTCTAGCAAGCCCGCCGTGCACGGGGGGGCGCAACTCGATGAGGCGGCGCGCCGCATGATAGTCGCGGCCGACACCCTGTTCATTGCCACCGCCTATGCGGGCGATAGCGACCAGGCGGGCGCGGCCGGCGGCGTGGATGTGTCGCACCGCGGCGGCAAACCCGGTTTTGTGCGGGTGGATGCCGACGGCACCCTGAGCATGCCGGATTTCGTGGGCAACTCCTTTTTCAACACCCTGGGCAATATTGCGGTCAATCCGCGTGCCGGCCTGCTGTTCATCGACTTTGACAGCGGTGATTTGCTGTACCTGGCCGTCACGGCCGAAATCGTCTGGGACGGCCCAGAGGTTGAGGCCTTTGAAGGCGCCCAGCGCCTGCTGCGTTTCAAGGTGCGGTCCATGAAGCGGGTGGAGGCCTCGCTGCCCCTGCGCTGGGGTCCGGCAGAGCTGTCACCCGTGCTGCAGGCCACCGGCGCCTGGGCCTGAACCCCGCCGATGCGTGGGTTCAGCCGATCACTTCGAGCGCGAGTTCCCGCTCGATCCACGCGCGGAATTTCTGCACCGCCGGCCGCTCCGCGCTGTGGGCCGAGATGACGATGCGGTAGCCCATCCCCTCGACCGTCTGGCCGGGCAGGACCACTTGAAGCTGGCCGCTCCTGAGCAGGGACAGCACCAGCGGCGTGCGCCCCATGGCCACGCCGGCGCCTTGCACGGCGGCGTTGAGCACATGCTCGTACTGCGAGAAATACAGGCAGGGCTGCTGCGGCGACTGCTGCAGGCCCAGGCGCTCGTACCAGGCCGTCCAGGACATCCAGGCAAAGCGCACCGCCGGGTCATAGTAGACAAGCAGCGGCGTGTGCAGGATGTCCGCGGCGGAGGTGATGCGCGCCGCGATGGCTGGCGCCGCCACCAGCATCACCTGTTCCTGCAGCAAGGGCGGCGGGCCCTCTTCGCCGGCCTGCGGCGGGCCCAGCCGCACCGCCAGGTCCAGGCCTTCGCGTTCGAGGTTCAGCCTGGCCTCCGAGGCATCGACGCGCACATCGATGGCGGGCTCCAGCGCCTGGAACTTCGCAAGCTTGGGCGCAAGCCACAGCGCGGCGAAAGACGGCGTGGTGGTGACCGACACCGACACCCGGTCCATGGCCAGCAGGCGGTCGATGGCCGTGGCCAGTTGCCCGAGCGACGCGCGGGCCGCCTCATAGAGCTGCCGGCCCTCGGGTGTCAGGCTCAGCCCCTTGCCGCCGCGCAGGAACAGCGCCATGCCGAGCGCGTCTTCAAGGCTTTTCACCTGCTTGCTCACGGCTGACTGCGTGATGCAAAGCTCTTCGGCCGCGGCGGTGAAGCTCAGGTGGCGAGCGGCCGACTCGAAGCCCCGGATCGCGTCGAGCGACATCGCGCGAAGGGAATGGGAAGAGGAGCGATTGAGCATGGCATGAACGACTGGAATACCCCCGATGACAAACCATCCGACCACGGAAGTCGGTTCCAGCGAAGAATCAAACCACAGTTTTCAAGGAGACCGCCATGAACTCATCGCAAACCCTGCTGAAGGTGGGGCCCATTCCACAAATTCTGCACCTGCACCCCGGCGAGACCGTGACCTGTGCCCGGGGTGGCGTCTGGATGACCAGCGAGGCCCTGGCCGGTCAGGGCGTGGACAGCGACGTGGTGCTGGTCTGCGGCCAGGCCTTCGTGGCGCAGCGGGCCGCCGATTACTTTGTAAGCGGTTTGCGGCGCTACGGCGCCCTGTCCCTGATCGGCATCCCGTTCCAGCCTTCCTGACATAAACCCCGGAGATCTTCCCATGCTATTGGAAACCGAACGGCGCGGCCAGCACGTGGTGCTGTCCGGCCGGGGCAACAAGGCCTTCAGCGCGGGCGCTGACATCGCCGGCTTTGCGCCCGATGTCGCCGCGGCGGACGACCTGCTGCCGGCCAGTCTGCGCATGGCGGACCTGATTGCCGCCAACTCCGCCGTGGCCGTGGCAGCCTCGCTGCGCGCCGTTACGCGCGGCCTCAACGTTTCCATTGACGAAGGCCCGGCGATCGAGGCCGCGCAGTTCATGATCGCCGCGGCCTCGCATGATGCGAGGGAGGGTACGGCCGCCTTTGTGGAAAAGCGCAAGCCGGTGTTTTGCCATCGCTGAGGCCACAGGCCAGTGGGGCCATTAAGCGGCTGGCCAGGCCTCACGCCGATAATCGGCGCATGACTTCTTCTTCCTCCGATTTCGACACTTTGTCCCTGCCGGCCCATGTGCTGGCCAATTTGCAGCAGCTGGGCTACCTCAGCATGACGCCGATTCAGGCGGCCAGCCTGCCGGTGGCGCTGCTCGGCAAAGACCTGATTGCGCAGGCCAAAACCGGCAGCGGCAAGACCGCAGCGTTTGCGCTGGCGCTGCTGGCCAACCTGAATGCCCGCCGCTTTGCGGTGCAGGCCATGGTGCTGTGCCCCACGCGCGAGCTGGCCGACCAGGTGGCCACCGAAATCCGCCGGCTGGCGCGCGCCGAAGAAAACATCAAGGTCGTCACGCTGTGCGGCGGCGTGCCGCTGCGCAACCAGGTGGCGAGCCTGCAGAATGGCGCGCACATTGTGGTGGGTACGCCGGGCCGCATCATGGACCACCTGGAGCGCGAGACGCTGGACATCGACGCGCTGAACACCCTGGTGCTGGACGAAGCCGACCGCATGCTGGACATGGGCTTTTACAACGACATCGCCACCGTGGCCAAACAGTGCCCCGACGAGCGGCAAACCCTGCTGTTTTCGGCCACCTACCCCGAGGGCATCGCCAAGCTCAGCCAGCAGTTCATGAAGGAGCCGCAAACCATCACCGTGCAGGCGCAGCATGAGAAAAGCAAAATCCGCCAGCGCTGGTATGAGGTGAAGGAGAGCGAGCGCCTGCACGCCGTGTCGCTGGTGCTCAACCACTACCGTCCGTCCAGCACCCTGGCGTTTTGCAACACCAAGGTGCAGTGCCGCAACCTGGTGCAGGTGCTCAAAAGCCAGGGCTTCAGCGCGCTGGCGCTGTACGGCGAGCTGGAGCAACGCGAGCGCGACCAGGTGCTGGTGCAGTTTGCCAACCGCAGCTGCTCGGTGCTGGTGGCCACCGACGTGGCGGCGCGCGGCCTGGATATTTCGCAGCTGGAGATGGTGGTCAATGTTGATGTCACGCCCGATGCCGAGGTGCACATTCACCGCATCGGCCGCACCGGCCGCGCCGATGAAGAGGGCTGGGCCATCAGCCTGGCCAGCATGGACGAGATGGGCTCGGTCGGCAAAATCGAGCAGTTGCAAAAAGCCGAGTCCGACTGGCACAAGCTGGCCGAGCTCACGCCCGCCAGCCAAGAGCCGCTGCTGCCGCCCATGGTCACCCTGCAAATCGTCGGTGGCCGCAAGGAAAAAATCCGCGCCGGTGACGTGCTGGGCGCGCTGACCGGCGAGGCCGGCTTCACGCGCGAGCAGGTTGGCAAGATCAACGTCAACGAGTTCTCGACCTATGTGGCGGTGGACCGCGCCATCGCCAGCCAGGCGCAGCAAAAACTCGCCAATGGCCGGGTCAAGGGCAAGAGCGTCAAGGTTCGGTTTATGGACGAGGTTTGAGGCAAGCCGCAGTCTTCCAAGCTTGCTTATAAACTGTCTTCCTAGTTAATTTGAAGGATGTTTTGGCCTCTGGCCCAATAGGAGTAGGCGCAAGTAGCTATTGAATTCATAGCGGACTGATCTCGCGCACCCGTTCGGGCTGAGCTTGTCGAAGCCGTGTTTCATTAAGCGCAGAAGTCTCCACGATCAAGCCGGGGCGAGACCCGGCCTGGCAATGAAGGATGATTGCTATCAATTCAGTAGCTAATGATGCCCGCCACTGCACCAAAAGTCCGGCTTGTGGCTAAGAGCCCTGGTTGGATGCCTGCCGGCGGCGTTCCAGAAAGGCCTGCAACTCGCCCACCACGCCCTTGCGGAAGGCCAGCACACAGATCACGAAGATCGCGCCGATGATGACGGTGACCCACGAGCCCACCTTGTCGGCCAGCAGGTTTTGCAGCGAGATCACGATGCCTGCGCCGAAGACCGGGCCGAAGAAAGTGCCGACGCCGCCCAGCAAGGTCATCAAAATCACCTCGCCCGACATGGACCAGTGCACATCGGACAGCGTGGCAAAGCCCATCACCAGGGTCTTGAGTGAGCCGGCCAGCCCGGCCAGGGCGGAAGACAGCACGAAGGCCAGCAGCTTGTAGCGGTCCACCTGGTAGCCCAGTGAAATGGCGCGGGGCTCGTTCTCGCGGATCATCTTGAGCACTTGGCCAAACGGCGAATGCACGATGCGCGAGATGCCCAAAAAACACAGCACGAAGACCGCCACCACAAAGTAGTACATGATGATGTCGGATTCGAGCGAGAACATGCCCAGCAGGCGGCCACGCGGCACGCCCTGCAAACCGTCTTCACCGCCGGTAAAAGGCGCTTGCAGGCAGACAAAAAATATCATCTGCGCAATCGCCAGCGTGATCATGGCGAAGTAAATGCCCTGGCGCCGGATGGCGACCGCGCCGACGACCAGGCCAATCAGCCCGGCCGCCACGGTGCCGGCGAGGATGCCCAGTTCAGGCGTCCAGCTTTGCGACTTGATGAGCCAGCCGGTGACGTAGGCGGCCGAGCCAAAAAATGCGGCATGGCCGAAGGACAGCAGGCCGGTAAAACCCAGCAGCAGATTGAAGGCGCAGGCAAACAGGGCAAAGCACAGCAGCTTCATGACAAACACCGGGTACAGCCCGATGACGGGTGCGACCAGCGCCAGCGCCAGCAGCGCCAGGTAGGTGATGCGGGTCATGCGGTTGAGTTTTTGGCTGAATGTTGCGGCTTGAGTCATGAGGGGCTTGGTCACAGGGGCGGTCACAGAGACAGTAGCAGTTTGGGTCATGGCTCAGGTTTCCTTGCCAAAGAGGCCGGCCGGGCGGACCATCAGCACGATGACCATCACCACAAACACCACAATGTTGGACGCTTCGGGGTAAAACACCCGGGTCATGCCTTCGACCAGACCCAGGCCCAGGCCGGTAATGACCGAGCCCAGAATCGAGCCCATGCCGCCGATCACCACCACGGCGAACACCACGATGATGAGGTTGGAGCCCATCAGGGGGTTGACCTGGATGATGGGCGCGGCCAGCACGCCGGCGAGTGCGGCCAGCGCGGCGCCAGCGCCGTAGGTCAGCATCACCATCATGGGCACATTGATGCCGAAGGCCTGCACCAGCGCTGCGTTTTCAGTGCCGGCACGCAGGTAAGCGCCCAGCCGTGTTTTTTCGATCAAAAACCAGGTGCCCAGGCAAACCACCAGCGACACCAGCACGACCCAGGCCCGGTAATTCGGCAGAGTCATGAAACCGAGGTTGGTGGCCCCCGACAGCAGTTCGGGCACGTTGTAGTTCTGGCCTGACACGCCATACAGCTCGCGGAAAATGCCTTCGGCGATCAGCGCCAGGCCAAAGGTCAGCAGCAGCCCATAGAGTGGGTCGAGCTTGTACAGGTGTTTGAGAAACAGCCGTTCAATCACCACGCCGAGCGCGCCCACGGTCAGCGGGGCCAGCACCAGCGCAACCCAGTAATTGATGCCGAATTTGTCGAGCATGATCCAGGCCGCAAAAGCGCCCAGCATGTAGAGCGCTCCGTGGGCGAAGTTCACGATGCCCAGCAGGCCGAAGATGACCGCCAGCCCGAGGCTGAGCAGGGCGTAAAACGCGCCATTGACCAGGCCCAGCAGCAGCTGGCCCAGAAAAGCTTGATGGGGAATACCGAAAATTTCCATGGAGGCCCGTCAGTTCACGTTCTTTGCGTTCAAAAAAAAGTGACCGATCGCCTGCGCAACCGGCCACCTGCAATCAAATTATTTCTTGAACACCGCGCACTTGGACTCGGTCACCGTCGTGAAAGCCTGCTCGCCGGGGACCTTGGCGACCATCTTGTAGTAGTCCCACGGTGTGCTGGATTCTTTGGCACCCTTGACTTCATAGAGGTACATGTCATGAACCATGCGGCCGTCGGCGCGAATCTGGCCCTTGCTGTAGAAGTCATCAAACTTCATGGTTTTCAGCGTGCTCATCACCTTGTCAGCATCCGTGGTGCCGGCGGTTTGCACGGCCTTCAGGTAGCTGGCCGCGGCCGAGTAGTCGGCCGCCTGCAGGCTCGAAGGCATGCGTTTGTACTTGTCAAAAAAACGTTTGGAGAACTTGCGTGAGGCGTCGTCCTGGTTCCAGTACCAGCTGTCGGCCAGTTGCAGGCCTTCGGTGTTGGCCAGGCCCAGGCTGTGCACGTCGTTGATGAACACCAGCAGGCCGGCCACCTTCATGCTCTTGGTGATACCGAATTCCTTGGCGGCCTTCATGGCATTGGTGAAGTCACCGCCGGCATTCGCCAGGCCCAGAATATTCGCCTTGGAAGACTGGGCCTGCAGCAGGAAGGCCGAGAAGTCGGAGGCATTGAGCGGATGCCGCACGGTGCCTGCCACGGTGCCTCCATTGGCTTTCACGACGGTGGCAGCGTCGCCCTCAAGGGAGTGGCCGAAAGCGTAGTCGGCGGTCAGGAAATACCAGCTTTTGTTGCCGGCCTTGACGAGTGCCGTGCCGGCCACCTTGGCCAGCGCCACGGTGTCGTAGGCGTAGTGCACGGTGTAGGGTGAGCAGTCCTCATTGGTCAGGCGGGCCGAGCCGGCGCCAATCACCATGAACGGGCGCTTCTTTTCGGCGGCGACCTTGGACATTGCCAGCGCCGTGCCGGAATTGGTGCCGCCGATCAGCGCCGACAGGTTTTCCTTGTCCATCCACTCGCGGGCCTTGGAGCTGGCCACGTCGGCCTTGTTCTGGTGGTCGGCCGTGAGAACTTCGATCGGGCGACCCAGTACCTTGCCGCCGAAGTCTTGCGCGGCCCACTTGATCATTTCACCGCCGGCCGGGCCGTCGATATCGGCGTACAGGCTGGACATGTCCGTGATGAAACCGATTTTGACCGGGCCGGTGGCTTGCGCGAAGGCGCTGACGGTGCCCAGGCCGACGGCCAGGGCTATGACGAGAGATTTGAGTTTCATGATGTCTCCTGTGGGTTGAGTGATGAATTGACGAAGAAACAATGAATAAAGGACAAACAAAGAAAGGCGGAAAGCCGGCTGAGGCTGGCGTGAAGGCTTAAACCCCGAGGTACTCCTGCAGCATGCCCATGTTGTCCTGCAGCTCGCTTTGGGCAAACTGCTTGACGATGCGGCCATGCTCCATGACATAAAAACGGTCGGCCAGCGGTGCGGCAAAGCGAAAGTTCTGCTCCACCAGCACGATGGTGTAGCCCTTGGCCTTGAGCGTGCGGATCATTTCGGCGAGCTTTTGCACAATCACCGGGGCCAGGCCTTCGGAGATTTCATCGAGCAGCAGCAGGCGTGCGCCGGTGCGCAGGATGCGGGCGACGGCCAGCATTTGCTGCTCGCCCCCCGACAGGCGCGTGCCGGGGCTGTTGGCGCGCTCCTTCAGGTTGGGGAACATCGTGTAGATTTCGTCGATGCTCATGCCGCCCGGGGCAATGCTGGGCGGCAGCATCAGGTTTTCTTCGGCCGACAGGCTGGCGAAAATGCCGCGTTCTTCGGGGCAATAGCCCACGCCCAGCCGGGCCACCTTGTGGGGCGCCAGCTTGAGGGCCTCTTCGCCATTGATCTTGATGGAGCCCTTGCGCGTGCCGGTCAGGCCGACGATGGCGCGCATGGTGGTCGTGCGGCCCGCGCCGTTGCGGCCTAGCAGGGTCACGACTTCGCCTTCGTTGACGCTGAGGTTCACGCCATGCAGGATGTGCGACTCGCCGTACCAGGCGTGCAGGTCTTCAATGCGGAGCAGTTCTTTCGACATCAGTGGGCTCCCTGCAGTGCGGTATCGGCCGTGCCCATATAGGCTTCAATCACCAGCGGGTTGGCCGAGACTTCGGCGTAGGGGCCGTCGGCAATGATGGTGCCGCGCTGCAGCACGGTGATGCGATCGGCAATCGAGGACACCACGTTCATGTTGTGCTCGACCATCAAGATGGTGCGGCCTGCCGATACTTTCTTGATCAGCTGCGTGACCCGGTCCACGTCTTCGTGGCCCATGCCCTGGGTGGGCTCGTCCAGCAGCATCAGGTCGGGCTCCAGCGCCAGGGTGGTGGCCAGCTCCAGGGCGCGCTTGCGGCCGTAGGGCAGGTTCACGGTCAGCTCGTCGGCAAAACCGCCCAGGTCCACCTCGGCCAGCAGTTCACGGGCACGCTCATGCAGGTGAAACAGGCTGTCTTCGGCTTTCCAGAAGTGAAACGACGTGCCCAGGTTGCGCTGCAGCGCGGCGCGCACGTTTTCCAGCACCGTCATGTGCGGAAAAACGGCCGAAATCTGGAATGAGCGCACGATGCCGCGACGCGCCGTTTGCGCCGGCTTTTCATGGGTGATGTCGAGACCGTTGTAGACAATGCTGCCGCGCGTCGGCGTCAGGAATTTGGTCAGCAGGTTGAAAAAGGTGGTCTTGCCGGCACCGTTGGGGCCGATGAGCGCATGAATATGCCCGCGCTGAACCTTGAGGTCCACGTTGTTGACGGCGACGAATCCCTTGAATTCTTTGGTCAGCCCTCGTGTTTCAAGAATGAACTCCACTGGCAAGTTGCTCTCCGGCTGGTAAGGGTTGAATTCACGGGGCCCTATGACTGCAGATGCAGATGCAAGTGTCCGCATGGCTCCCGTGAAAGACAGGTGGTCATCCTAACTATCCGGGTAGTGCGGCGATACCGGGTAAGACCCTTAGGTAGTTTTGCGTGATGGGCGACGCTGGGGGCTGGCGTGGTGTTGCACTTGGATTTGAGAGCGCCCAGGTTTTATATGCGCAGGCAGCTATCAATTTTATAGCTATTCGGTGCTTTTGGCTGGGTGGTTACTCTTCCTTGTGGCGCTTGGGTCTGCCCTCTGGCCGCGGCTCGGGGCCATGGGCGGCATCGGCCTGCCGGGCATGCGGCTTCTCCTCGGCCAGTTGCCTGCGCTGCTCCTGTTGCTGCCGCTGCTGCTGTTCGTGAGCTTGCCGCTGCTGGTCTTGTTGGACTCGCTGCTGTTGTTGTTGTTGCTGCAACTGCTGCAACGCCTGCTGTTGGCGTTGTTGCTCCTGTTGCCGTTGCGCTTGTTCACGCAGGGCGCGCTGGCCCAGCAATTCTTCGT
>DASXRN010000096.1:0-2109 GCA_036506595.1 Polaromonas sp. | reverse complement strand
AGCGGCAGGGCGCGCCGCTGAATTTGTTGCGGTGCGTCAAATTGCCCGGTCTGGCCCCTTAAACTCCAGATGACTTTTTAATGACACTCTGAAGCATGAAGAAAAATTTATTCGCTATTTACACGGCCTTCACGGCCGTTTTGTTTTTTGCGCAGGCCGGCGCGGCCTCGGCCGAGACGATTTCCGGCGCCGGCTCTTCGGCTGCAGCACCCATCTACCAGGCTTGGGCGCGTGCCTACCAGAAGTCGACAGGGGCGGCCTTGGCCTATGAGCCTGTTGGCTCGTCCGCCGGCCTGAAGAAAATTCGCGCCCATGAGACGGGTTTCGGCGCCTCGGATGTCGCGCCCACCGAGGCCGAACTGGCCGCGAGCGGGCTGGTCGTCTTCCCCGTTGCGATTACCGGCATCTCGCCGGTCGTGAATTTGCCCAAGGTGGGGGATGGCCAGCTGCGGTTGACCGGCGAGGTCCTCGCGCGCATTTTTCTGGGCGAGATCACGCAGTGGAATGCGGCCGAGATTGCGCAGCTGAACCCGGGCCTGAAGCTGCCCGATCTGCCGATCAAGGTGGTGGTGCGTGGTGACGGCTCCGGAACCACCTACAACTTCGCGGACTATCTGGCCAAGCTGAGCCCCGCCTGGAAAGCCAAATACGGGGTCAAGACCAGTTTCGATTGGCCGGCCACCTTTGTGGCGGTCAAGGGCAGCGACGCGGTCGTCAAAACCGTCAGGGACACGGCCGGCTCGATCGGCTACGTGGACCACGGCTACGTCAAGGACAACAAGCTCACGGCGGTGCAGCTGAAGAACCTGGACGGCGAGTTTGTCAGCCCGTCCATCGTCGCGTTTCGGGCCGCGCTTTCCAGCAGCGAATGGGCCAGCACCGGGTCGTTTGCCAGCACGCTGACCAACAAGGCCGGGAAGGCAACATGGCCGATCACCATGGGCACCTTCGCGCTTGTGCCCAAGGTCGCGGATCAGCCCGCCCAAACCCTGCCCGCGCTCAGGCTCTTCGTCTGGGCGTTTCTCAATGGCGACGCGCTGGTCCAGGAAAACAACTTTGTGCGGCTTCCCGATCGTGTGCAGGCCACGGCGTTCAAGGCGATCACTTCCGTCAAGGACAAGGCGGGTAACGCCATTGCCATGGGGCTGATGAGCTCTTCCGGCCGGGCTCACTAGCTCGCCAGGAGGCGGGGCCTCTGCGAAACTCCGTTGGCGACACGCCCCTCCGTTCCCGAAACGCCCGCATAAAACTCTTTTCGACTGAGGGGCGGGGCAGCATTCCTGCCCCGTCAAACCCTCCTACACTCGCAGGCATGA
This sequence comes from Polaromonas sp., assembly GCA_036506595.1. Classification (GTDB taxonomy): domain Bacteria; phylum Pseudomonadota; class Gammaproteobacteria; order Burkholderiales; family Burkholderiaceae_C; genus Polaromonas. The sequence goes on along the minus strand of DASXRN010000096.1, from coordinate 793 downwards.
AGCCCATTTCAGCCACACCGCTTGCGTTTGTCAGGGCGCTTCTATTAGCGTATGTACGCTATGGCGTTGCTTCGGCCGGCGCCTTGGCCAAGGCACAAATCGCGCCAGAAGCCTTGCAGCAGCCGGGCGGTGCCATCACGTCAAAGCAGCTGGAGGTTTTGGCCGCGGAGGCCATGCGGGAACTCGATGACGAAGCCCTGGGCTGGTTTTCGCGCAAGCTGCCCTGGGGCAGTTACGGCATGTTGCTCAGGGCATCTTTGAGCGCGCCCGACCTGGGCGTGGCGCTGCGGCGCTGGTGCCGTCACCATGGCTTGCTGACGAGCGATGTGGTCCTGAGTTTGTCGGTGGCCAACGAGCTTGCCACCCTGACGCTGTTTGACCAAGGGGTGAACCCCGCCATGCGCGAATTCTGCCTGGTGACCCTGCTGCGCAACTTGCATGGTGTGGCCTGCTGGCTGATTGATTCGCGCATTCCGCTGCAGGCGGCGTGCTTTCCGTTTGCGGCCCCGGCGCATGCGGCGGTGTACCCGGTGTTGTTTCCGGGGCCGGTGCAATTTGACGCGCCGCAAGCGTGCCTGCGCTTTGACTGGCGCTACCTGGCCATGCCGCTGCGCCGTGATGACAAGGCCCTGACGGCCATGCTGCCGCAGGCGCTCGCCCTGGTGGTGCGGCAATACCGGCGCGACCGGCTGCTGGTGCAGCGCGTGCGCCTGTTGCTGCAAAGCCAGGCCGCGCCCGCGAATGCAGAGACATTGGCCGACGCGCTGAATGTGTCACCCCGCACGCTGCACCG
>DASXRN010000095.1:0-16839 GCA_036506595.1 Polaromonas sp. | reverse complement strand
TACCCGCATGAATTTTCCGGCGGCCAGCGCCAGCGCATCGGCGTGGCGCGCGCGCTCGCGGTCGAGCCCGAATTCATCGTGGCCGACGAGCCGCTGTCGGCGCTCGATGTGTCCATTCAGGCGCAGGTCGTCAACCTGCTGTGCGACCTGCGCGATCGGCTCTCGCTGACCATGCTGTTCATCTCGCACGACCTCGACGTGGTCGAGTATTTGTGCGACCGCGTGGTGGTGCTCTATCTGGGCCGCGTGATGGAAGTGGCGCCCACGGCCGAGCTGTTCGCGCGGCCTTTGCACCCCTATACCCAGGCGCTGCTGGCCGCCTCGCCCAAGCCCGACCCCGAGCAAAAAAGTGAACATGTCGCGCTCAAGGGCGATATTCCCAGTCCCGTCAACCCGCCATCGGGTTGCGTGTTCCGCACCCGCTGCCCGCATGCGATCGAGGCCTGTGCCAGCACCCGCCCCGAGTTGCGCGACATGGGGCAGGGCCGTTTCAAGGCCTGCATTCGTGACGACATTGCCATCAGCCCGTCGTTGATGGCCGCTTGATAATCGAAACCAACATGACCACCTTGCAAGACATTCTCGACCCGCAGATTGACCGCTCCTTCAAGGGCTTTCCGCACACCAGCCCGCCCTTGCGGCGTTCGCAAATTGCCGCCCAGCAGTGGCGCGTGCTGGCCGGCGACCTGCCGCTGCCGCTGGCGGTCGTCAAGCAACAGGCCCTGCAGCACAACCTGTCGTGGATGCAGCGCTTCGCCACCGATCAGGGCATTGACATGGCGCCGCACGGCAAGACCACCATGTCACCGCAGCTGTTCAGGCGCCAGCTCGACGAGGGCGCCTGGGGCCTGACCTTTGCCACTGTGGCCCAGGTGCGCGCCGGGGTGTCCGTGGGTGCACGCCGCTGCATGATTGCCAACCAGGTTTTCACCGCGGTGGACCTGGCCGGTATTCAGGACATGCAGCGCGAGTACGACGATTTGCGCATCGCGTTTCTGGTGGATTCGACGGCGCAACTGGCCTTGATTGAGGCCTGGTATTTGTCACAAAAAGAGGCTGCCCAAGACCTGCGGCCTTTTGAGGTCTTGCTGGAAATCGGAGTAGCGGGCGGCCGCAGCGGTTGCCGCAACCAGCACGATGCCCTGACTTTGGCCAAGCGCATCAAGGACAGCCCGGCCTGCCGCCTGGTCGGCATCGAGTGTTACGAAGGCCTGGGCGCAACCGGGCAGTCAGCACCCGATGAAGCCTATGCCGCGGCGCTGATGCAGCGCGTCTGTGACATTGCCATCGCCTGCGACCAGCAGCAGTTTTTCGACAATGAAGAGGTGCTGGTCTCGGCCGGCGGTTCGGCGATTTTTGACCTGGTGGCGAATCGGCTCAAGCCCGAGCTTTCGCGGCCGGTGCGCGGCCTGCTGCGCTCGGGTTGCTATGTGACGCACGACCATGGTTTTTACCAGCGCATGGTCAGCGCGGTCAATTCACGCCTGGGCTGCAGCGACGGCCTGCAGGCGGCGATCGAGGTCTGGGCGGCGGTGCAGTCCTGCCCCGAGACCGGCCTGGTGATTCTTGCCGTCGGCAAGCGCGATATTTCCTACGATCTGGATTTGCCTGTGCCGCTGGCCTTTTGCCAGCCCGGTGGCCAAACCGTTGCCGATGCGCCCGCTGACTGGAAAATCAGCGGCCTGAACGACCAGCACGCCTATTTGCGGGGCAGCGGCCCCGAACACGCGGCGCTCAAGGTCGGCGACCTGGTGGCGCTGGGCATTTCGCACCCCTGCACCACCTTTGACAAATGGCGCTGGATGCCGGTGGTGGATGACAGCTACACCGTGTGCGATGCGCTCGTGACCTGTTTTTAAAGAAGCCATGACCGCCAAAGTTCTTGCCAAAATTGCCGAGGTCATCGCCAGCGCGCCGACCTCCAGGCGCAGCGTGCTGGCACTGATGCTGCAAGACCCGCAGCGTGTGCTCGATGAAAGTTTTGAACAGCTGGCGCAGCGGGCGGGCAGCTCCCTGCCCACCGTCATGCGAACCTGCCGCGATCTGGGTTACCCCGGGCTGCGCGAGTTCAAGCTGGCGCTGGCGCAGGAAATGGCGGTCAGCGGTTCACCCCTGCATCGCCGGGTGCGGCTGCATGATGCTGCCGCGGCCGTCATCTCCAAAGTCATCAAGGGCGCGACCACTGCCGTCAGCGGCGTGCAGGCCCAGCTCAGTGTGGCGGCGGTGGAGGCCGCGGCCGATGCCATCGTGCGCGCCAGCCGCGTGGATTGCTACAGCGTGGGCGTGACCTCCAGCTTCATGGCCTCCGACATGCAGGCCAGGCTGTTCCGGCTGGGGCTGGTGTCCAACGCCTACCTGGACATTCATTTGCAGCTGGTATCGGCCGCCACCATAGGCAAGCAGGGCGTGGTGTTCGCCATTTCGCACGTGGGCGGCATGCCCTCGCTGCTTGAAGCGGTGGATGTGGCGCGCTCGCAAGGCGCCACGGTGATTGCCCTGACCCAGCAGGGCACCGCGCTGGCCGAACGCGCCGACATTGTGCTGGGTATTCATGTGCCGGAAGATCCGGTCATGCATGTGGGCACCGAGGCCTACCTGGTGCACCTCACCGTGATTGAAATTGTCACGGTGCTGGTGGCGCAGCGCCTGGGTGATCTGGCCGTCAAACGGCTGGGCGGCGTGCGTGATGTGCTCAGCACGCGTGGTGTGGACATGCGGCACTACCCCAAGCTCGATTGGGACACGGCTGCCGCGGTGAATGAAAGCAAACTGAAATGACGATGCGTGCGACCCTGCTTGAGAACGGGCTGGTGATTGATGGCACGGGGGCGGAGGGCTGGACGGGCGATGTGCTGCTGGTCGATGGCCGCATTGCGGCGCTGGGCCAGAATCTGCGAGCCGAGTTGCCCCAATTGCCTCAATTACCGGAAGGCCTGAGTCTGGACGAGCTGACCACGGTGGATTGCACCGGCCTGGCCATTGCGCCCGGCTTTATTGACGTCCACACGCACGACGATGCGATTGTGCTCAGGCACCCCGAGATGCTGCCCAAGGTGTCGCAGGGCATCACCACCGTGATCGCCGGCAATTGCGGCATTTCGCTGCTGCCTTTTGTCGTGGAAAAGGCCGAGCCGCCGCTGAATTTGCTCGGTGTCGATTCGTTTCGCTTTGATTCCATAGAACGCTATGAGCGCGCCATCGCCGAAGCGCAGCCCGCCGTGAACGTGGCCGTGCTGATTGGCCACACCACCCTGCGCTTTGCCTGCGTGGGCGACCTGACCCGCGCGGCCACTGCCAATGAGCTGGACGCCATGTGCGCGCTGCTTGCTCGCTGCATGGAAGGCGGCGCAATCGGCATGTCCTCAGGCCTTTTTTATGAGCCGGCCTTTGCCGCGCCTGCTGAAGAAGTGGTGCGCCTGGCCCAGGTGGTTTCGCGCTTTGGCGGCGTCTACAGCACCCATTTGCGCGATGAAATGGCCACCATCGTCGAGGCCCTGCACGAGGCCGGCGACACGGCCTTCAGCGCCGGTGTGCCGCTGATCGTCTCGCACCACAAATGCGCCGGGCCCGCCAACTGGGGCCGCACGCAGCAAACCCTGCCGCTGATTGAGTCGCTGGCCCGCCGCCAGCCGGTGGCCATGGATGTCTACCCTTATGTGGCGGGCTCCACCGTGCTGCGTGAAGACCTGGTCGATGGCGTGATCGACGTGCTGGTGAGTTGGTCGACGCCGCACCCCGAAATGACGGGCCGCACCCTGGCCTCGATTGCGGCCGAGTGGGGCGTTGACCAGAAAGCGGTATGCCGTCGCCTGCAGCCCGGTGGCGCCTGCTACTTCCAGATGCATGAGGACGACGTGAAGCGCATCATTGCCCATCCGCTGACCATGATCGGCTCCGACGGCTTGCCGCATGACCAGCACCCGCATCCGCGGCTGTGGGGGGCGTTTCCGCGCGTGCTGGCGCGCTACTGGCGCGAGCAGCAGCTGTTTTCGCTGGAAACCGCCATCTACAAGATGACCGGCCTGTCGGCCCGCAATTTCCGGCTGCGGCAGCGCGGGCAGTTGCAGGTGGGCTGGCATGCCGACGTGGTGGTGCTGGACCCGGCCCGGGTGCGCGATGTGGCCACTTACGAAGACCCGATTGCGCTGTCTGAAGGCATTGAAAAAGTTTTCGTCAATGGCGAGTTGGCTTATGCCGCCCAGGCCGGGGGCGCTGCTGAGGCCCGCGTGCAGGCGCGTGCCGGTCAACTGCTCAAGCGCCATGCCGCCGGCGTTGACTGAACCGGCGCCTTAACGCTCTCAGTCCATTTTTAATTCAATGCGAGATTAGGCGCACCGCCGCAGACAGTGCTGTAGCACGGCAAGGTGGGGCAACGACATATCGCGTTGAAGTAGAAATGGACTCAGTCCAGGTTGTCCACCGTATCCGGGTCGGGCACATCGCCAATGGCCTTGCGGGTTTCCGCGCCCTGTTCCTTGAGCCACTCGCAAAACGCCAGCACTTCGGGCCGCGCGACATTGCGTGGCCCAATGACCAGCCAGTAGGCCATGGGGGACTCCATGCGCATGTGCGGCAAGGGCTCCACCAGATCGCCCAGGGCCAGGCTTTCGGCAATCAGCGGCAGCCGTGCCAGCACCACGCCCTGGCCCGTGAGGGCAGCCTGCACCATCTGGTAGGCGTAGTTGAAGTAGAGCCAGCGTTTGGCTTCCAGCTTGGGCGCGGCATGCTGATCAAGCCAGCGGCGCCAGCTCAGCCATTCGAGATGGGTGGGGTGGGAGTCGCCCGCTTCAATCAGCGTGAACTGCGCCAGGTCGTCCGGTTTTTTCAGGCGTGGGCCGCTTTTGAGCAGCCAGGGGCTGATGACCGGCGTAATCTGCTCGCCGAACAGGCGAATCGCATGCGGCGGCATACGGTTGGCCGGGGCATAGCGCAGGGCCAGGTCCAGGTCTGCAACATCCAGGTCAACGGCAACGTCTGACGCATCAATCCGGATGTCAATGTCGGGGTTGTCGCGCTGGAAAACTTCCAGCCGGGGAATCAGCCACATCGACGCAAACGATGCAAAGGTGGTCAGCGAGACGCTTTTTCGACCGGCGCTCTGGCGAATCTGCCGCACGGCGCCGTCAATGCGCTCCAGCGAGGGCGTGACCGCGCGCAGCAACAGGCCACCCGCACTGGTGAGCTCCACGGCCCGTGTGTGGCGATGAAACAGGCTGACGCCCACGTCATCTTCCAGACTCTGGATCTGGCGACTCACCGCCGACTGGGTCAAGGCCATTTCTTCGGAGGCCATGCGAAAGTTCAGGTGCCGCGCCACCGCTTCAAAGGCACGCAGCTGGCCGGCAGAAATCGGTCGGGAACGCAAATGGGTTTGTGAATGCTGCATGGCGGGGCTGGTGTTGGGGTAGGTTGATTGATGCGTTTTAAGAATCAATAGGGTAACCCGAATTCATTGGACTGCAAAGCCTGGTAACGCGATCATTCATGCACCAAATCCCTTTTCAGGAGCACACCATGAACGATTCAGTTGACCTCTCTCTGTTGCAAACCTCTGATACCAGCCGCGGCCCCATCGAAGGTCTGGCAGGGCTGGCCGGTTGCTGGAAGCTGGGCGCGGGCCGTGCGCTGAGCTTGCAGGCCCGGCACGCCGGGGTGCTGCGCATCGCCCACGGGCGGGTGTGGGCCACGTTTGACCGCGCCGACCGGCGCAGCAGCACGCGTGCAGGTGATCATTTCCTGAGCCGTGGCGACGACCTGTTCCTGCAGGCCGGTGAAAGCCTGGTGATGGAATCTTTCGGCATAGGCCATGTGCCATCGGCCTACTTCAGCTGGGAGCCGGCTCGGGCCAGCCGCAGCGAAACCGTTTCGCGTGTCGGCTTACAGGGGGTGATGGGGCTGGCGGGCCGGGCCGTGACGCGGCTTGCGACCGCTTTTGCTATCAGTTTCGTAGCTGCTCGCGCCCGTTGCACCTTGCCAGAGCGCTCTTTTAATCCACAAACCTGCGAATAAGGTGACTGGGACGGCCCGGGTGTCTCGGGCTGTTTCCAGGTTCACCGGCAAATTTTGGAGCACATCATGGAAGCGCTGAGCCGCTGGCCTTCGCAGGATTCGCCGCCGCCCTCTTTGGCGGCATGCCTTGCCCCAAGCCGCTGCAAGCCCGCGACTGGCCGTGCCCCGGCCCCGCAGTCCACGCGCTGGCAGGCGGCGGTGATGCAGCCTCTGCGCGAGTTGGGCCTGGCACTGGGGACGGCCGTGCCGGCGCTGGGCCGCCTGCTGGTCGGCGTCGCGGGTTATGCCGACTACCTGGTGGCCGGGCGCGGCCGGGTGCTGGCACCGCTGGAATCCAACCCGCCTTGAGGCGTTTCATGAATACCGGAGCGGCATGCCGTTAAGCTGGCGTTTTCGCCATCAGTCCCAACAGGAGAAACCATGCAACTCATCGGAATGCTCGACTCACCCTACGTCCGCCGTGTGGCGATCTCGCTGCAACTTCTCGGCCTGCGCTTCGAGCACCGGTCCATCTCCGTCTTCAGCACGTTCGCGCAGTTTCAGCAGATCAATCCCGTCGTCAAGGCGCCATCGCTGGTCTGCGACGACGGTGAGGTCCTGCTGGATTCGACGCTGATCCTCGATTACGCCGAAGCCCTCGCGGCGCCGCGCAAGAGTCTCATGCCCACGGGCGTTGCAGAGCGCCAGCATGCCCTGCGAGTGATCGGCCTCGCCCTCGCTGCATGCGAAAAGAGCGTTCAGATCATCTATGAAAGAAACCTCAGGCCGGCCGAAAAGCTTCACGAGCCCTGGGTATCCCGCGTGACCGGGCAGCTGCTGGCGGCCTACGGGGCGCTCGAGTCCGAGCTGCATCGCAGGCCGCTGGCGGTCGCCAGCGACACCATCAACCAGGCCGGCGTCAGCGCGGCGGTCGCGTGGCAGTTCACGCACCTGATGCTTCCCGAAGTCGTCAATGCCGCGGACTACCCGGCCTTGCGTGAATTTTCGTCCCAAGCGGAGTTGCTGCCAGCGTTCAGCGCTGCGCCGCACGGCTCCAGCACTTACCTCCAACACGGCTAGCCGTAAGGCGCCTTGAGGCGCTTTTTAGGTGCTTTTGGGGAGGCCTTGATGCCGGGCTTGCGCGCCTTCAGGGCGCAGTCCAGCGCCAGCCGCGCCCAGGGGGCCATCAGCTCGGGCGACTCCATGGCTTCCTCGGGCGCGCTGTAATGGTTCATGCTTTTGGCCACCTTCACGCCGGCTTGGGTGACGGTATAAACAAAGCGCTCGCAGCCGGCGGCTTCAAACCGCTGGCGGCTGTCCTTGTCGGCCTTGAGCCACAGTTTTTCTCCCTGGCCCAGGTCGGCAATCAGGGCAATGCTCAGGCCGCCCGTGCTGATGCCAAAGCCGCCAAACATGCGCCGCGCCGTGCAGGGTCCCACGCTGGCGAGCAGCTCACAGCAGTAATTGGCAAACGACAGATCAGCGCCCATGCCGCACTGTAGCCCAATGGGGAAGGTGAATGCCGGGGCGGGCCGGGGCATGAGCCGCAATAAGTCGTTTCACTATTCGTAATAAATTACGAATAGTGAAATCGCAAACTCCCATGAAAGAAGCCGCCATGTCCAAAGCCTTTGCCTCGCAGTCCGACCTGACGGACAAAACCATCACCTTTGAGCAGCTCAGCGCGCACTGCTGGGCCTATACCGCCGAGGGCGACCCGAATTCGGGCGTGATCATTGGCGATCAATTCATCATGGTGAGCGACACCACGGCCACGCCAGCGATGGCGCAGGACCTGATTGCGCGCATCCGCAGCATCAGTGACAAGCCCATCAAGTATGTGTTGCTGACCCATTACCACGCCGAGCGCGTGCTGGGGGCCAGCGCCTATATTGCCGAAGGTGCTACTGAAGTCATAGCAAGCCAGGGCACTTGCGAGCTGATCGTGGAGCGCGGTGCGCAAGACATGCAAAGCGAGATGGAACGCTTTCCGCGGCTGTTTCGCAACGCCGAAAGCCTGCCCGGCCTGACCTGGCCGACCCTGGTGATTGGCGGCGGCGATGCCACCAAGGGCGAAGTGCCCGGCAGGCTGACGGTGGACCTGGGCGGCGTCAAGGTGCAGATCTGGCAGCCCGGCTACGGCCACACGCGCGGCGACACGATTGCCTGGGTGGAAGAAGAAAAAGTGCTGTTCTCGGGCGATCTGGTGGAGTACGAGGCCGGCGTTTACACCGGTGACGCCCAGCTCGAAGAGTGGCCCGCCACGCTGGACGCCCTGCGCGCCCTGAAGGCCGAGGCGATTGTGCCGGGCCGCGGCGAGGCCATGAAGGGGGCGACCGATGTCAACAAGGCGCTGGACTACAACAAGCGCTGGGTGGAGACCCTGTACCAGGCGGGCAAAGAGGCGGCCGCCGCCAACATGGACCTGAAGGCGGCGATGAGCCACACCCGCAAAAGCATGGACCCGCTGTTTGGCCATGTGTTTATTTATGAGCACTGCCTGCCGTTTGATGTGAGCCGCGCCTATGACGAGGCCCGCGGCGGCCCAAGCTGGATGACATGTGCGCCCCGGGGCTGTTGTACGGGGCAGGGGCGTTCAGGGTGTTTGCGCGTTTAACGCCTTGAAGGTCTTCTCATAACGGCCCAGCGTTTCCATGGCCTGGCTGCGTTGGGCTGGCGTGCTGCTGTTGTGCAGTTCGGCAAAAGTCTTGCACTCATCCTGTGTACTGGTCTTCACGTAGTCACGATAGGCCGGGTTGGGCGATTTAAGCGTGCGTTCAACAAGCGCGCGCAGGGCCAGCTGGGTTTTTTCGGCGGAAGACTGGCCGGCAATCAGCGGGCGCAAGGTGTGCAACACATCCTGCTGGCGCCGCAGCCTCTCGGCATACAACAGCTGCGCATCAAAGCGCGACTGGTCAATCCGCTGGCCGATGAAATCCAGCTGTTGCTCTTCCAGCCTTCCATACAGCCTCTCGGCGCGACTCACCGCTTGCTTGTAGCGCCTGTCACGTCCTTTTGTGGGCGGGCCTTCCAGATAGTCGTCGCGGTAATTGGCATTGCCCTTGGCAAATTTTCGCTCCAGCTGCACCAGCTGGCTGGCGGTCAGCGTGCCTACCAGCGCCACCAAGGCCGGCTCGGCCTGCGCAGTGACCGCCATCAGTTTGTGGCGCACATCGGCAAACACCGCACAGGCTTGTGCAGCGTCCATGTCTGCGGGCATGCGTTGCTGCAGCTTTTGCAGGGCATCGATGTAAGCGGGCAGCTGGGTCTGCCGGTGCCATGCCTGCAGCTTGCCCAGGGCGTCCTTGACCTGCAGGCTTTGTGCACCGGTGAGATCAAGGTGGCTGTCGATGTACAGGTAGGCGAGTTCAGGGGCCTGGTTGTAGAAAATTTTCATGGCGCTACAAGCTTGCAGCAGGCCGGCCACTGCCAGCAGACCGATAATTCGCTTGAACCGTTCAAATCGCGCAGATCGCACAGATCGCGCGCAACCTAAAAAATCCTCAGGAAACTTCATGGTAATTCCAGTTGATGTTGTCATCATGGCCGCGGGCAAAGGCACGCGGATGAAAAGCGCGCTACCCAAAGTGTTGCACCGTTTGGGCGGCCGTGCCTTGCTGGCGCATGTGATTGACTGCGCCACGCGCTTGTCGGCGCGCCAGGCGGTGGTGATCACCGGCCATGGTGCTATGGAAGTTGAAGCGGCTTGCGCCCATCTGGCGGGGGCTGCAGGCACTTTTGATCAGGATTTAAGCCTGCAGTTTGCACGCCAGGAGCCGCAACTCGGCACCGGTCACGCGGTGCAGCAGGCGCTGCCCCTGCTGCAGGATGACGGCGTGACGCTGGTGCTGTCGGGCGACGTGCCGCTGACGCAAGCCGCCACCTTGCAGGCCCTGCTGGACCAATGCGACGGCCAGCGACTGGCACTGCTGACCCTCAGCATGGCTGACCCCACGGGTTACGGCCGCATCGTGCGCGCCGGTGATCAGGCCTCCGCCAAAACATCCAGCCAGGTGCGCGCCATCGTCGAGCACAAGGACGCCACCGAGGCCCAGCGTGCCATCAACGAAATTTACAGCGGCATCATGGCCGTGCCGACGCGCCTGCTGCGCGGCTGGCTGGCCCGGCTCGACAGCAACAATGCGCAGAACGAGTACTACCTGACCGACATCGTGAAGTTTGCCGTCGCCGATGGCGTGGCCGTGGTGGCGCACCAGATTACCGATGAGTGCCAAGTCGCCGGTGTGAACAGCCCGGTGCAACTGGCCGAGCTGGAGCGCGTGTACCAGCAGCGGCAGGCCACGGCCTTGATGGAGCAGGGCGTGCGGCTCGCGGACCCGGCGCGTTTCGACGTGCGCGGCACGCTCACCTGCGGCCAGGATGTCGAGATCGATGTGAACTGCCTGTTTGAAGGCCAGGTGAGCCTGGGGCAGGGCGTGCGCGTGGGCGCCAATTGCGTGATCGCCAATTGCGCGATTGCCGCCGGCGCGGTGATTCACCCGTTTACCCATATCGACGGCGAAAAGCTCGGCGTGCAGGTCGGCGAGGGCGCGCTGATTGGCCCGTTTGCCCGCCTCAGGCCAGGCGCACAGCTAGGCGCCGAGGTGCACATCGGCAATTTTGTCGAGGTCAAGAATTCCACGCTGGCCAAGGGCGCCAAGGCCAACCACCTGGCCTATCTGGGCGACGCCACGGTGGGCGAGCGCGTCAACTACGGCGCCGGCAGCATCACCGCCAACTACGATGGTGCCAACAAGCACCGCACGGTGATTGAAGCCGACGTGCATATCGGCAGCAACTGCGTGCTGGTCGCGCCGGTGACGATAGGGCAGGGCGGTACCGTGGGCGGCGGCTCGACGATTACCAAAAGCACGCCGCCGGGCGTCTTGAGCGTGGCGCGCGGCAAGCAGGTCAGCCTGCCGAACTGGACGCGGCCACAAAAGGCAAAGGCTTGAGTTGCTATTTATTTGATAGCTGATCGCGCCCGTATTGACTGGGTTGGCAGCAGTTTTTTCTTGAGAATCTGGCGGCCCGGCCGCTCACCTGACGCGGTTGACCAGAAAGACGCCGGCCAAGGCCATGGCGCCGCCGGCGATCAGGCTGACGCTCAGGGGCTCGCCCAGCACCAGCCAGCCGAGCAGCACGCCGAAGATGGGCACCAGGTTGTTGAACACCACGGTGCGCGCCGCGCCCAGCTGGCGGATGCCTTCGTAGTACCAGACAAAGGCCAGCGCCGTGCCGAGCAGGCCCAGAAAAGCCAGGCCGGCCCAGACCTCCGGGATGAATGACGAAGCCTGCAGCGAAGGCGCATCGCGCAGGGCCAGCAGCGCCAGGAACAGCGTGCCCCAGATCGCGGCCCACAGTGTGGCCAGCAAGGGCGACAAGCCTTGCAGCAGCCTGCGGCCCAGCAGGGTGTAAACCGCCCAGGCGCACACGGCGCCCAACATGGCCAGCTCGCCCTTGCCGACCGACTGCAGCAATTGCGACAGGTCGCCGCGCGTGACGACCACCCAGACGCCCAGCAGCGCCAGGCCCACGCCCAGCCAGCGCGTGGCCGACAGGCGTTCACCCAGAAAAGCCGCCGCCACCAGCAGCGTCACGATGGGGTTGAGCGCCACGATCAGCGAGGTACGGCCCGCGGGCAGCACGGCGAGCGCGCTGAAGAAAAGCAGGTTGTAAGCCAGAATGCCGGTGGCCCCCAGCGCCATGGTGCCCAGCAGCTGGCGCCGCGTGACCTGCGTGAGCGCGCGCAGGCCTTGCGACAGCTGCAAAGCCGCCAGCAGCGCCAGCGTGGCAAAGACAAAGCGGATGAAGGCCGCCGTGGCAGGCGGCAGGTGGGCGGAGACGATGCGCCCGGCGATAAAGGTGGCGCCCCAGATGACAGGCACGCAGCTCAGGCGCAGGTAGATACCCAGAAGACTGGCGGCGGGCGGCGCCGCGACAGGGGTAGTGGATGGCACGGTGGCAAGGGTCATGGTGTGGCGCTCTTCAGAATTGATTCATGAGATTAATTGCTAATATGCTCACTATCAAATGAGCATTCATTCATCATGACCCTGGCCCAACTAGAGGTGCTGATTGCCCTGGCCGAGTGCCGCAGCTTTTCGCGTGCGGCCATGCGGCTGGGTACCACGCAGTCGGCCGTCAGCCATGCGCTGCGCGCGCTGGAGACGCAGTTCGCCGTGAAGCTTGCGCGGCGCGATGCCGCGGGTGTCGCCATGACCGACGCCGGCCAACGCCTGCTGCTGCGGGCCCGGGAGATGACCGCATTGGCTGCCACCATGGCGCAGGAGCTGGGGGATGCCCGTGACCTGAAAACCGGCACGCTGCGCATTGGCTCGTTTGGCCCGACGTCCACCATGCATTTGCTGCCGCCCTGGCTGGCGATGTTTAAAAAGCGCCATCCTGGCGCGCAGGTGCGCATTGAGGAAGATAGTGACGAGGTGGTGGACCAGTGGCTGCTGCAAAAGCGGGTGGAGCTGGGTTTTGTCGTGGTGCCGGACGAGCGCTTTGAGGTGTTGCCGCTGGTGCGGGATGAATTCGTGGCCATCCTGCCGGCGGGGCACCCGCTGGCCAAGCGTCAGGCCGTGCCCGTCAGCGCATTGTCCGGGCTGGACTTTGTGCTGTCTGAAGCCGGCGGCGGCCCGGCGATTGTGCCCATTCTTCAAAAGAACGACGCGCGGCCGAATGTGCTGTACCACCTCACGCAGATTGTCTCTATTCTGGAGTTTGTCCGGCGCGGTCTGGCGGTATCGGTGGCGGCAAGGCTGGCGCTGCCGGATGCGCCCGAGGGTGTACTCTATCGCGCCTTGTCACCCGCGCAGCCGCGTACCGTGGGGCTGGCCTGCCTGGATGTGGCCAAGCTGTCGCCGCTGGCGCGCGCGTTTTGGGATGTGGCCAAAGCGCAGGCCAAGGCACATTAAAAGCGCTGTTAGCTATTTATTTGATAGCTGATTGTGTATGTTTCATGTGGGGTGCAGGCATTTTTATTTAAACAAAATGGCCAGACCAGCATGCCGGAATCCATTGCGCCACCATGCGCGGCCGGCGAAGAAAAATGGGGGGCACGCGGGCCCGGACCGCAAGCCCCTTAGTTTCTGCTCGCGCGCCAGGGGTCGAGGGGGTCAGGCTGGTGTGGGTCCAGCCCCATCAGCCCGGAGAGGCTCATAACCTCAGACTCCTTGAAGTCCGAGCGCCGGAACTCACTGTCACGCCGGCTCAGGCGCCGCTCAAGCTGCTGGCGGGGGCTGGGGCTGGGCTCTTTGGGTTCGGCCAAGGCCGCCAGGAACAGTTGCTGGCGAAATTCATTGGGCGTGGGCAGCTGGCTGAGCCTCCCCTTGATGTAGACCAGGCGGATACCGGCCGATTTAAGAATACGGTTTTTGACTTTTGCCTCTTGCTGCGCCGTGCTCGCAGTACCGCTACGGTGGGCTTCCACGTCAAAGGCGAATGCGGCTTTGCCGTTGCCGGCGCAAACCACAAAGTCCAGCTGAAAAAGGTCTAGCGTCTCTTTGTGACGCGGGCGAGCAGCGGGCTGACGGAGCGAAACCAGGTGGTTCAGCGGAACGTCGGACAACACCACCTGCCCCGGAAAAGCAGTTTGCAGGTATTGGTGCAGGGCTGCTTGGGCGGTGGTGAGCAGTGTTTCGGCCGCATATCTGTCATTGCGGCTTGGCGGTTGTTGCATGAACTTCCAGTACGCCAGCACAGCGACTACGAGGACCAAGCCTAAAGCGACCCACATCCAGATTGCCTGCATAACCATCCCCTGATCAAGTTATGGGCCGATTCTGCGGCGGACTGTTCCGCTTGGCAATGCTAAATAACCGGTGAAGCGGGAGCATCGGATCTCAAAAGCGGTCTTTTTCCTCAAAATCCAGCGATTTGTCGCCGCTCACGTCGCAGGGGTAGCGGTCAATGACACCTTGGGTTCGAACTTGCTGCGCTTGATGCTGAAGAATGCCTTGACGTTGCGCACATTCGCATCGCTGGTAAACAGCCGCTGCGCCAGCGCCAGGTAGCGCGGCATGTCGGCCACATGCACCAGCAAAACAAAGTCCGGCCCCGGTGACACGCGGTAGCACTGCTGCACCGCGTCATCGCCGGCCACCCGCAGCTCAAAAGCCTGTTGCTGCTCGGTGCCCTGCCGGTCTAGCGTGATCTCGACAATCGCCGTCAGGCCGTGGCCCAGCGCGCTGGCCAGCTTGTCGGGGCTGAGCAAGGCGATTTCGCGTTCAATCAGCCCCGCATCGCGCAGGCGCTTGACGCGCCGCAAACAGGTCGGCGGTGACACATGCACGCGCTCTGCCAAGTCTTGGTTGCTCAGCGACGCATCGTCCTGCAAGGCGTCCAGCAGCTTGAGATCGATATCATCTATGTTGATTTGTTCCATTTCTTAATTATTAATGGAATTAAATTAAGTTTCAATTAAATTTTGAAATTTAATTGCATTTTTTAATAAAAATCAATCACATGCAAAAACAACAAAGCCTTAGCATCGGCGGATTGTTTTTTTGGAGTGTCTTATGTGCGGCATCGTTGCAGCGGTTTCTACGCGAAATATTGTTCCCATCCTGGTGCAAGGCCTGCAGCGGCTGGAGTACCGCGGCTATGACTCCTGCGGCGTGGCGGTGCATGCCGATGGCCTGAAGCGGGCGCGCAGCACCTCGCGCGTGGCCGAGCTGCAAGAACAGGTCAGCACCGAAAAGCTCGAAGGCGGCACCGGCATTGCCCACACCCGCTGGGCCACCCATGGCGCGCCGGCCGTTCACAACGCGCACCCGCATTTCAGCCACGGCACCGGCGCCGCCGCGCAAAAGCCCGGCAAGGTCGCACTGGTGCACAACGGCATTATTGAAAACCATGAAGAGCTGCGGGCGGCGTTGCAGGCCAAAGGCTATGTGTTTGACAGCCAGACCGACACCGAAGTCATCGTGCACCTGGTGGACAGCCTGTATGACGGTGATTTGTTTGAAGCGCTGAAGGCGGCCGTTGCCCAATTGCACGGTGCCTACGCCATCGCCGCGTTCTGCAAGGACGAGCCGCACCGCGTGGTCGGCGCGCGCGCCGGTTCCCCACTGATTCTGGGCGTGGGCACGGGCCATTCCGAAAACTTCCTGGCCAGCGATGCGATGGCGCTGGCCGGCGTGACCGACCAGATCGTCTACCTCGAAGAAGGCGACCTGGTGGACATGCAATTGGGCAAATACTGGGTGTTTGACCGCCATCACAAGGCCGTGCAGCGCGAGGTGAAAACGGTGCATGCGCATAGCGGTGCGGCAGAGCTGGGTCCTTACCGCCACTACATGCAAAAAGAAATCTTCGAGCAGCCGCGCGCCATTGCCGACACGCTGGAAGGCGTGGAAGGCATAGTCCCCGAACTGTTCGGCGACCAGGCTTACCGCGTGTTCAAGGACATCGACTCGGTGCTGATCCTCGCCTGTGGCACCAGCTACTACAGCGGCTGCGCGGCCAAATACTGGCTGGAGTCCATCGCAGGAATACCCACCCAGGTGGAAGTGGCCAGCGAATACCGTTACCGCAGCTCGGTGCCCAACCCCAAAACGCTGATCGTCACCATCACGCAAAGCGGTGAAACCGCCGACACGCTGGCCGCGCTGCGCCATGCGCAATCACTGGGCATGACGAACACGCTGACCATCTGCAACGTGGCCACCTCGGCCATGGTGCGCGAATGCAAGCTTGCCTACATCACGCGCGCCGGCGTCGAGATTGGCGTGGCCTCTACCAAAGCCTTTACCACCCAGCTGGCAGGCCTCTTTTTGCTGACGCTGGCACTGGCCCAAAGCAAAGACCGGCTGAGCGAAGAAGAAGAAGCCGGCCACCTCAAAGCCATGCGTCACCTGCCCGCCGCGCTGCAAGCCGTGCTGGCGCTGGAGCCGCAAGTCATCAGCTGGGCCGAAGACTTTGCCCGCATGGAAAACGCGCTGTTTCTGGGCCGCGGCCTGCACTACCCGATTGCACTGGAAGGCGCGCTCAAGCTGAAAGAGATCAGCTACATCCACGCCGAGGCCTACCCGGCCGGCGAACTCAAGCACGGCCCGCTGGCCCTGGTCACCAGCGCCATGCCCGTGGTCACGGTTGCGCCCAACGACGCGCTGCTGGAAAAGCTCAAGAGCAATATGCAGGAAGTGCGCGCCCGTGGTGGCGTGCTCTACGTCCTGGCCGATGCCGACAGCCACATCGACAGCAGCGAAGGCGTGCACGTGATCCGCATGCCTGAACACTACGGCGCGCTCAGCCCACTGCTGCATGTGGTGCCGCTGCAGTTGCTGGCATATCACACAGCTTGCGCACGCGGGACGGATGTTGACAAACCGCGCAATCTTGCCAAGAGCGTGACTGTCGAATGACAGGCACGGCGCGCACAGCGCGCTGCGCGGTTTGGTGGACGCTCACTTCGCGCAGCGAAGTTATGCGGCCGCACAAGCCCAGAAACCTGGCAAAGTCAGTCACTGTGGAGTGACTGACTTTGCGCGCGGCATGAATATTCCGCGCAATTAAAGTCGTAAACAGGCTATTAAAGTAGTAAACACGGCTCCAGCATCTATGCGGGGTTGCGGGCTGTTGGATATTCCAGACGGATTTATAAAGTCGTAAACACGCACCTTCGAAGAAGCTCTTTTCTAGTAACGGCTCCCCGCCGACCGAAAAGCGAAGTAAGCGCTGTTATGTTTAACGGGCTTTTTTCTTTGAATAGTGGATTTCTATGCTTGGTTGACCCGTTTTTCCATCAAGCGCTGAGTCATTTCTGACGTCCTTTTGCACAGACTGGGCTCCGAAGTTCAGGGTTTTGATAGGGTCAAGCGACTGCGAAAAGTCGGGTCAGAC
>DASXRN010000094.1:0-5891 GCA_036506595.1 Polaromonas sp. | reverse complement strand
CCCTCGGACCCGACAGCACACCAGACGTAAGAAGTGAGAGCGCCGGTGCTTTGCGTTGTGCAAGCGGCAGAGACAAGCCTACCCATTTCTCACGTACCCAAAGTGGCACTTCGCCTGGCGGCACTGACGTGATGCGTAGCTGTGAAGCTGGCATGCTTGGGGCCTAACGCTGGCGCTGAGCGGCGGGCGAAAGCTGGCGAAGGCAGCTTTTGGCCGTCCGCTCCAGCAACGGGTTAGACGCCAATGCTTCAGTTCTCAACGCTTATGTCTCATGGGATCCGCTCGGGAAGTTTGCTGCACGAGCTGTTGGGCGAGCCCGATGAGAATCCCTTCGGGACCCCGGATGTAGCAGAGCCGATACATGTCTTCATACTGGACCACTTCGCCGACGAGCTTCGCGCCGCGTTTGCCGAGCCGGACGAGCGTATCGTCGATGTCCTCCACGGTGAACATGACGCGTAGGTAACCAAGAGCGTTCACTGGGGCGACGCGGTGATCAGCGACAACGGGCGGCGCGAGGAAGCGGGACAACTCGAGCCGGCTGTGGCCGTCCGGCGTACGCATCATGGCAATCTCGACGCGCATGCCGTGCAATCCGGTGACGCCATCTGCCCAGTCTCCTTCAACTGGGGCACGCCCCTCGAGATCGAGACCAAGTTCGGTGAAGAACTCAATGGCGGCATCAATGTCTTCCACCACGATGCCGACGTTGTCCATACGCTTAACTGTCATGATGTCTCCTTGGCGTCTAACGTGATATAGACCACAAACCTGCGGAATAACATGGCTGACCATTCATGCTGACAACTCCCTTGTGCTTGTAACTCATTGGTTTATATCAGTATCTCTTTGGCGTGCAATGACTTTGCAGCGATAACAAATCAACAAACTCCGCAAAGGTACCGAATAACAAGGAGCCCATGTCAAAGCCGCTTCAACCGTGTCCGCAAGTCTGGAGGGCTATTGTTGTGAGTCTTTCCAGGCTTTAGTCCAATAACTATGGACGCAAGCAGCTACTAATTTGGTAGCGGCAGGCAGACCCTCCGCTCCGACGCTGCGTGGTCTGTCTGAAGGGGCCTACCGGCCAACACCGGCTCACAGCGCTCCTTGGTCTTGACGGAGTTGGCGATGTAGCAGGCCTCATGCGCCTCGTGGGCAGTCGCCTCGATAAAATGGTTCGGCCCACTCTATTCACGTACGAGCTGCAACCCTCCGTCGCTCTTTGCTTGGCGTGTTGGTATGACGGTACGGTCCAGGTCTCCTCGTAGCGTCTCAAAGAGGTCTCGGGTAAACAATTTATTGCCGATATGCCACGAGTGGTCGAAGGTTCCGATCGCCGCGCGTTGATCCGCAGCACGAATGGTTTGATCGGTGGACAGAAGGGAGAAGTAGGCCGTGCAGTCGACGTTCACCGCTTTTGAGGGGGCGTCACCCGGCAGACCCACTCTGCCGACGCGCGGTGCTACCCCTAGTCGCTTTGCATTCGAAAGCTTCAGGACCGAGTCGGAGAGGTTGGAGTAGTTTGTCAGTCGCACGCAATGGCGGTACAGCGAGTCGGTAGCGCTGTTACCAGCAGACATGGAGTTTGCCGATACGTCTGCCCCAATGAGGGCGATCTGGCTGACGGTCCAGCCGTTGTTTTCAAGGCGCGAATCATCGGCATCGTCGAACGCCTCCCGAATCACGTAGGCCCCCGTCGAATGACCCAGGAGGTGAATGTTGATTGCGCAGTCAGGCGTTTGCTGGCTGGCGAGCGCCGCTATCCCGTCGGAAACGAGTTGCATGGCGGTCAGTTTGGCGTCATGACGGTCCTCCAGGTAGTTGAGGGCCATGGCTTCGCTAGGCCAATCGAATGAAAGCACTTCCCCTTTGAAGCCGGCGTCCGTGAGGTCGCTTTTGAGCTGGCTGTGTCGCTGCAGCACGGTGGCTTGATCGTTGTTGTAGCCGTGTACGAAGACCAGGAGATCACCTCTGTCTCTGGACGGGTCTCGGGAGTCTTTGCCCCAAGTCGCGGCGCGTCGGAGTCGCTTGAACCAGGCATCTTGCTTCTTGGCAGCGTGTGCTGGCGTTGGCAGTTCGCCCTCCGGGACCAGCAAGTACAGGGTCGGGCCAGGCTCAGCGATGAACTGATCGCTTTCAACGGCTCTCGCGCACATGACAAACCGGTCGGTCATGGTGTTTCCTTTCGGTGCAATGAACGCTTTGACAGGCTCAAGGAATGGAAGAGACTTTCCCGCTCTGCGCCAGCCGCACAGTTGCTGCGATCGGCAACGCACTGCCACTATAGCGCCAGCCGCATTCATGAGGGGGCCAATCGGGCTCAATGCGTGCTTCACCCGCGTCGCGAAGGCGCAAGTCTTTGTTTGAGTGTATTTTCTGGCTCTGTCGGCGTTAACTGTTGAAAGCCCTCGCACACCAGTGAAACCTGACATAGCGATTTCAGAGCGAAGGCGAACAACTTCAACAGTTAACGCAGACATAGCCTATTTTCTGGCTCTAGCCCAATGACTGCCAGCGCAGGATGCTATTAATTTAATAGCAACTTGCATGCGCGCCGCGTGGTCTGGCGGAAGGGCCTACAGGGCCAGCACCGGTTTGCAGCGCACCTCGGTTTTCACCGGATTGGCGATGAAGCAGGCCTCATGTGCCTCGTGGTGCAGCTTGTCCAGCGCCGACGCATCCGACATGGGTACCGGCACCACCTGCGGTGACGAGGAGCCCGGCACTTCCAGGCCGCCGTCAAAGCGCAGCAGATGGCGGCGGCTGTAGCGCTTGCCCAGAAAACCGCCGACAGGCTCTCCATCTTGGCGATGCCATAAAACTTCTGCGGTGTAAGTCGACATGATCCGCTCACTGCATCAGTGGAAGAAATGCTGCAGCAGCCTGGCGCTCGCCTCAGGCTGTTCTTCGGGGATGAAGTGGCCCGCCGGCAGGGCCTGCCCCGACACTTCACCGCTGCACTGCGCCTCCCAGAGCGCCAGCGGATCAAAGAGCTGATGCACCACGCCGCGCTCGCCCCAGAGCACCAGCATGTCGCAGGCGATTTTCAGGCCGTGTGCGCGGCTCTCGCGGTCATGGGTCAGGTCGATGTCGGCGCTGGCGCGGTAGTCCTCGCAGGCCGTGTGCAGCGCTTCGGCGTTGCAAAAGCAGCGCTCGTACTCGGCCAGCGCTTGCGGCTCGATGTGATTGAGCCCGGCGCTGCCCCAGCCGCCCAGCTTGGCGTGCAGATAGGCCCTGGCGGTTTCCGGGTGGTTGGCGCCCATCATGATCTCCGGCAATGGCGCCGGCTGCAGCATGTGAAACCAGTGGTAGTAGGCCCTGGCAAATGCCATGTAGGGTTCGGTCATGCTGCGGCCCTCGTACATGTCCAGCGTCGGGACGATGTCGATGACGCAGAGCTTCGTGACGCGGTCCGCATGGTCCAGCGCCAGCCGGTGCGCCACCCGCCCGCCGCGGTCGTGACCGCAGAGGAAAAAATCGTCCACGCCCAAAGCGTCCATCACGGCCACCATGTCGTGGGCCATGTTGCGCTTGCTGTAATTGCTGTGGTCGGGCAGTCCGGGCGTTTTGGACGAGTCGCCGTAGCCGCGCAGGTCGGGCATGACCAAAAAGTAATGCTGGCCAAGGCGCTGCGCCACGCGGTGCCACATCACATGCGACTGCGGAAAGCCGTGCAGCAGCAAGAGAGCGGGGCGGTTAACTTCACCGGGCGTGGTCTTTGAAAACCGCGCGTGGATGAATGCGCCGTTGACCTCGAAACTGCGCGATTCAAAGCCGTCAAACCAAGTCATTTTGACTCCTTGCGTGAAGCTAAAAACTTCTGCAGATTTGCCGCGGCCTGGGCGCGCACCTTTTGACGCAAAAACGGTGTCCAGCCCAGCAGCCATCCCGGCGTCCCCAAAGCTTGCCGCGACCAGGCCCAAAAGTCAAAGCGGTCGCGGTGGCGGGTGATCAGGCCTTGTTCGTTGAACTCAAACACACCGTCAATGACGTTGTGCACCATGCGCCCGGTCGCGCTGAAACGGTAGTCGGCTTCCCAGTGGGCCTTGCCGCCTCTGGCATCGGCCTCGATGCCGCTGTAGCGGAGTTTCCAGACATCGGCGCCCTTGGCCTTGGTCACGTCGCACAGCATGCGCCACATGCCGGTCACCTCTGCATGGCCGCGCAGCGAAAACGCCTCGTCGTCAAACTGCGCATCGGCGGCATAGCAGGCCGCCATGGCGTCCGCGTCGAGGCGGGCAAATGCGCTGTAAAAGTTTTCGAGCCGGCTCTGGTTGGGATGCATCTTGACTCCTGGGTAGGGCGGGGAGGAGGCGGAGAACCGGCAGGGTTGGTCAGGGTGTTGCGCGCAGCAGCTCCATGAGTCGCTGCAGGGCATGCTGCACCGTGGCGGCCCGCACTGCGGCCCGGTCACCGTCAAAATGCCGCATTTCCGAGATCAACTGCCCCGGCTGCCCTGAGGGCCCCGAAAAAGCAAAAGCAAACCATACCGTACCCACCGGCTTGAGGGGGCTACCGCCTGTCGGGCCGGCGACACCGGTGACCGCAACGGCCACCTGCGCCTGTGAGCGGTTCAGGGCGCCGGCGGCCATGGCGCGCGCCACCGGCTCGCTGACCGCGCCGTGCTGCGCAATCAGCGCCGCGTCCACGTCCAGCAGCTCGGTCTTGGCCTCGTTGGAATAGGTGACAAAACCGCGCTCAAACCAGTTGCTCGACCCTGCCAGCTCGGTGCAGGCGGCGGCGACCAGGCCACCGGTGCAGCTTTCGGCCGTCGCCAGAAATCGGCCATTTTTTTGAAGGAAATCTGCCACCAGTCCAGCAAGCACGGTCGCAGGCAGCTCCTTATTTGATAGCGAACCGGCTGTCACAAAAACCTCCAGAGGGCGATCACCAGCAGGGTGCAAAAAGCCGCCACGAAGTCGTCAAACAAGATGCCGAAGCCGCCGCGCGCATTAAAGCCCTTGAAGCGCTGGTCGGCCCAGGCCACCGGGCCGGGCTTCACCGCGTCAAAAAACCGGAACAAGCCAAACGCCGCCAGCTGCCCCCAGAAGCCGACCGGCATGACCAGCCACAGCACCAGCCAGAAGGCCACGACTTCGTCCCAGACGATGTTGCCCGGGTCGAGCGCCCGCATATGTTTGGCCGTCACGGTGCAGGCCCACCAGCCCACCAGTGTTGACGCCGCAATCAGCCCGCCCATCTCCAGCGGGCTCAGCCAGCGCTGCAGCACCAGAAACGCCAGCCAGGCCCAGAGCGTGCCGGCGGTGCCGGGCGCCACCGGGCTGAGGCCGGAGCCGAACCCCAAAGCGATGAAATGCGCCGGGTGCGCCAGCATGAATTTTGCCGTGGGGCGCGGCGCGGGTTGTGGCGAGAGCGGTGTATCGGTCATGGTGGGTGTTGATGGGCGCAGCGGCCAGCCCATCAGGCAAAGTGGTCAAATGAAGCGAAGCTGCCGGGCAGGGCCTTTCCCTGGCCGTCCAACAGACGCAGGCCGGGATCTTTTTCAATGCGGCCTATGCGGGTCACGGGCGTGTTGGCCTGGCGCGCTGCGGCCTGTACGGCCTCGCGGGCAGAGACCGGCGCGGTGAAGGCCAGCTCGTAGTCGTCACCGCCCGCCAGCACGTATTCCAGCTGTTTGTTCAAGGAAATAAGGCCTGTGGTCCATTCAGGTTGGGCGCAGGCAGCTATCAAATTAATAGCGATAGAGGTGTCGATGCTGGCGCCCACGCCGGACGCCTGCAGGATGTGCTGCAGGTCGCCAAGCAGGCCGTCGCTCACATCAATGGCCGCCGAGGCGACGCCGCGCAGGGCCTGGCCCAGCGCGACGCGCGGCGTGGGTTGCTCCAGCCGCTGCCTGGCCTGGGCCAGCAATTCGGTGAATACATCGGCGG
>DASXRN010000093.1:0-7472 GCA_036506595.1 Polaromonas sp. | reverse complement strand
AAGGTGATGGCATTGGTCGCCTGCGCCTGCTCCAGGCGCACCCGCACATACAGACCCGGCAGCAATTGCCCCCCCGGATTGGGAACTTCAGCCCGCAAGGTGACCTGGCCCGTGGTGGCATCAACGGTCAGGTCGGAAAACAGCAAACGCCCGGGGCGGGCGTATTCCGTGCCGTCTTCCAGCACAATGCGCACGCTGGCCGCATCGCCGCCATTGGCGCGCTTGAACTGGCCGCTCTCCATTGCGGCACGCAGCTTCATGACTTCCGACGCGGACTGCGTGAAGTTAACGTACATGGGATTGATCTGCTGGATCACCGCAAGCTGTGTTGCATCACCCTGCCCGACCAGCGCGCCTTCGGTCACCAGTGCGCGGCCAATGCGGCCCGAGATGGGCGCCGTCACTGCGGCATAGCCCAGATTGATGCTGGCCGTCTGCACATTGGCCTTGCCCACCGCCACATCGGCCTCGGCCTGTTTTTGCGCCGCCACGGCATTGGCGTACTCCTGCTTGCTGATCGCATTGGCCTCAACCAGCGGCTTGTAACGTTCGGCCAGCGCGCTGGCTTGCGCCAGATTCGCCTCGGCACGCGCCTGACCGGCTTTTGCACTGGCGGCGGCCGCTGCGTAAGGTGCCGAGTCAATGCTGAACAAGGGCTGGCCGGCTTTCACGTCACTGCCTTCACGGAACAGCCGCTTTTGCAAAATGCCGGCAGCGCGCGCCCGGACTTGCGCCACGCGCGAGGCTTCAAGACGGCCCGGCAGTTCGGTGACCAGACCGACATCGCCCTGCGTCACGGTGACCACTCCGACCTGTGCGGGAGGCGGCGCTGCACCACCCGGCGCACCGCCACTTTTGCCACAACCGGCCAAAAACAATGAAAGCGCGGTGGCTACGACGATGGGATGGCGACGCACAAATTTAAGCGCCAGGTAAGGCTGGGCAACGCGAGACGTAGGCATGCTGTTCCTCGGATTTTGAAAAAGACGCAAAACCGGCGCAGCATTGGAAGCTGCCCCAGATGCACGCAGGCGAAGACGAAAGAATAAGGGTTCGCGAGTGTTATAGTTTACATACATTTATGAATGTATAAAGGCATTCATTAAAAATCCCTTACCGGAGACAGCACTTGGCCCGTCGAACCAAAGAAGAAGCCCTGGCAACCCGCCACAAACTGCTGGATGCGGCCGAACACCTGTTTCAGGAGCAAGGGGTGTCACGTACCAGCCTGCAGGACATTGCCCGGCGCGCAGGTGCCACACGCGGGGCTGTCTACTGGCACTTCAAGGACAAGGCCGACCTGTTCAACGCCATGATGGAAAGGGTCACCCTTCCATTGGAAGAGTTTTTTAACATTGAGGGCACCGGCACAGACAGCGCCCATGACCCCGGCAGCAATCCACTTGACCGAATACGGCACGCCACCGTCAACGCCCTCAAACAGATCGTTAACGACACACAGACACGCCGCGTCTTTGAGGTGGCGACACAAAAAGTGGAATACGTAGAGGAGCTTCAGGCCGTTCGCGCTCGGCACCTGACGGTGCGAAACGGATTTTTGAGCCATTTTGAGCAGAGCATTGACGTCGCGTCCCGCCAAAAAAACCTCAAGCTAGCCATGCCCGCCTCAGTGGCCGCACAGGGTTTTCACGCCCTGATAGACGGATTGATACAAAACTGGCTGCTCGACCCGCAGGCCTTTGACCTGCTGGAGGTCGGCCAATGCGCAATGAATGTCTACCTTTTCGGCCTGGGCTTTAGCACGGAGCCAAACTTCGCTGCGTCGCCAGGCAGCATGCCCCAACCGACCGAAACGATTTAATGCAGATGGCGGGGCTTGCGTCCGCCGCCGTGGCCCGAACCGCCTTGAGATCCGCCCAGCCCGCGCGGCGGTTTGCCGAGCTGCATGGAGTTGACCAGGGCATCAAAGCGTTGCCCAAATAACTTGTCGACCGCCGCCACAACTTCGCCGAGTTCTGAGGCATCGAAATGCCGCTCCATGAGGCCAATCATGTCCTGCACCAGCAAATCCCGCTGAACCTGCATGATGGCGGCCGGCGTGGGGCCCACAAAATACATGGCGAAGTCATCGCGCGCCTCGTCATCATCGGCGCCCTCTTCCTCGTCAAAGTCGGCATCGTAAAAAGTCACCTCAATAGGCGCGCCCGTCTCGGCCAGATCGTTCAAGCCCATGCACATCTCATCGACCGCCTGACGAAAATCTTCATCTCCCGGCACCGTCCAGCACATCTGCAGCAAATGCTTGTGAACATCAAATTGAATGCCGGGCTCTTCTTCATACGCACTGACAGCACCCGCAGCCAGGGACTTTGAGCCCGCATACTTCCACAGCGGCTTGAGAGCCTCCTGCAGCTGCTCAAAGGTAACGTCCGCGCGCAGGGGCACTTCGCCGTGAACGTGAATTTCAAAAGGTGTGTTGTAGCGGGACATGGATTTATCTTACCCAGTTTTCAGGCGCGTGGCGCATGGGTTGGTGACGGTGGTGCCTGAGACCGGAATCGAACCGGTACGCCCGCTATTCACGAAGCGGCGGATTTTAAGTCCGCTGTGTCTACCTATTTCACCACTCAGGCTACTGCGTGTATCACGCGTATTGTCAAACAAAAAAGGGCAGCATTTTTAAGTGCTGCCCTTCCGATTTGGAGCGGGAGAAGAGTCTCGAACTCTCGACCTCAACCTTGGCAAGGTTGCGCTCTACCAACTGAGCTACTCCCGCGTTCTACAGATTTAAACCGGCAGCTGCCAAGCTGCTGATCTGCAAATTTTTTTTGGAGGCGCGGGCCGGAGTCGAACCGACCTACTCGGATTTGCAATCCGGTACATAACCGCTTTGTTACCGCGCCATGTTCTATCTACTTCGGTAATGCACATTAAGCGTCACCGACTACCTCAAAGAAAAAGGACAGCATTTTTAAGTGCTGCCCTCTTGATTTGGAGCGGGAGAAGAGTCTCGAACTCTCGACCTCAACCTTGGCAAGGTTGCGCTCTACCAACTGAGCTACTCCCGCGTTAACAGCCTCAAATTATAGCGTCGTTTTTTATCTTTTCACGAAGCCCGTAAAAAAAGTTTAATTAATGTTTCACCGTACCTGCAACTTCGGCAGGTACAGTAACGCTGGCCGCGACGACTGCCGCCTCTTCATCGGAAAGTGGCACGGGCCTGCGCTCGAGCGCTACCTGCAGCACCTGGTCAATCCATTTCACAGGAAGGATCTCCAGGCCACTCTTCACATTGTCTGGGATCTCCTGCAGGTCTTTGGAGTTTTCTTCAGGGATCAGCACCGTCTTGATGCCACCACGCAGAGCGGCCAGCAGTTTTTCTTTCAGGCCGCCAATGCCCGTCACCTCGCCGCGCAGCGTGATCTCGCCCGTCATCGCCACGTCGCCGCGCACAGGAATGCCGGTCAGGGCCGACACGAACGCCGTGGTCATGGCCGCACCGGCACTCGGACCGTCTTTAGGCGTTGCACCATCCGGCACGTGAATATGGATGTCACGCTTTTCAAACATCTCGTCCTTGATGCCCAGGAGTTTGGCGCGGCTTCTCACTACAGTACGCGCAGCCTCTACAGACTCCTTCATGACATCGCCGAGCGAGCCGGTGCGGGTGATCGCGCCTTTGCCGGGCATGGTGGCGGCTTCGATCGTCAGCAAATCGCCGCCGACTTCAGTCCATGCCAGGCCGACCACCTGACCCACCTGATTTTTTTGCTCCGCACGGCCGTAGTCAAATTTGCGAACGCCCAGGAAATCATTGAGGTTGTCGGGCGTGACCAGCACTTTGGGGGTCATTTTCTTGAGCTGGATGCCCTTGACCACCTTGCGGCAAATCTTGGACAGCTCACGCTCAAGCGAGCGCACGCCGGCTTCACGCGTGTAGTACCGCACGATGTCGCGAACGGCCTGCTCCTGAACCTCGAGCTCCTCTTCCTTCACGCCATTGTTCTTGACCTGCTTGGGTAGCAGGTAACGCATGGCAATGCTGGTTTTCTCGTCTTCGGTATAGCCTGAAAGCCGAATGACTTCCATGCGGTCCAGCAGGGCTGGCGGAATATTCATCGAGTTTGAGGTCGCCACAAACATGACATCACTCAGGTCGAAATCGACCTCGACATAGTGGTCGCCAAAGGTGTGGTTCTGCTCGGGGTCCAGCACCTCCAGCAAGGCGCTGGAAGGGTCACCGCGGAAATCCGTCCCCAGCTTGTCAATCTCATCGAGCAAAAACAGCGGATTGCGCGTGCCGGACTTGGACAGGCTCTGCAACACCTTGCCGGGCAAGGCACCGATGTAGGTACGGCGGTGACCGCGAATCTCGGCTTCATCGCGCATGCCGCCCAAGGCCATGCGCACATACTTGCGTCCCGTCGCCTTGGCAATCGATTGGCCCAGTGAGGTTTTGCCCACGCCCGGAGGGCCCACGAGGCAAAGAATGGGGCCCTTGAGTTTGTCGACCCGCTGCTGCACCGCAAGGTACTCAACAATGCGGTCCTTAACCTTTTCAAGGCCGTAGTGGTCTTCGTTGAGCACGGTCTCGGCATGGCCCAGATCGTGCTTGATCTTGGTCTTTTTGCTCCACGGCAGGCCGGTCAGCACGTCAATATAGGTACGCACCACGGTCGCTTCGGCCGACATCGGTGACATGAGCTTGAGCTTTTTGAGTTCGCTCTCAGCCTTTTTGCGCGCTTCCTGCGGCATTTTGGCGACCTTGATCTTTTTCTCGATCTCTTCAATGTCAGCGCCCTCTTCGCCCTCACCCAGTTCTTTCTGGATGGCCTTGACCTGCTCATTCAGGTAAAAGTCGCGCTGGTTTTTTTCCATCTGCCGCTTGACGCGGCCCCGGATTTTTTTATCGACATTGAGAATGTCAACCTCGCGCTCAAGCTGCTCATAGAGGTTTTCAAGACGTGCTTTCACCTGCGCCAGGTCAAGAATCACCTGCTTGGCATCGAGCTTGAGCGGCAAGTGCGCTGCAATCGTGTCGGCCAGCCGGCCGGCATCGTCAATGCTCGAAATGGAAGTCAGGATTTCCGGAGGAATCTTTTTATTAAGTTTGACGTAATGATCAAACTGCTGCATCACGGCACGGCGCAAGGCTTCAATTTCGCTGCTCTTGTCGCCAGCAACAGCGGCAACCGGCTCAATCGGCGTCAGATTGGCCGTAAAGTGCAGCTCGCCATCTTCAATTTTGTTGACTCTGGCGCGCTGCTGCCCCTCAACCAGGACCTTGACGGTGCCATCGGGTAACTTGAGTAATTGCAGGATGGTGGCCACACAGCCCACCTCAAACATGTCCTCGACCGAAGGCTCATCCTTGGCCGCGGCTTTTTGCGCCACCAGCATGATGCGGCGCTCGGCCTCCATGGCCGATTCGAGGGCCTTGATGCTCTTGGGGCGCCCCACAAACAGCGGGATCACCATGTGCGGAAAGACCACCACATCGCGCAGCGGCAGCAATGGCAGGTCGACAGGAGTGGGGGGCAATGAAGTTAGTCCGGACATATAAACCTTAAACGTAAGCCGTGGAGACCAGTTTCATGGCCAGGCGGAACACAGTCAACTCAAACGTGGGGCGCAGGAGATGCTTTTCAAGCTCCCCTGCTGGCCCTTGTCCAGTACTGCAGCCCGAAAGTGGCGAAACATAATGAAAGTGATGGATTCGTACCCAGGGCAAGGCGCAAACCGCAGCGAAGGCTATGCGCCTTCGCAAGGTTTGCAACGCCGCCATGGGTGCGAAGACGCGCTTTCATGTTTCGATATTTTCGGGTTGCAGTACAAACGTTCAGGCTTTCTTTGCAGTTTCGCGGTACACCAGCAAAGGTGCCTTGTTTTCTTCAATCGTGGACTCATCCACAACCACTTTTTCTACATTGCTGGCGGTGGGGAGATCAAACATGGTGTCAATCAGCGACTGCTCCAGAATGGAGCGCAGGCCGCGCGCACCCGTTTTGCGGGCCAAAGCTTTGCGGGCGATGGCTTTCAGTGCTGAAGGCCTGATTTCCAGCTCCACGCCTTCCATGGAGAGCAGTTTGCCAAACTGTTTGACCACGGCGTTTTTGGGTTCCGTCAGAATTTGCACGAGTGCATCTTCAGTCAGCTCAGCCAGGGTGGCGACCACGGGCATACGCCCGACCAACTCGGGAATCAGGCCAAATTTGATCAGGTCCTCGGGTTCGACATCCTTGAACGCCTCGGTCAGGCTGCGCGCTTTTTTGCTTTTGACGGCAGCGCCAAAACCAATGCCGGAAGCCTCCGTGCGGTTTTCGATGACTTTTTCCAGGCCCGAGAACGCGCCGCCGCAAATAAACAAAATGTTGGTGGTGTCGACTTGCAGGAAATCCTGGTTCGGATGCTTGCGTCCGCCCTGCGGAGGCACCGATGCCATGGTGCCCTCAATCAGCTTGAGCAAAGCCTGCTGCACGCCCTCACCCGAGACATCGCGGGTAATCGATGGGTTATCAGACTTGCGTGAGATTTTGTCGATCTCGTCAATGTACACGATCCCTTGCTGCGCACGCTCGACCTCGTAGTTGCAGCTTTGCAGCAACTTCTGGATGATGTTTTCAACGTCTTCACCCACATAGCCGGCCTCAGTCAGGGTAGTGGCATCGGCCATCACAAAGGGCACGTTCAAAGTGCGCGCCAGGGTTTGCGCCAGCAACGTCTTGCCGGAGCCCGTGGGGCCAATCAGCAAAATATTGCTCTTGGTCAGCTCCACATCGTCTTTTTTGGCTTTTTCTTTATGGCGCAGGCGCTTGTAATGGTTGTACACGGCGACGGCCAAGGTGCGCTTTGCCGGCTCCTGGCCAATCACATAACCGTCCAGTGTCGCCTTGATTTCGGCCGGGGTGGGCAAATCACTGCGCGTCTCGCTGACATTTTCACCCGCCGGGAGTTCGTCACGGATGATCTCATTGCAAAGATCTATGCACTCATCACAGACAAAGACCGACGGACCAGCAATGAGTTTTTTGACTTCATGCTGACTTTTACCGCAGAAAGAGCAGTACAAAGTCTTTTCGCTGGAGGAGCCTTTTTTTTCGGCCATGGGTAGGGGTGCCTTTAAGGAGCCTTGGGGGAAACTGTTACCTAATGATAACC
Organism: Polaromonas sp.; assembly: GCA_036506595.1. Classification (GTDB taxonomy): domain Bacteria; phylum Pseudomonadota; class Gammaproteobacteria; order Burkholderiales; family Burkholderiaceae_C; genus Polaromonas. The sequence goes on along the minus strand of DASXRN010000093.1, from coordinate 353 downwards.
AATAAGATAAGCCATAAAAAACGGCGTTTTCAGTGACAGAAAACGCCGTCGTTGCAGTGCAACTTGAAGCCTTTCAGCTTAAGGGCGTTTGGCGATCACCTGATCAACCAAACCATATTCCTTGGCGTCATCCGCAAACATGAAATAGTCACGCTCGGTATCACGTTCAATTTTCTCGATCGGCTGGCCGGTGTTGGTCGCCAGGATACGATTCAACTGATCGCGGGTTTTCAGGATATCACGGGCATGAATCTCAATGTCAGTCGCCTGGCCTTGTGCACCACCCGAGGGCTGGTGAATCATCACACGCGAATTTGGCAATGTAAACCGCTTGCCTTTGGTACCCGCTGACA
>DASXRN010000092.1:0-13773 GCA_036506595.1 Polaromonas sp. | reverse complement strand
CTGCTGCCGAAGGCCGGCGCTTGGATGGAGTCTGTCAAACGGCTCTTCGGCGTGGTGATGCTGGCGGTGGCGATTTATCTTGTCTCACCTGTGATTCCGGTCGTTGTGCAACAACTGCTGTGGGCGGCATTGCTGATCGTGCCCGCTATCTACCTGCACGCTCTCGACCCCTTGCCGACCGACGCACCAGGCTACCGGCGTCTTTTCAAGGGCGTGGGCGTGCTGGCGCTGCTTACGGGCGCGGCCTTGATGGTAGGCGCGCTGTCGGGCCATCGCGAGATCCTGCAGCCGCTGGCTGGCTTTCGTGGTGCAGACCGCGTAGAGCGCCGGGAACTCGCGTTCCAGCCCGTGAACAGCCTGGCCGATCTGGAGACCCGATTGCTGGCGGCGCGTGGACGCCCCGTCATGCTGGACTTCTGGGCCGAGTGGTGCGTGTCGTGCAAGGAGATGGATCGCTTTACCTTCGGCGATCCGAGGGTTCAGGCCCGGTTGAAGGACACGGTGCTGCTCCGGGCGGACGTGACGGCCAACACGATGGAGCATCGCGCCCTGCTCGAGCGGTTTGCGTTATTCGGGCCGCCGGGCATCGTGTTCTTTGACAAGACCGGCAAGGAGGTCACCTTCCGCGTGATCGGATACCAGCCGCCGGAGCAATTCCTGGCGTCGCTGGACCGAGGGCTTCCGCCGTGAGCGATGCCGGCAATGGACGCGAGCATCGACGTGCCGTCGAGCTGCCAGAGTACAGACAACCAGCCACAGGCTGAATTCGACGTTGATGAAGTCCAGCAGCGGCACCGGCTCGGAGGTGATGCAGCGCATGCCGCCCCATGGTGGGCAGCATGGTCACCGTGTCGCTGTCGGTGTTTGTGACTCCAGCGGCCTACTGGTTGATACGTCGGCGCGGCCTGCAGAAGCTTTGACGCCAAAGTAGCTATCATTATTATAGCTGCTTGCGCACGTATCTATTGGGCCGCAGGCACTTTTTACCATTAAAAACGTGCTGAACAACCTGCTGGTCGCCGGCTCATGCTAAGGTGCGCGCATGCCCAAAGCCCTACGCTACACCCTGCTGTCGCTGCGCGACCTGGCCGTGTCTGCCGGCCCCTTCATTCTGCTGGCCGTCACACTGCTGGCGCTGGCCTACTGGTGGCTGGACCCGAATCCGCCCAAGCGCGTAATCCTGGCCACCGGTCCGGCCCAAAGCGCGTATGAAGAGTTTGGCAAACGCTACGCCAAAATTCTGGCCGAAGACGGCATCAAGGTGGAGTTGCTGCAATCACAAGGCTCGGCCCACAACCTGCAGCTGTTGCGCGAAGGCATGGTCGACCTCGGCTTTGTGCAGGGCGGCACCAGCGAGGGAAAGCCTGAAGACGAAGAAAACCTCGAATCGCTGGGCAGCCTGTTTGTCGAACCCGTGTGGCTTTTTTACCGGGAAGCTTCCGTGAAGCGCAGGGCCGTCGCCGGAACCCTGAACGCCTTGCCGCAACTGCGGGGCCTGCGCGTCAACACCGGCACGGTCGGAAGTGGCATTCCCAGCCTCATGAACAAGCTGCTGGAAAGCAACAAGGTTGATGCATCCACCCTGAAAATTTCCGAGCTGGAGCAGACACCGGCCACCATGGCCTTTCTGGAAGGCAAGCTCGACGCCATTGTGTTTGCGTCAGCACCCGAATCGCTGATGGTGCAGATGCTTCTGCAAACGCCCGGCGTGCGCCTGATGGACTTCCCGCAAAGCGAGGCGTATTCGCGCCGCTTTGCCTTTTTGAGCCCGGCCGTGCTGCCGCGCGGTGTGGTCGATCTGGCCGCCAACATCCCGCCGCAAGACGTGCGGCTGGTGGCCCCGACCACCGCACTCATCAACCACAAAGGCACGCACCCCGCCCTGCTGCAGCTGTTTGTGCAGGCCGGCAACCAGATTCACGGCGGCGCCGGCTGGTTCAAGCGCGCCCGCGAATACCCCAACCTGGCCAACAACGAACTGCCGATCTCAGCCGAAGCCGAACGCGGCATCAAGAACGACAAACCCTTTTTGCAACGCTACCTGCCCTTCTGGGTCGCCAACCTGGTGGAACGCATGTGGCTGGTCATGGGCGTCATCCTTGCACTGCTATTACCCCTGTCACGCATCGTCCCGCCGCTCTATGCCTTTCGCGTGCGCTCAAGAATTTTCAGGTGGTACGGCCAGCTCAGGGACATTGAAAACCGCATTGAAAGCACGGGTGACGCCACGAGCAACAACGCGCTACTCGAAGAACTCAACCGCCTGGAAAGCCGCGCCGAAAAAATCAGCGTGCCGCTGTCATACACCGACGAACTGTATGCGCTGCGCGGCAATATTCACCTGGTGAGGAAGAAGCTGCAGAGGTTGTAGCGCACTTTCTCGAATATCTCTGACTTCGACAACGACCAGTCGCCCACCTGCTCGCGTTGTTGCCGAGCTTTCCTCGCCCGAAAGCGTCAACAAAAACCCCCGCATTCACGGCGCACCTCTTTAGGGGCGCCTCTCGGACTTTTTTTTACACAGCCCGCGAGGGAGGTGTTTTTCTGTTCATGCCGCTCGGCACTGGATCACTACCGTTTCCTGGAAGCTTTGGTGCCAGTGTCAGCCTGCGTGGACACGGACTCCAGGTTCGACTCAGCCAATTTCACGGCCTTCCTTGCGGTGTCATTGGCCGTCTTGATGGCCTTGTGGCTGGCGCTTACAGCGCTCTTCAGAACGGCCACAGCGGCCTCGGTTCCAGGAATGGTCTTCTCGACGTTTTCCACCACGGTGGCAAAAGCCTTGATGATTCCGTCGCCAGTTTCGGCAGCGATGGTGTACGCTTGGCTGCGATAGGAAACATACTCCATGATCCAGGGCTGGAACAGGGCCGCTTGCAGCGCCAGCAACTGCTGTGCGTCTTTGGCGTCCAGAACGGCCTGGGTGTAGCTGAAGGCCTCAAACACGTTGGCCTTGGAGGCGGCCAGATTCAACTCCACCAGCTTTTGGAACCCGGCAAGAGCATGGATCCCCAGGCCTTGCAGCGCTTCCACGTTGGCTTTGCTGGTCGCCATGAATTGTTCGGCGGTGTCTGTCATTTCAATCTCCTGGTTACTGAATGAATGAATGAATGAATTGCTGAGTTAATCGGTCGCCTGCTCCCCGAAAGCCGTTTTGGACAATTTGTCTTTCAATGCGGCGGGCGCTCCATGTTAGAGACTTAGAGAAAACCCAAGCATGCGCATGTAACTTTCTGCACCGCAACAGAGTCAGGAAGACCGGTCCGGCGCTCTATGGCTATGGCCGGGAGGCATAACCGAGATTCGATTTTGAGGTCCAGGCCAGTACGGCCCGACGCATGGTGTCGTGCGACAGCGACCACATGTTGAGTATTTTGTTACACACAGATGCAGCGGTCGGTGCCTCTTGCCGCGCGGTGGGGTGGCTGATGGCAATAGCAAATCGACATGCTGATTCGCGAGATCGGTCACCTCAGGCAGGCCACCGCCCTCTTCATGCATGGGTCACCACCAGGACGACTGCCCAGGACAGCAGCGCAACACCGAGTGGCGTGCTGAGACGCCGGCCCCAGCGAACGTTCTTTTCGATCGCCATCACGGCCGCAAGCAGGAGCATCCAGCCGAGGCTGCCGGTGCCGAGTGCGAACATCAACAGCATCAGCGCCCAGCAGCAGCCAACGCAGAACAGGCCGTGGTGCGCGCCAAGCGCGAACGCGTGCCGCGCTTGGCGCTCACCCCGCCAGTGCTCGATCACGAAGCTCAAGGGCGTACGGCATTTTTCCAGACACCGGTACTTGAGTCTGCTGAACTGGAAGGCCCCGGCCAAGGCAATGGTCACGACGCCGATCAGCCAGCCATGCCAGGCCAATGTGGGTACGCTGGCAAGCAGGGTCAGAACTGCACTGTGAAGTGCATGCGCCAGGAGCCCGAATGCGCCCCACACCGTCATGTAACCCAGGCCGAGCAACATGAGGAGGCGCCCATGGTCCGGGCGCTGGGCCGTCAATCGGTCGAAGGCATTGAACAACGGCAAGGTGGTTGGCAGCATCATGGCCGCCGTCATGAGAATCCACGCGGCGGCGTAGAGCGCCATGGGCACGACCACATCGCCGGCGGGAACGATACGGCACAGAAACGCCGCCGGACCGGACGCGGTCCAGTCACCGTGCTCGAGATAGCGTCCGTAGGGGCTGCGCGCCCACGCCCACAACGCCACCCACGCGAGCGCGATCAGCGCGGCCAGAACCGGCAGGAACACGCGACGGTGACGGGCGGCGCTGGTCAGCGCTGGACCTGCCGTCGGGTTCGGGTTCATGCGTCGAAAACAAAGGTGCTCTGCAGGGCGTTGTGGTTCTTGATGTCGAGGTTGATGCCGAGGGCGGCGTTCTTGGATCGATAACTCGGGGCCTTGCCCACAAACACCGGCGCCCCCGGGACCGTCGAGAACACGGTGTCGGAGAGCGTGGTCAGCCCACCCATCGCACCACGGTACGGCTCGAGTTCGGCGTAGTAGTTCTTGCCGATCTCGAGCAGGCCCTTGCCCTCTTCGACGGTGAAACGGATGGGTGCTCGCTCCACCGACACGACCTCGCCGATGAGCTTGGCGAGATCGGCGACCGGCCCGCCGGCCTGGCCGGTGTAGACCTTGAGTAGCGCCTCTTCCTGTGCCTTGGAGGCCTGGTCGTCGACAAAGATCGCGGCCCTCCAGTTGCCTTCCAGGATGTTGCCGGGCACATGGGCCACGGCTGCAATGGTGTTGCCGCCCACGTCGACGCCGTCGACCGTTCCCTTGTCTATGCGCCACGCGACGATGGTGTCGCAAGTGCCGTTGTCCGGGTCCTCGCCGATCCAGCAGGGGCACAGGACGTTGCAGTTGCAAACCTCGAGCAGACGACCTTCCAGGTGATAGCTCATACGCACCTCCGTTGAAGCCGCACGGACACGGACTTGTCGCCGCGGCTCAGGCGGCAAGGGGAAACGATTCTACGCCGCGTGGTGATCCAAGTCCAGTTCGATGACGGCCAAGCAAGCGGTCGCGCGAGGGCGTTGAATCATTCAACCTGGGTGTCGAAAGGGCTCTTAGACGTCGGCAATGGGCAACACCATCGAAAGACGGCTTGTGGCCGGTGTGAGCCTTCGGTGAATTTCCGCTCTGCCTGCCGGCGAATAGCCGCTGAGGGCCGGTAAGCGCCGGTCGGCTGAAACACTCAAAAGCGGCCCTCGCAGCCCAGGCTCACATCGTTGCGTGTTTTCCAAAACAGCCTGGCGCTCAGGCCGTCGGCTTGCGCCACACACTGGCCAGCCAGGGCTGCTGTTCGAACGGCAGGCCAGCAGGCCGATAGTAGTGTGTCAGTTCGACGAATCCTGCTGCTGACATGTAGTTGCGCCAAGCCGGCAAATCATGGAAGGTGCCGTAGCGGTCGCCGCTCCAGCCCTCTCGGCCGTCGCCGCGGGGGTTCGAGCTGAAGAGTACGCCGCCAGGTTTGAGCGTCGCATGCAGCTCCTTCAGCACGCGCGGCAACGCCTGGCTGGGAACATGGAACAGCGCGGCATTTGCGAACACGCCGTCAAAGTGCCCACCAGGCAAATTGAGTTCGAGAAAATTCTGCTGCAGCACTTCGCAGCCACTATAGGAGCGCGCCATCGTGGCAAGCCGCGCTGCCCCTTCAAGGCCGATGGGGTGGTGTCCGAGTTCCTTGAATGTCTTGAGATCACGTCCCGGCCCGCACCCGAAGTCAAGCAATTCAAACGGCGGTGGCGCCTCGATGTATTGCAGCAGCGCGGCGATGTTCTGGCTGACGTCATGATCGCGCGTGCCTTCCCAGAACTCGTCCGCATGACGCTCATAATGCGCCAGCGTCAGTGCGGCGATTCGTTCGATATCCTCGGGGGTCAGGTTCATACCCGGTCATACTATTCCATTTGCCGACGGGCCATGAGCGGCCACGGAAACAGCTGCTCGGATTTGTGCACTGAATTCATGTCCAATAGGGGTATGAAACACCCGCACGACACTTCGCCTGACATTGATCAGCGCCTGACCGATCTGGAGATCAAGGCCACCTTTACCGAAGATCTGCTGGAACGACTGGATCAGGTGATCGTCCGCCAGCAACAGCAAATCGACAGCCTGATTCGCGAAATCGCTCACCTCAGGCAGCCCGCCACGGACGCGGAGGCCGGTGCGTTTCGCAGCCTGCGCGATGACATGCCGCCGCATTACTGACGGGCATTCATCGCTACGCAACACACCAGGCGCCGGCCCAAACGCAACCGTCGCCATGACAAGTCAGCCACTTGGTTGACAATCACAGCTTGACCCATTGTTTAATCCCATGACCCGTACCCCCTCAGAAGCACCTGTCCAGGCCGGCGAGCCTACACAAACCCAAGATCAGCCCAGCGATCAATCCAGGAAACCAGCTCGTTCGCGATCTGTCCAACCCGTTCTTGAAAAGCTATTTGAGCTCTATCCGCATCTGTTTGGTGCCGAGTTCTTGCCGCTCAAACTTGGGATTTTTCAGGAACTGCTGGCAAGCCATCCCGAGCATTTCGAGCGAGACAGCCTCAAAACGGCACTGAGCGTGCATACGCGCTCGGGGCGTTACCTGCAAAGCGTAGCCAGCGGCAACCAGCGTTACGACCTTCAAGGCGCCGCGGTGGAAGACGTGGCCCCGGAGCATGTCTACCTGGCCATGCTGGAGTTATTCCGTCGCCGGCAAAGCCGGTCAAAAGAAGACTTGCGGCCCAAGTTTCGCGCGCAGCTGATCGCGGCATTTGAGGCGTCTGGCCTGCCGCGCCAGGAGTACCTGGCCCGGGTCCAGAGGAACAATGCCGAAGCCAACACCCTGCTGGAAGAGGCGTTCGCCGAGCACGACCAAGAGCTGGCCAGGCAGGAGGCCCTGATCAGGGCCTTCGAGAGCAGCGGCAAGACACCCGCAGAATTTGCCGATATGTACGGCCTGAATCAGCGCGACGTGACCAAGGCGCTTGAGCGCAAGCGCCGCCTGCAAAGTCCCGCAGTCAAGCCTTGAAGCCTGGGCGAGTTGTGCAGACATCGCCATCGCAGCCGGCGCTCGCATGCCCGGGCGCACCCGGGTCAGCCAGGTTCGCATCAGGCGCAGGCGCTGTTTCGCTCACCAACTGGCCCAGCAGCGCTCCAACCGCCAGGTCGTCAACCTGGCCAAAGTGATTCAGCCGGATTCTTCCCTGGCGATCCAGAATGACGAGGCTGGGTGTGCCGCGCAGCCCATAGGCCTGCATGGTCAGCGGAATGCTTTCCTGATCGGAAGGCTGGTCAATCCCGATGGGAAATGACAAGCCATATTCATGCACAAACGCCTTCAGGGCATCGGCAGTCATGACCGCATGGTGCTCAAACACCGTATGCAGGCCGATGACCACCAGCTCGCGCGCAGGAAACAACGCCTGAATGCGGCTGGCCTGGGGCAGGCCTTGCAAGACGCATCCGGGGCACAGCATCTGGAAGGCGTGCAGCACCACGATACGGCCGCGCAGCGATTCGAGGGTAATCGGCGCTGGCATGTTCAGCCATTGACTGACTTGCAACGCAGGGGCAATTTCTAGCGGGGTGTCTAGCGGGGTGCTCATGTTGTCCTTCCGGGATGGGTTGATGCCCGACGCCCTGCTCTGCCAGAGTCGTCGGGACCAGCTTGTAGCCTTTGAAGTTCAGGCTGCGCTGCGCAGCTTCACGGCCGGAAAATCGACCGGCACGCGGAACGCCACGTTCACGTAATTGGTAAAAAGATTAAGCGCCACATGCGCGAGGATTTCAACGACCTCTTCATCGCTGAAGCCGGCTGCGCGCACTGCCTGCATGTCGGCGTCGGACAGCTGGCCACGCGCGCTCACCAGCTTGAGCGCAAAGCGCAGCGCGGCGGCCGTCTTCGGATCGGCTGACTCGCCGGATTGCGCTGCGCGCATTTCCTCTAGGCCTGCACCGGCCTTGCGGCCCAGCGCCGTGTGGGCGGCAAGGCAGTAGTCGCAGGCGTTGCTGTCGGCCACGGCGACGGCGATCTGCTCACCCAGCCTGGCGTTGATGACGCCGCCGCCCAGAGCCCCAAACGATCCCCACATGCTCTTGAGCGCAGCGGGTGAGTTGGCAACGGCGCGAAACATATTGGGGGTGGTGCCGAAGGCCGCGTGAATCGGCTCAAGCAGGGACTTGCGTTCTGCGGAAGCTGCGCTGGGGTCAACGAGGGCAATGCGGGTCATTTGAAACTCCTTGGGTGGTTGATGAGGCGTGCTTGTTGCACCCAGACAGTGTCATGGCAGAATCGATACTAAAAGATGCATTTAATCCATCAAATAATCCATTTCGTCCAGATTATCCATGTCAGACCACGCTGCTCCCGTTGACCGTCTTTCTTCCCTGCTGGAACGGTTCAGGGTGCGCGCCCATTTGTTTCACAGCGGGCCCCTGTGCGGGGTGACGCACTTCGCAGCCGAGCCGGGCCGCGGCTTTCTCCATGTCTTGCGGCGCGGCAGCATGGTGGTGAGGCATAGTCCCAGGCACGGTGCGCCGCGCAAACTCGTGGTGAACGAACCGACGCTGCTGTTCTACCCCCGGCCTCTGGCCCATGACTTTCACAACGCGCCCGAGGAAGGCTCGGACTTCATTTGCGCCACACTCGATTTCGACGGCGGGGCCAGCCACCCGCTGGCATGCGCATTGCCCTCGCTGGTGGTGCTGCCCTTGCGTGAGGTGCAAGGCCTGGATCACACCCTGGCGCTGCTTTTTACAGAGATGGAGCGGCTGCGCTGCGGGCAGCGCTTGCTGGCAGACCGGCTGTTCGAGGTACTTTTGTTGCAGTTGCTGCGCTGGCTGCTGGACCATCCCGAAGAAGCCAGCCTGCCGAAAGGGCTGCTGACAGGTTTGTCGCACCCCAAGCTGGCCCGCACGCTGGTTGCCGTGCACGAACGCCCGGGCCAAGCCTGGACACTGGCGTCCATGGCGGAGCATGCCGGCATGTCGCGCAGCGCGTTTGCCGCGTCGTTCAAGGACCAGGTGGGCGAGCCGCCCGCGGAGTATCTGCTGCGCTGGCGCGTATCGATTGCGCAAACCATGTTGCGCAGCGGATGGTCCATCAAGGCCGCAGCGGATGAACTCGGCTACGCCAGTGCGTCTTCATTTTCGCGGGCCTTCACGCAGACGGCAGGCGTGCCGCCGCGGGAATGGTTGCGTTTAGCCGCCTGAAATTGCTGGCGTTTCTGCCAGCCGTCAAGGTTGTAGATCGTGAACAGGCTCTAAAGTCCCAAGGCTTTCCAGCCCTCGTGACCGAGCTTCTCCAACGTCGCGATGTTTTGCTCGAAGATCGCCTCTGCCTCGGGAAATGCCTCCACCGCCCGCTCCACGCTTTCCTCGCGCAGCAAATGCAATATCGCAAACGGGGCGCGGTTGGTGTAGTTGCTGATGTCGTCAGGCTCGGTGCCGTCAAACTGAAACCGCGGGTGAAAACTGGCGAGCTGCAACACGCCGTCCAGGCCGTGTTCATCCACCACGCCTTCGGCGATTTCGAGGAAATCATTGAAGTCGAGGAAGTCTTCGAACAGCGTGGGGTGAATCAGCAGCGTGGTGTCGATCTCTTCTGCCGGTGTGGCCACCAGCAGGTCCAGTTCGCGGTCCAACTCCTCCAGCAAATCGTCGGCATGGCGGGCATGGCTGACGACCAGGCGCACCTGGTTTTTCACGTAGACCGCCTTGGCAAACGGGCACAGGTTCAGCCCGATCACGGCTTTTTCAAGCCAGTGTCGGGTTGCCGCGAGCACGGCTTCGTCCGTCATTGCCATGCGCAATCTCCCCGCGAGTGCTCTCCATCCAAGCAAGGGCCGCGGAACCGGCTTCGCCGGGCCGCAGGCGCAGCGGCCCCCGAGGGGCTGGAGCCTGCGGCTCCAAACCTGCTTGAGCAGGTTTGGACAGGCGACAGAGGCGAAGCGTCTCGCGAGCCGCGGCCTGCAAGGCCTCGGGAGTTACACGCAGTGAGCGACCGTGGGGGCATTATTTCAATGCCTTGAAGCGCATGCGCTTAGGTTTGGCCCCCTCTTCGCCCAGGCGTTTCTTCTTGTCGGCTTCGTACTCCTGGTAGTTGCCGTTGAAGAAGGTCCACTGGCTGTCGCCCTCGGCGGCCAGAATGTGGGTGGCGATGCGGTCAAGAAACCAGCGGTCGTGGCTGATGACCATGACGGAGCCGGCAAATTCGAGCAGTGCGTCTTCGAGTGCGCGCAGGGTTTCCACGTCCAGGTCATTCGACGGTTCATCAAGCATCAGCACGTTGCCGCCGGCAATCAGGGTCTTGGCCAGGTGCAGGCGCCCGCGCTCGCCGCCCGACAGCATGCCCACGCGTTTCTGCTGGTCGGCGCCGTTGAAGTTGAAGCGTCCCGCATACGCGCGGCTGGGCATTGTGAACTTGCCGACGGTTAGCATGTCGAGCCCGCCCGAGATGTCTTCCCAGACGGTTTTTTCGTTGGCCAGGTCATCGCGGTGCTGGTCCACAAAAGCCATGCGGGCGGTCTTGCCAATCGCCACTTCACCGGCGTCCGGCTGCTCTTTGCCGGCAATCAGTTTGAACAGCGTGGACTTACCGGCGCCATTGGGGCCGATGATGCCGACGATGGCGCCGGCCGGTACCTTGAAGCTCAGGTTGTCGATCAGCAGGCGGTCGCCGAAGGACTTGCTGACGCCCTTGAACTCAATGACTTCATTGCCCAGACGCTCGGCCACCGGGATGAAAATCTCGTTGGTCTCCACGCGTTTCTGGTATTCAAAATCAGACAGCTCTTCAAAACGCGCCAAACGCGACTTGCTCTTGGCCTGGCGCGCTTTCGGGTTCTGACGTGACCATTCCAGCTCTTTCTTCAGGGCCTTGGCACGGGCTTCTTCGCCCTTTTGCTCCTGCGCCAGACGCTCGCCTTTTTGATCCAGCCAGCTGCTGTAGTTGCCTTTCCACGGAATGCCCTGGCCGCGGTCCAGTTCCAGAATCCACTCGGCCGCGTTGTCGAGGAAGTAACGGTCGTGGGTAATGGCGACCACCGTGCCCGAATAGCGCTGCAGGAACTGCTCCAGCCAGTCCACCGATTCGGCGTCCAGGTGGTTGGTCGGCTCGTCGAGCAGCAGCATGTCGGGCTTGGACAACAGCAGGCTGCACAAGGCCACGCGGCGTTTCTCGCCACCCGACAGAACGCCGATCTGGGCATCCCAGGGCGGCAGGCGCAGCGCGTCGGCAGCGATCTCCAGCTGGTGCTCGGAATCCGTGCCAGAGGTCGCGATGATGGCTTCCAGGCGGGCCTGCTCGGCGGCCAGCGCGTCAAAGTCGGCATCGGGCTCGCCGTAGGCGGTGTACACCGCTTCCAGCTGGGCCTTGGCGGCAAATACCGCACCCATGCCGGCCTCGACACTCTCGCGCACGGTATGCCCGGGGTCGAGCTTGGGTTCCTGCGGCAGGTAGCCGATGTTCAGCCCCGGCATGGGGGTGGCTTCGCCTTCGATCTCGGTGTCCAGGCCGGCCATGATCTTGAGCAGCGTGGACTTGCCGGAGCCGTTGGTGCCCAGCACGCCAATCTTGGCGCCGGGGAAAAAGCTGAGGGAAACCTCTTTGAGAATTTGACGCTTGGGCGGCACGATTTTGCCGACCTTGTTCATGGTGAAAACATATTGCGCCATGGTTTACCTTGCGATTCGTGAAGGAACTGAACGAATTCCGCCGGAGGCGGGCAATTTATGTTTCGGTAATACGTACTGAGCCATCAGGATTTATCTCTAAAAATGGGGGAACAAAAGAAAAACGGTACGCCAGGCAGGCGCCGCATTTAGCGGAAATTTTGGCGGAAATCTTTGCCATAATTTTTACCGCAATAGCCAGATTATCGTTCCGTGCGACAATACCGGGGTTGCTGGCTCCAGTTGCCTTCAACATTTGGGCACATCTCGGGTACTGCTTATCAAGTGGCTGCTGCGATGTTTACGGCCCGACTTTCTGACCCCATCTGCCTATGACTGGCGGGTTGCTTCGAAACAAAAGCACCCAACAGGCCGATCTAAAGCACCGCACCGGTGCAATACCATGACATTTGAAGAATTGAATTTGGCCCCGGCCATTCTTAAGGCCGTGCTTGAGCAGGGCTATGACACCCCCACGCCCATCCAGGCCCAGGCCATTCCCGCCGTTCTGGCAGGCGGCGACCTGTTGGGCGGCGCCCAAACCGGCACCGGCAAAACCGCGGCCTTCACCCTGCCCCTGCTGCAGCGCCTGTCTACCGAGCCCCGGCTGACCAACCGGCGCGGCGTGAACGCCGTGCGCGCGCTCATCATGACGCCGACCCGCGAGCTGGCGGCGCAGGTTGAAGAAAGCGTGCGCGTTTACGGAAAATACCTGGACCTCACCTCGATGGTGATGTTTGGCGGTGTTGGCATGGGCGCACAAATTGAGAAACTGCGCCGCGGCGTGGACATCCTGGTGGCCACCCCCGGCCGCCTGCTGGACCACGCGAGCCAGGGCACGCTGGACCTGAGCCAGGTGCAGATCCTGGTGCTGGACGAAGCCGACCGCATGCTGGACATGGGCTTTATCCACGACATCAAGAAAGTGCTGGCCCTGGTGCCCAAGCAAAAGCAGTCGTTGCTGTTCAGCGCGACCTTTAGCGACGAAATCCGTGAACTGGCCAACGGCCTGCTGCGCAACCCGGCCTCCATTCAGGTCACGCCGCGCAACACCACGGTGCAGCGCATCACGCAGACCATTCACCCGGTGGGCCGCGGCAAGAAAAAAGCGCTGCTCACGCACATCATCAACGAGCACAACTGGAGCCAGGTGCTGGTGTTCACGCGCACCAAGTTTGGCGCCAACAATGTGGCCGAGCACCTGACCAAGAACGGCATTTCCGCCATGGCGCTGCACGGCAACAAGAGCCAGACGGCCCGCACCCAGGCGCTGCAGGGCTTCAAGAGCGGCGACATTCGCGCGCTGGTGGCCACCGACATTGCCGCACGCGGCATTGACATCGACGAGTTGCCGCATGTGGTGAACTACGAGATCCCCAACGTCAGCGAAGACTATGTGCACCGCATTGGCCGCACCGGCCGCGCCGGCAACAGCGGCGAGGCCGTGAGCCTGGTGTGCCTGGACGAAGAAGGCTTCATGCAGGACATCGAGCGCTTTACCAAGCAGAACATCGAAAAAGTGGTGGTGCCCGGCTTTGAAGCCGAGCCCGGCGAAAAAGCCGAGCCACTGGCCATGGGCCGCCAGACCATCTGGGGCGGCCTGGGCAAACCGCCAAGCCGCGACGTGATGCAGGCCGCCGCCAAGGCAGCCCGCAGCGAAATGATGACGCGCATCCGTGACAACAAGACTGGTCAGCCTGCACGTGGCGCCAATGGTGGTGGTAACGGCGGCGGCAACGGTGGTGGCCGCGGCCGTGGCCCTGCTGGTGGTGGCAATGGCGGCGGTAATGGCGGTGGCGGTCGCCGCAGCCCGGCCCAGCCGTCGAGCAACGCAAGAAGCCCCCACGCACCAGCGCCAAGACACCGCGATGCGCAACCGCGTTCTGAACCACGTTTCGACTCACGAAACGAGCCACGCAACGACTTCGACGACCGGCAGCCCGCCAGCCACGCCTCCTCCGGTTTCCCCTCTTCCGGCCAACCCACAGGCAACCGCAACAACTTCCGCGGAAACCGTTCCGGCGGCGGCGGCGCTGGTGGCCGGGGCAACGGGCCTCGTCGGTCGGGCGGTTCTGGCTCGTTTACCGGCCGATAAG
>DASXRN010000091.1:0-39497 GCA_036506595.1 Polaromonas sp. | reverse complement strand
CGCGAGAAAAATACCGCCGAGAACATGCTGGTCAAAATGCCGATGCAATGCACCACGGCAAAACCACGCACCGGCCCGGAGCCAAAGGCCAGCAAGGCCAGGCCCACAATCAGCGTCGAGGTGTTGGAGTCCAGAATGGTTGCCCAGGCCCGCTCATAACCGGCATGAATCGCCGCCTGCGCGGAGGACCCGTTGCGCAACTCTTCGCGCACACGTTCATTGATCAGCACATTGGAGTCAATGGCCATGCCCAGCGCCAGCGCCATGGCGGCCATGCCCGGCAAGGTCAAGGTCGCCTGCAGCATGGACAGCACCGCCACCAGCAGCAGCAGGTTGACGGCCAGCGCCAGGCCCGAAAACAGGCCAAACAGCATGTAATAAGCCGCCATGAAGGCAACAATCACCAGAAAGCCCCAGGACACGCTGTGAAAGCCCTTGGAAATATTGTCGGCACCCAGCGTCGGGCCAATCGTGCGCTCTTCAATGATTTCCATGGGAGCGGCCAGCGAACCGGCGCGCAGCAGCAGCGCCAGGTCACTGGCTTCGTTCACGCTCATGGAACCCGAGATCTGGAAGCGGTTGCCCAGTTCGCTCTGGATCACCGGCGCCGTCAGCACCTCACCCTTGCCTTTTTCAAACAGCAGGATGGCCATGCGCTTCTTGAGGTTTTCGCGGCTGGTATCGCGCATGATGCGTCCGCCCTTGGCATCGACGGTCAGGTCTACCTTGGGCTGCTGCGTCTGGGAATCAAAGCCGGCTTGCGCATCCGTCAGGTTTTCGCCGGTCAAAATCACTTGCCTCTTGACGATCACCGCCTGCCCGTTGCGCTCGAAAAAGCGCTCCGCGCCAAACGGCACGGCGCCGGTGTTGTTCTCGGCGGCGCGCGCCTCGGCACCGTCCTCCACCAGGCGCATCTCCAGCGTGGCCGTGCGCCCGAGAATGTCCTTGGCCTTGGCCGTGTCCTGCACGCCGGGCAGCTGCACGACGATGCGGTCCACGCCCTGCTGCTGAATCACCGGCTCGGCCACGCCCAGTTCGTTGATCCGGTTGTGCAGCGTCACCATGTTCTGCTTGAGGGCCTGGTCCTGGATACGGCGCGCCGCCTCGGGCTTGATGCTGGCCGTCAACTTGTAGTCCGTGCCTTCGGGCACATCGACGCTCTGGAGATCCGGGAACTGGTCCTGGATCAGCGCCTTGGCGGAGGCCAGTGTGGCGGAATCGCGGAACTTGATCTCGATGGCCTGGGCGTTGCGGCTGATACCGCTGTGCCGGATATTTTTTTCCCGCAGCGACATGCGGATGTCACCGGCCAGGGATTCGGCCCGCTTGGTCAGCGCGGCCTGCATGTCCACCTGCAACATAAAGTGCACACCGCCGCGCAAATCCAGTCCCAGGTACATGGGGAAAGCGTTCAGCGAAGTCAGCCAGCTGGGCGAGCGTGACAGCAGGTTCAGGGCGATCACGTAGGCAGAATCCGCGGCATCGGGTGCCAGCACCTTCTGCACCGCATCCTTGGCTTTCAGCTGCGTATCGGTATCGCCAAAACGCGCTTTGATGGAATTACCTTCCAGGGTGATGGCATCGGCCACAATGCCCACATCCTTGAGCGCCTGCTCCACCCGGGCCATGGTCGTGCGGTCAATTTTGACGGTGGACTTGCTGCTGGAGACCTGTACCGCCGGCGCTTCACCGAAGAAGTTGGGCAGCGTGTACAGGGCTGCAATCAATAGCAGGGCCACAATAAGGGCGTACTTCCAGGCCGGATAACGATTCATGAGGGGGCTGCTTCTGGTGGACGGATGAACGATGTGAGGCCTTGCTGGCCTCAGCGGGCCGTCAAGGCCCTATTAACGCCTTTATGAGCGCCTGGCTTATTTGGCGGCGGTACTGATCGCGCCCTTGGGCAGCACCTGGACGATGGCGCTGCGCTGCAGCTGCACTTCAACGCCGGGGGCCAGTTCAAGCGTCAAGTAGGCGTCACCGAGCTTGGTGACCTTGCCGAGCAAGCCGCCCGCGGTGGCCACTTCATCGCCCTTGGCCAGCGCCTCAACCATGGTGCGGTGCTCTTTCTGCTTCTTCATTTGTGGGCGAATCATCACAAAGTACAGCACCACAAACATCAAGACCAGGGGCAACATGCCGGTCAGCGAGGACAGCATGTCACTACCACCGGCGGCGGCAGCGGGAGCGGTTTGGGCAAAAGCAGAAGAAATGAACACGGCTAACTCCACAACGATTGAAAGAAAAACGGGCACGCGCTCCGACCCCAGGGCCAGAGCACAAAGTCCTTGATTGTATGCGGCGGGCGGCCACAGGAAGCTGTAAATGGCGCGTTCCCGGCCATTTTCAAGCCGGGTTTACGCGCGGATCGCGGGCCTTGACAGCCCGCCGTACTTTAGAAAGCTCTGCACTAGCGCGCACCGGGCGGCTGCCCAGGCGCACAGGGTTTATGCGGCCCGCTTTTCGACGGCGGCCCCGGGCTGGCGGAAAGACTGCATCAGCGCGGCCCATTGCGGCCGCGCCGCCTTCAGATGGCGCTCCTTGACATGACCATAACCTTTGATCAGCTCGGGAATGCGGGCAATTTCCAGGGCAATGACATGGTTTTCGGCGGTCAGGCCAGCCAGCACTTCCTCCAGGCTGGCCTTGTATTCGTCGATCAAGGCGCGCTCCATCTTGCGCTCCTCGGTGCGGCCAAACACATCCAGCGGCGTGCCGCGCAAGCCCTTGAGCCGGGCCAGCAGCTTGAAGCCGGTCAGCATCCAGGGGCCGAATTTCTGCTTTTGCAGCTCGCCCTTGTCGTTTTTGGACGCAATCAGGGGCGGTGCCAAGTGGTAGTTGAGCTTGAAGTCACCTTCAAACATGGCATTGAGCTTGGCATGGAAACCGGCATCGGTGTGCAGGCGAGCCACCTCGTATTCGTCCTTGTAGGCCATGAGCTTAAAGAGGTAACGGGCCACGGCCTCGGTCAGCGTGGTCTTGCCCAGAGGCGCTTCCACCGCGCGCACCTTGTCCACGAAAGCCTGGTAGGTTTTCGCGTAGGCCGCGTTCTGGTAGGCCGTCAGGAAATCCACCCGCTTGGCCAGCATCTCGGTCAGGGACGGTTTTTTCACAAATTCGATCACTTGCGCGGCCTTGAACAAGGCCTGTACCGCAGCCAGATCGTGAGCGCAGCGACGACCCCATTCAAAGGCCGCCTTGTTGTTGTCAACCTGCACGCCATTGAGTTCAATCGCGCGCATCAGCGCTGCATGCGACAGCGGCACCCGGCCTTTTTGCCAGGCAAAGCCCAGCATCAGGGGGTTGGTGTAAATCGAGTCGCCAATCATCTGCACCGCCACCTGCTCGGCGTCAAAAGCGCCCATCAGTTCCGCGCCCACCGCCGCAGTGACCGCGCTCTCGCAATTGCCACCGGGGAATTGCCAGTTGGGATCGGAGACAAACGCTGCCGTCGGCGTGCCGTGGGAATTCATCGCCACATAAGTACGGCCGGGCTGCATGACCGTCAGCGTGTACTTGCTGGCGGCCACAATCGGGTCGCAGCCGATCACCAGATCGGCTTTCGCGGTGTCCACCTTGGTGGTGTAGATGGCCTCGGGCCGGTTGGCAATCTGGATGTGGCTCCAGGTGGCTCCGCCTTTTTGCGCCAGCCCACCGGCATCCTGGGTCACGACGCCCTTGCCTTCCAGATGGGCGGCCATGCCCAGCAACTGGCCGATGGTAATCACACCGGTGCCGCCTACGCCCCCGACCACAATGCCCCAGGCGCTTTCAGCCAGCGGCAGCATGGGCTCGGGAATCTCCGGCAGTCCGCTCAAGCCGCCCTTTTTTTCCTTCTTGGGCTTCTTGAGACTGCCCCCTTCAACGGTCACAAAGCTGGGGCAAAAACCATTGACGCAGGAGTAATCCTTGTTGCAGCTGTTCTGGTTGATGCGGCGCTTGCGGCCAAACTCGGTTTCCAGCGGCTCCACCGACAGGCAGTTGGACTGCACCGAGCAATCACCACAGCCCTCGCACACCAGTTCGTTGATCACCACCGTCTTGTCGGGCGTGGCCAGGGTGCCGCGCTTGCGGCGGCGGCGCTTTTCGGTGGCGCAGGTCTGGTCGTAGATGATGATGCTCGTGCCCTTGAGCTCGCGAAACTCGCGCTGGATGCGGTCGAGTTCATCGCGGTGGTGCACCGTCACGCCAGGCGGCAATTCCATGACCAGTTCGGGATGCGCGGAGCCTGCCGGCCGGGCCGAGCCGGTCGCGCCCCGGCCGCTGTACTTCTGCGGTTCGTCCGTGACCACGACCATTTTGACCACGCCCTCGGCCTGCAGGCTGTGAGCGATCTGCAGCACCGAATGGCCCTCGGGCCGCTCGCCCACCTGCTGGCCGCCCGTCATGGCGACGGCATCGTTGTAGAGGACCTTGTAGGTGATGTTGACACCCGCGGCAATGCTCTGACGGATTGCCAGCAGGCCGCTGTGAAAGTAGGTGCCGTCGCCCAGGTTGGCAAAGACGTGCTGGTCGGTCGTGAAGGCGGACTGGCCGACCCAGGTCACGCCTTCGCCGCCCATCTGGGTGAAGGTGGAGGTCGAGCGGTCCATCCAGGTGGCCATGTAGTGGCAGCCAATGCCGGCCACGGCGCGCGAACCTTCGGGCACACGCGTGCTGGTGTTGTGCGGGCAGCCGCTGCAAAACCAGGGGGCGCGCTCGCCGGTGTCAAGGCTGATGCTGGCCATGGCGCGTTCGCGCGCCTCGATGATCGCCAGCCGCGTTTCCATGCGCGCGATGATGTCGGCGGGCACGCCCAGCTTTTTCAGGCGCTTGGCAATCGCCTTGGCGATGATGGCGGGCGTCAGGTCGGCCTTGGCGCGCAACAGCCAGTTTTCGCTCGGGTTGGGCATGGACCATTCGCCGCCCGAGGCATCGCCCTCGGGTTCGTCAAACTTGCCCAGCACATTCGGCCTGACGTCGGCACGCCAGTTGTAGAGTTCTTCCTTGAGCTGGTACTCGATGACCTGGCGTTTTTCTTCCACCACCAGAATCTCTTGCAGGCCTTCGGCAAAGTCGCGCGTGATGGTGGCTTCCAGCGGCCAGACCACGTTGACCTTGTGCAGGCGTATGCCCAGCTGGTGGCAGGTGTCTTCGTCCAGCCCCAGATCAACCAGTGCCTGGCGGGTGTCGTTGAAGGCCTTGCCGCTGGCGATGATGCCGAAGCGGTCCTTGGGCCCAGCAATCACGTTGTAGTTGAGCTTGTTGGCGCGGATATAGGCCAGCGCGGCATACCATTTGTAGTCCATCAGGCGCGCTTCCTGCTCCAGCGGAGGGTCGGGCCAGCGAATGTGCAGACCACCGGGCGGCATCTGGAAGTCTTCGGGAATGATGATCTTCACGCGGTCCGGATCAACCGAGACGGAGCTCGACGACTCCACCACTTCCTGGATGGTTTTCATGCCCGACCAAACGCCCGAAAAGCGGCTCATGGCAAAGGCATGCAGCCCCATGTCGAGGATGTCCTGCACATTGGACGGGAAAAACACCGGCAGGCCGCAGGCCTTGAAGATGTGGTCGCTCTGGTGCGCCGCGGTCGAGCTCTTGGACACATGGTCGTCGCCGGCAATGGCGATCACGCCACCGTGTCTGGCGGTGCCCGCCATATTGGCATGCTTGAACACGTCCGAGCAGCGGTCCACGCCCGGGCCCTTGCCGTACCAGATGCCAAACACGCCATCAAACTTGTTGCTCTGCGGGTAGAGGTCCAGCTGCTGGGTGCCCCAGACAGCGGTGGCGCCCAGCTCTTCATTGACGCCGGGCTGGAACACGATGTTTTGCGCCGCCAGGTGCTTTTTGGCGGCCCACAAGGCCTGGTCATAGCCGCCCAGGGGCGAGCCGCGGTAGCCGCTGACAAAACCAGCGGTGTTCAGGCCGGCGATGGCATCGCGCGTGCGCTGCAGCATGGGCAGGCGGACCAGGGCCTGCACGCCGCTCATGAAGGCCCGGCCATGGTCAAGTGAATATTTATCGTCAAGCGTGACGGTTTCCAGCGCTTTGCGGATGTGTTCGGGCAGAGGGGCGTTCATGTTCGTGGGTCTCCAGGCTGTTTGTAATGCCGCCTTGTGGGCAGGTCCAAGTGAGACCCAACCCCGGGTAGGGGCAGGCCTCTAACTGAGTGCAAAGTGTATGCCCGACAGCCTGATATGTCTTTGCTTTCTTTGCCTGATTTAGGCTATGCAAAGAAAGGATCTTGCTGGAAAATACGAAAAATGAACACTTTAGATAAGTTTGACATCGCCATCCTGAATGCCCTGCAGAGCGAGGCGCGCCTGACCAACACCGAACTGGCATCGCGCGTGGGCCTGTCGGCCGCGCCCTGCTGGCGGCGCGTGCGGGCGCTCGAAGAGGCCGGTTTCATCACCGGTTACCGGGCCGAGATCAACCGCCAGAAGATCGGCCTGGGCGTGCTGGCCTTTGTCCGGCTGGATGCCGACCGCAACAGCGGCGACGCCACGCGCCAGCTCGAGGAAGCCATCAAAAAGCTGCCCGAAATCATCGCCTGCCACTACATCAGCGGCACTGGCACCTTTGAGCTGCAGGTGGTGGCGCAAGACCTCGAAGCCTTCAGCAAGTTTGCCCTGCAAAACCTGATCAACCTGCCCAATGTGAAAGACCTGCACACCAGTTTTTCGCTCGGCGAGGTCAAGGCCAGCAGCGCCCTGCCACTGGGTCACCTGGCGCGCACCGCACCCTGACATGCCGAAAAATATGGCAGCTCCCCCTTATCTGTCGGGCACATACAGCTATAAAATTAATAGCAATCAACTCGCCGGCTGGGCCTCCTCGTTGATAAACTGCCAGCTACCGGGCAGCAGGCAGGGGTCACCATGACGCGCCGGCCCAACCCACTGGAGGAAGCAGCGTGGCGCATGCCCTTAAACACGCCGGACTGGTGTTCTTGATGCTTTTTACGGCCCCCGTCCCCGTTGTGCGGGCGCAACCAGCTATCAATTCAATAGCAGACCAACAACCCCTGCCGATGCGCAACCTCCAGATCGAAGTGCGGCAGGTGCAGGGCAGCAGCCAGTCCCAGAATGCGCTGGGCGCGCAGGGCGGGGTGATCCTGGAGCCCGGCAACTCCGGCGCCACCGTCAACATCACGGCACACAACAGCCAGCGCAACGATGCACGCGACCTGATGCAACGCGTGCTGGTCCTCAATGGCCGCAACGTCAACATCAGCCTGGGCAACAGCAGGCCCTTGCGGCTGGTGCAGACCTTCGTGCAAAACGGCATGGTGCGCTACGTCGCTGGAACGGTATGGATAGAGGTCAACAGCGGCTTTTCAGCGCGCCCGGTCTGGGGTGGCGGCGACAGCGCAGAACTTGAACTTGCCGCCGTGCAAACCACGCGGTCCGGCATAGCACTGCCTTCATCATCGTCCACCAGCACCGCACAGGCTTTGCCGTTGAATGAATGGGTCGCGGTCGCGCAATCGGATGATGTGGCCGCCTCCGGCAGCAGCGGCCTGCAGGGCAACGCGCAATCCGCCGGCCGGGAAGGGCTGAGGGTAGAGGTACGAATCTCGCTACGCTAAGCCGCAATTAGCTCGCCCGCTCACCGCAGTTCAGTCACGCACGCAGCGTGCAACCAGAGGCAGCAGCGGGTAGCGTAGCACCGCCTCGCGCCCGTTCGCACCCAGGCCAAACTCCGCGCGCATTCGCGGATTGCTGTACACGGCCTGCTGCTCACCCTGGCCGCCGGCATCGCGGTACAGCACGTCATAACCATGTGTGCCATCCAGCACTGCGGTGTCATCGATGAACCGGGCCGTGAACTCAATGCCATGCTCGCACCGGTAAAGCGGCGCCGCGGATTGCCACGTGCTCCCTGCGCAACCGGCCAGCGCAGACACCGCCGTCCACATGACCAGCGCCGCCCTGCGCATGCCCGTCCGCTTGATCATGCTTCTTCCTTTGGCCATGGCTTCGTGCTCACTTGGGCCAGAGAACCCACAGCCGCAAGGGCTGGTTAAAGCGCGAGGCCATCTCACCGGCCTCTGCGCCGGTTCCCGCGAAATAGTCGGCCCGCACGCCACCCACAATGGCGCTGCCGGTGTCCTGCGCAAACACCAGTTTTTGCAGATTGGCCGCCGCGCCACGGGACGCCAGCCACACCGGCGTGCCGTAGGGAATGCTGCCGGGGTCTACCGCAATCGAGCGGCCCGGCGTGAGCGCCACGCCCTGCGCCCCTTTGGGGCCGAAGGCCGCGTCAAGATCGCTCAGAGGCTGCTCCTGAAAAAAGGTGTAGCGCGGATTGCTCCAAAGCATTTGCTGCACGCGCTGCGGATTTTTCGCAGCCCATGCCTTGGTTGACTCCACCCAGGGCACCACCATCCGGCCTTCGCCCTGATCCTGAAGCCACTGGGTGACGCTGCGAAACGGCTGCTCGTTGGAGCCGGCATAAGCCACCCGGACAACGCGCTGCGACCCGTCGGGCTCGATCAGGTTCAGCCTGCCTGAGCCCTGAATGTGTAGCGACATCGCTTCGACCGGGTCTGCCAGCCAGGCAATCTCGCGGCCCCTCAGTGCAGACTTGGCTTCGGCAAGGGTGTCGATTTCCTGCCGCGAAAACCATGGTTTGCGGCTGCCCAGCGATAAAGGCGGGCGGTACAGCGGCACCTCATAGCCCGCGCCAGGCTGTCGGCTCGCCTTCAGCACGGGTTCGTAGTAGCTGGTCAACAGCCCATCGGCTGCGCCTTGCAGGGTCTCGACGCGATAAGGCTGCAGCCGGGTCGTCATCCAGGCGCGCTGCTCTTCCCCCGAGGCAATGCTCAGGCGCCGGACTTCGCCGCACAGAGGTGCAAACGCCGCGCCCGGCCGTTCGCAGCTTTTGAGCCAGGCATTCCAGGCCTCAAACAGCGCATCGTCCTCAAACCCCGGCAATTCGGCCCACTGCACCGGAACCCAGCGGCTTTTGCCCTGCAGCAGGGGGGCGGGCAAGGGGCCGCCATCGCCAGGTCGGCCGGCGGCCTGCGTGGGCGCGCCAGCCGGCGAAGATGACGCAGGCGATGGGGGCATGGGCGGACTGGCGCAGGACGCGAGCAGCGCGGCCATGGCGATAATTGAGCCCCAGCGCCAAGGCCGCATTGAGCCTATTGAGCGCACTGAACCCGTATTGGCCCTCCAAGGAAATGTCATGACCCTACTCTTGCTCGAAGCCCTCGGGGCGCTGCTGCTGCTGGTATTCATTGTGTGGTGGACGATGTTTTCAGGGCGTAACAAGGGCGAACTGAAAGGCGATCCGGAGCACCCTGTGCCAGACCCGGAATCGGATAAGAAATAACCGCGGCCGGCTACAAATTTCGTAGCAAGTTGGCCAACTCTACCGCCGACTTGACCCCCATTTTGTCAAAAACCCGGGCCCGGTGGACCTCCACCGTCCGCACGCTGATGTCGAGCTGGTCGGCGACCAGCTTGTTGGGCAGGCCGCCCACCACCAGCCGCATCACATCGCGCTCGCGCTCGGTCAGGCCATCGAGGCGCGCCTGCAGGCTGGTCGACTCGCCATGCTGGGCCAGCGCCGCAGCGGAAGCGCCCAGCGCCTGCTCGATCCGGTCCACCAGCGCATTGTCTGAAAACGGCTTTTCACAAAAATCAAAGGCGCCGCGCTTGACGGCATCGACCGCCGTGGGCACATCGGCATGGCCGGTCAGGAAAATCACCGGCAAGGTCGGCAGCAGGCCGTAGGCAATCAGCTTCTCGAACATGGCCAGCCCGCTTAGGCCCGCCATCCGCACATCAAGCAACACGCAGGAAGGCGACTGGACCGCAAACTGCTGCGACACCCGGGCATCAAAGGCCTCGGCACTGTCAAAGCTCTCGCTGAGCAGACGGCGTGAGCGCAGCAGCCAGGCCAGCGCCTCCCGCACGCTGGCATCATCGTCAACGATGTACACCGTGGCATTCTGAATCGGTTCCATGCACTATTCCTTATTCCATTTCCACTTCAATGCGATATGTCGTTGCCCCGCCTTGGCCGTTACAGCACTGTCTGCGGCGGTGCGCCTAATCTCACCTCGAATCAGAAATGGAATTAGATCATGGGCTGCTCGTCTTGAGCATACTGGGCGTCCTGGGCATCCCGTGCCACCGCCACCGGCAGGGTAAAACTGAAAACCGTACCGTGTGGCTGGACGGCTTCAAAACCCAGGAATCCGCCGTGCTGTTCTACCACGGTGCGGCACAGGTTGAGGCCCAGGCCCATGCCTTCGACCTTGGTGGTGAAAAAGGGCGTGAAGAGCTGCTCGGCCACTTCCTGCGAAATGCCTTCCCCGCAATCCACCACCGCAAATTCCACCCAGCGCCGATGCACATTGGAGGCCGCCGGCCGGATGCGCAGTGTCAGCAATTTTTCGCGCTGGCCCGATGCGCGCCCAGAGGAACGCTCTGAGGCCGGCATTTCATCGATGCCTTGCATGGCCTGCATGCCGTTGCGCGAAAGGTTGAGCAGCACCTGCTCGACCATGGTGCGGTCGCACAGCACAGGCTCGCAGGCTTCGTCCAGTTCGACCGCCACGCGCACGCCGAGCTTGCGCGCCTGCAGGCTGACCAGCGGCATGATCGCGTCGAGCAGGGCACGGGGCGGCACCGCCTCGCGCACCCGCTCGCGCCGCCGCACCACATCGTGCACGCTCTTGATCACCTTGCCGGCACGCTCGGCCTGCTCGGCGATGCGGCGCATGGCCAGCTGCAATTCTTCAGACAGCGGCGGCACCGGAGAGCCCTGATCCGACTGGCCCGAAGACGCCTTGGCCGCAAGCTCCATTTCATGCTGCAACAGATTGAGCGAGCCGGTGGCATAACTCGAAATCGCCGCCAGCGGCTGGTTGAGTTCGTGGCTGAGCAGGGACGCCATTTCACCCACCATGGCCAGCCTCGCGGTGGCCTGCAGGCGCTCCTGGCTGGCACGCGAGAGTTCTTCAATCCGGCGCTGCTCGCTGACATCCAGAATCGCGCTCACCCAGCCGGTGTGCTTGCCCACCGCGTTGATCAGCGGCGCTTCCATGATCAGCACCGGAAACCGCGTGCCGTCGCGTCGCATGAAAACCGACTCATGGCCCTCACGCGGCAGGCTGTTGCCCGCCAGGCGAATTTCCTGGCGCTGCTGGTACATGCCCGCCAACTCCGGCGGCCAATAAGGCGAAGGGAAGCTCTGATTGAGCAAGTCACTGGCATCCACGCCCACCATCTTGCAAAACGCCGGATTGACATAGGTGATGCGTCCCTGCAGATCGCGCGCGCGCAAGCCCGTCAACACCGAGTCTTCCATGGCTTTGCGAAACGCGAGCGCTTCACCCAGATCGTGCTCCACCTTCTGGCGCCGCCGCATGTCGCGGGCCAGCAAAAAAAGCACGGCCAGCAAGGCCAGGGACAGGGCGGCAACCAGCGCCGTCAGGACATTGGGAAACAGCGCCGGGGTGCCCAGCCGGCTTTCCATCCGGACGACCAGCGTGTTGCCCGGCAGGTCCAGCAGTTGCTGCGCGATGTAAACACGGCTGCCGCGCGAAGGCACGCCATGCAGCGCCAGGCGCGTGCCATCGGCTTCCGTGAACGACAGGCCCACGCCACGGGCGAGTTGCCGGCCCACCAGTTCGCCCAGGATGTCCTGCAAGGAATAGGTGGCCACGGTGAAACCCGCCAGACGACCCGCCACCACAATCGGCATGCACATGTCCAGCACCTCCAGGCCCAAGCCATCGGACTGGGGCATGAAGTAACTGGTGGAATAGGCCGCCCCGCTCAGGCGGCGCGCGGTGCTGCAAGTCAGGCCCACATCGGCCTGCATGTTCCCCCGCCCCAGCCGCTCGAACACCGAGTTGCGGAAGGGGGTCTCGACAAATCCGAGCACTTCCAGCGCCTCGCTGCGCCACTCCAGCCGCATGATTTCGCGGTGCTCGCGCAGCAGCTCGGCAGCCAGCGAACGCCAGCTGTCGGGCTTGCGCTCACCGGACTGCAAGGCCTGGAAAGTCTGGATGTTGCGGGTCAGCCCGGAACGGATGTCGGTCACGGTTTCCGCAGCGTCGTGCTCCAGCCGGCCTTGCACCTGGCTGGACTCATAGCGTCCGGCCAGCCAGACCAGCATCACCAGCAAGGCCAGCACCAGCGCCATCAGCAAGATCCAGAGAGACCAGCGCCGGCTGGCCCAGCTGACGCCGGTCACACGGGGGAATTTCACGCCAATAGCCTCACAGCACGCGGTGGGCAAGCGCCGGCAGGCGAGCACGCACGGCCCGAAGCTGGCTGGCTGACACTTCGGCCATGACCAGCCCGGCGCCTTCGGCATGCTGTGCCAGCACCTGGCCCCAAGGATCCACCACCATGCTGTGGCCCCAGGTGCGGCGCGCATTTTCGTGCACGCCGCCCTGGGCGGCCGCGACCACATAGGCCAGGTTCTCGATGGCGCGTGCCCGCAGCAGCACCTCCCAATGCGCCTCGCCGGTGGTGTAGGTGAAGGCACTGGGCACCAGCAACACGTCGGCCTTCAGGGCACGGTAAAGCTCCGGGAAACGCAGGTCGTAGCAAACGCTCATGCCGATGCTGTACACATGGCCATCCCGTGACGCCAGCTCAAAACTGACGGGCTGCGTGCCCGGCTCGAGCACGCGGGTTTCATCGTAGTCTTCCTGGCCTTGCGCAAACCTGAACAGGTGCATCTTGTCGTAGCGCGCCACGCACTGGCCCGAGGGTGCGTAGGCCAGCGAACTGTTGCGTGCACGACTGGCATCCGCGGTCGCCATCGGCAGCGTGCCGCCGACAAGCCAGAGCCCCAGTTCGCGCGCCGAATGACTCAGGAAGTCCTGGATCAGGCCCTGGCCGGCGGTCTCCTGAAGCTGCAATTTATCCGTGTCCTTCAAGCCCATGACGCAAAAATACTCGGGCAGCACCGCCAGTTCGGCACCTTGTGCGGCGGCCTGCGCCAGCCACTGCGCGGCAACCTCCAGATTGGCCTGCACGCCAACACCTGAAACCATCTGAATAGCAGCGATTTTCATGCTCAGCGTGTCTCCGTGGAAGTGTCGCCCGTCTTGCTGTCGGCCGCAGCCTTGCGCTCGATTTTGGTAATTTTCGGCTCAGCCCAGGTGCCGTCAATCTGGAACTCCTGCGTGGCGGCCTGCATCAGGGGGCGGCGCAAAAACATTTGTGCAAGGAAGCTGCCCAGGCCGATGGCCGGATTGATGGCCGTGGCTATCAGCGAGGCCGTTCCGGCATTGATTTCGGGCACCACCACCACCTTGATGTTTTGCGTTTCACGGGCAATGTCGGCACTGCCTTCCATGAGCACGGCGGCGTTCACACCGCGCATCTGCAGGTTGTTGGTATGCGCCAGCCCCTGGTTGATGTTGACATCACCGCGCACAAAGTCAAAGGCAAAGCCCTCGGAAAACACATCACGAAAATCCAGCGTCAGCCGCCTGGGCAAGGACTGCAGGCTGAGCACGCCCAGCAGCTTGGCGATCCCCGGGTCGGCCTTGACAAACTGTCCCGACTCGACGTTGACGTTGAACTGCCCGCTCAGGGTCGGGTAGTCCAGGCTCAGGGGGGAACCAATCCATGCCACCTGCCCTTCAAGCTTGCCCTTGCCGCGGCGAATCAGCTCGCCCATGCCAAAGCGCTTGAGCAATTCGCCCGAGTCGGCGATGTCGAGCTTGAAGTTCATCACAGTGCGGCGGCGCTCGGCATATGCCAGCGCGGCACGTGACCCGCCGGCCGCAGAAGAAGAAGTAGTAGAAGAAGCGCCTGCGGTCTGCGTATTTACCGCTACCCAATTGCCCGTTGCCGTCAGCGTGGCTTCGGGCAGGATCACATTGAACTTGTTCAAGCGCCACTCGCGAAGGCCGTCGCGGGCTGCGGCAGAAGCACCGCGGTTGACCGCATCAATTTCAACGCGCCCCAGCTTCTTGCCGCGCAGCTCCATGTCTTCCACCACGATGTCAAGCGCCGGAATGCTGGCGGGCTGCTCGTTCAAAATGGCTTCCACATCGCTGGCATTGCCTGGCGCCAGGCTCAGACGTGAAAGCCGCGCGTAAACACGACCGGCACCAATGCCGCCGGGCTGGCGAAACTCAACATAGCCATTGAGCTCGGAGGCATCGATATTGGCGCGCCAGTTCAAACCTTCACGCGATCCGCCCACCACCACATTGTTCAGCCTGCGCCCCTCCACCCGCAGTTCCTTGGCCCGTATCGCCATCACCGTGGGCAGGTAAGTGAGCGCCGCACTCGCGGCGGCGCGGTTCACGGCCCCGGCAGAAGTCGCAGCAGCTGCGCTTGCCGGCGCGCCGCCCTCCGGCGAGGCGCTGAGGATTTTTTCCCAGGCATCAAGATCCACCTGGGCCAGCTTGATGTTGGCCGCCACGCCCGCTTCCTGTACGGACACGGTTTCACCGTCCTCCAGCCCCACCGCTATGGCGCCCCGGATCACGCGGGGCTCGGCACCACTCATGTCACGCACATAGTTGATGGCGGCCACGCGGCCTATGCTGAGCGACAGCTGGTCCTGCAACGGCTGCCCCGGCCCCATGGTGCCCGCTAACAGCACATTCTCAAACCGCAGCGGCAATGCCGAGTCGGCCGTTTTACTCAGCGGGGCTGGCAAATTCAGGGCCAGGCCTTGCAAGCTACTGGAGATCATGAGTTCGGCCACCCCGCGCCTGAAGCCCAGCGAGGCCGCGTAGGCGGTGCTGCCGCTGGCGTTTTGCGCCATGCGGGCGACAAGGCCCAAGTCCTGGGCCTGGCGCAGCCCTTCTGCCGTGAGTGTGCCCTGGGCCTTGAAGGCAACGCTGGTTTCCCGCTCCGGATCAGGCGAGCGGCCCGCCGCCGGACGGGCCGTAGTGCGCGTGCCGCCGTCAAAACGCATGTCACCGCCCAACAGGTGCGCCTGGGCGCCCGTGACCGTGAAGCCGCGTTCGTTCACGGTCACCACGCCCTTGAGTTTGGTCAGCTGGGGCGTGGCCGGCGCGAACTGCACGTCATTGCCGGGCAGGGTGATGGTGCCTTCCACCCGCGATTTGTCGATGGAATGGATGGGCAACTTCAGGCGGAAGCGGTAGTCACCGGTACCGCTGGCCACGGCCTTGGCCAGCACCTGGTTGGTCATGCCGCCCACGGGTGAGGTGTTGACAAAGCCCAGCGCGTCGGCCAGCGCGCCTTTCAGCTCAAGCCCCACCTCAACGGTGGCAGCGCGGGTCAAATCAGGGATTCGCGCATCGGCCTTGACCAGTTCCAGTCCTGGCAAACCAGCCACTTTGGCGCTGGCCCCGTTGATTTCCAGTGACGCACGGTTAAAGACCAGCTCACCATCGAGATCGGTCAGGGCTGGCCAGGGCGCCGCGTTATTCGGCTGTATGGATTTCGGCACATAGGCAAATTGCCCGTTTTGCACCTTGGCCGACACGCGGAACTCTCCCTGAGCCGCATGGATGAACGGGATGTGATCGACAGGCCCCTTGACCTTGAACTTCACGTCGCTGACCTGGCCCTGCAGCACCGCATCACGCACATAGTGGCGCACCGGCTCCGGCAACACCAGGGGCAAATAGCGATGAACCTTGGTGCCATCGCCCCGGCTCAGGCTGCCCTGCAAATCCAGCACGCCGGGGAAGCGGCGATCAGGTGCGCCAGCGCGCCCAGCGGGGTCTGGGGCCACCTCTTCGGTGCGCCAACTCACTTGCGCATCGCCCTGCGCGTCGGCATTGGCAAACTGCAGGTTGCGCAATTTCGCTTCAATTTTGCGGCCTGAAAACTTCCAGCTCGCCTCCACCGACAACTGACCCAGCGCAAGCTGCGATTCCTCGAAGACCCCCGGCAGGTCCAGCCCGCCATTGAGTATTTTCACTTTCGCCTGGCCGCCCTCGTGCGTGAGGTCAAAGTCAATGGCAGCGCCGCTGACGCCCGGCCGGCCGGGTGTTTCGTGCGTGACACCGCCCGTGCTCACAGAGGGCGCAGCCAGGGCCGCCACGCTCAGTCCCGCCACGCGGCCTTTTGCCGCAAAAGTGGTGGGCGCATCCAGCGGGCCCTGCCAGCGAGCCTCGACAATTTCCACCAATCCCTTGGGCGCGAAGGAGTCGATGAGCGCGTGCGCGCTACTGTCCAGCGGCAGGCGGTTGGCGATCTGGGCCAGCGCGGCAAGATCCAGCTTGTCGGCCTTGAGTTCGCTGTGTTGCGGCGCGCGTCCTTCAGCGTGGGTGTGTGCCAGCACCACATTGCCGCCCGGCCACTGCAGGCCGTCCCGGGTGCGAAAGCGCAGGCCCTCGGTGTTGAAGTCAAAGCCGTTGGCACGTTGCCCACCCCCTATGCGCCCCGCCACGGCATCGAATGCCAGCGGCGCCAGCTTGCTGCCGAACCTGGCTTCTACGTCCTGCAGTGCCACATCGGCCGTGCCGCCTGTGAGCTGCCCCTTGCTGACATCCGCCCAGCCACGCAGCGCACCGTTGCCCTGTATCAGCTCGACGCCCAGCGAATCCAGGCTGGCGTATTGCTTGATGCGGGACATGTCGGCCCGGCCAAATTCGGCATACAGCTGCCCGGTCCATCCGGCAAAGTCACCGGCCTTGCCCGACAACAGCGACTGCCTGAAAATGCCCCTGAGCGTGAAACGGTCACCCCATTCAGCGGGTGGTGTGGCATCCAGGCGCATCAGGTGGCGGCGGTGCGCATTGCGCAGAACAAAGTCCACCTGTGTCAGTGCCAGCGGCGGGGCCTGGCGCAACGTGTCGGTCCAGCGCACGGTGCCGCCGCGTATGACGAATTCGGCCTGCGAAAAAAACCAGTCGGCCACCGCACTGTGGCCAACGCCCCGGCCCTGCGAGACGTCGAGCCCGCCCACATAGATTTTTCCATCGACAGCGCGCCGGATGTCGAGCTCGGGCTTGTCGATATACAGCTGCTCAAAGCCCAGGCCCAGGAGCGAAGAGGGCGACAGGGCACCCAGAACGCGCGGCAAGCGCAGGGCTTCGCGCCCCTGCGCGTCCAGCAGCGTCACGTTGTTCAGCTCAAAGGAAGGGATCAGGCCCTGCGAATGCGCGCTGATGCGGCCAATGCGGACGGGCACCCCCAGGGCCTTGCTGGCCTCTATCTCAAGCCGGGGACGAAATTCCCCGATTCGCGGCACAATCCAGCCATGCAGCACGAACCAGCCCAGGCCAAAGAGCAGCCAGGCCGTCACCACCAGCCACAGCAGGAAACGCATGACAGAAGCAATTGCCCGCAGGCGCCGGGACGGCAAGGCGGACGGGTTGGATGACGCAGAGGGAATGGTTGGCTCCATTAACCTGAGAATTATGACCGCCAGCGCTGTGGTTCGCCCGGTGTAAACCCATGAAGTTTTGTGAAGTAGTGTGATGACCGTTGCTTTTCCTGCCTGCCCAGGCACCCAACCGCCCTTGGCGCCGACTGCGTCGGGTTATTCCCGCTTTGTTCAGCGGATTCGCCGCCGCTATGCAGAACAGCTGCACCTGTTGCCCGCCGGCGCACCGGTGCGTGCCAGCATGCAGCTGGCCCTGGATGCCCTCCTCGCCACCGGTCTGGAAACAGGTGCGGCACTTCGCGTGCTGCGCCAGCTGGTCATGGAGCGGCTGGTGACGCTCGATTGCGACGGCGCCTGTGAACACCAGGCGCCGCTGGTCGTTGTGACCCGGGCCATGACGGAGCTGGCCGAACTGGCACTCGATGTGGCCATGCGCCACTCCGCCGAGACGCTGGACGCCTTGTATGGTGCGCCGCAGGCCGAGGGCGGCGAAGACGGCGGACGCGCCCGCATGTGGGTGGTGGGCATGGGCAAGCTTGGCGCGCGCGAACTCAATGTGTCCAGCGACATTGACCTGATTTATGTCTATGACCAGGCCGGCGAAACCGCAGGCCGCAGCGATGGCCGCGGCCAGATCTCCAATCACGAATACTTCGCGCACCAGGTCAAGGCGGTTTTCAGCCTGATCGGCGATGCCACCGAACACGGCTTTGTGTTTCGGGTTGATCTCGCGCTGCGGCCCAATGGCAACTCCGGGCCGGCGGCCATTTCGCTCAGCGCGCTGGAAGAATATTTCCAGGCCCAGGGACGCGAATGGGAGCGCTTTGCCTGGCTCAAGAGCCGGGTGGTGGCGCCGCTGGAATGCATCCAGAGCGGCTCGGCCCAGGCCTTGCGCGGCCCCGTGCTGCCTTTTGTCTTCAGGCGCTACCTCGACTACAACGTGTTTGATGCGCTGCGCATTTTGCACCGGCAAATTCGCGAACATGCGGCCAAGCGCTGTGCGGGCCACCCCGAGCGCGCCAACGACGTGAAGATGTCGCGCGGCGGCATACGCGAAATTGAATTTACCGTGCAACTGCTGCAGGTGGTGCGTGGCGGGCAATTCCCCGAGCTGCGCACCCGCCCCACCGTCGATGCCCTGCAACGCGTCGCCCATGCGGGCTTGATGCCCCAGGACACCGCCGATGCGCTGGCACGGGCCTATGACTTTTTGCGGCGGGTGGAGCACCGCATCCAGTACCTGGACGACCAGCAAACCCATGTCTTGCCCACCCGCGACGACGACCTGGCCTGGATTGCGCACACCCTGGGTTACAGCAACTGCTGCCCCTTTCTCAGCGAACTGGACGCGCACCGCGAGCTGGTCGCTCAAGAGTTCGACAAGCTGCTGGGCGGAAAAACCGACTGCAAGGGCTGCGGCAAGGCCGCCGGAAGCAACGGTTCAGCGCCGCAGCAACTCGACGAGCTGCTCGAACAGTTGTCAGAACAATGGCCGACGCAATTTCGCGCCCGCCTGGCACTGTGGCGCCAGCACCCCAGGCTGCTGGCCTTGCGCGAAGACTCGCGTGCCCGCCTGACACGGCTGGTGCAACGCACCGCGCAATGGCTCAGTGAAGGCACGGTGACCGAAGAGGCTGCCGTGCGCATCATTGACTGGATAGAGCCGCTGCTCAGGCGCGAAAGCTATCTGGCACTGCTGCTGGAGCGTCCGGCGGTGCATGAACGGCTGCTGCGGCTGCTGGGGGCCGCCAAATGGCCGGCCCGCTACCTGTTCCAGCATCCGGGCGTGATTGACGAGCTCGCCAGCGATGAGCTGCTGCACGAGCGTTTTGACGGCGTGGCCTTCACCAGGGAATTGCAGCAACGGCTGGCCGCCCTCAAGCGCACCGGTGAAGATGACGAGGAAGCCTGCCTGAACCTGCTGCGCCGCGCCCACCACGCCGAGGTTTTTCGCACCCTGGCACGCGACGTCGAAGGCGTGCTGACGGTCGAGCAGGTGGCCGACGATTTGAGCGCACTGGCCGAAGTCGTTCTGTGCGTCACCGCTGACTGGTGCTGGCAGCGCCTCAAGAACAAACACCGCGAAACACCCCAGTTCGCCATCATTGCCTACGGCAAGCTCGGCGGCAAGGAACTGGGTTACGGCAGCGACCTGGACATCGTGTTTGTCTACGAAGACGAGCACGAGCAGGCCCCCGAGCTGTATGCGGCCTTCGTGCGCAAACTCATCAACTGGCTGACCATCAAGACCGGCGAGGGCGACCTGTTCGAGATCGACACCGCCTTGCGTCCCAATGGCAACTCCGGCCTGCTGGTCACCAGCTTTGACGCCTACGCCGCCTACCAGCAGCAGCGCGGCAGTAACACCGCCTGGACCTGGGAACACCAGGCCATGACGCGTGCGCGCTGCGTATTGGGCGACCCATCGTTACGCCAGCGCTTCGACGAAATCCGTGAAGCGGTGATCAGCGCACCGCGTGACGTACTGGCATTGCGCAACGAGATCGTCGCCATGCGCGAAAAAGTGCGCATCGCCCGTCCTGTCAAAAGCGAAAAATTCGATGTCAAGCACAGCGCGGGCGGCATGGTGGACGCCGAATTTGCGGTGCAGTTTCTGGTGCTCTCGCAGTCGGCACAGCACCCGGAACTGGTTCACAACGTCGGCAACATCGCCCTGCTGCAGCGCGCCGAGGCAGCCGGCCTGCTGCCCCCCGGCGTGGGCCAGCGCGCTGCCAGCGCTTACCGTGAACTCAGGCGCGTGCAGCATCGCGCGCGCCTCAACGAAGAGCCGACACAGGTCACCCCGCCGGCACTGCAGGCCGAGCGCGAGGCGATTCAACAGCTTTGGGGCGCCATCTTCACGCCAGTCGATTGATGGATTTCATCCAATCGATGACGCACGGGCCAGGGTCACCGCTGCAATGACCCGCCGTACACAACCCGCCACGCATACGGCAACTGGCACGCCATGCATGAGGATTGCAACCGATGCAAAAGTTTGAACCCCACGGCCGCCTTGCCAAGCTGCCGCGCCTGCCGTCGTTTTTGCCGTTTTCCCTCCTGTGCGTTTTATGGCTTGCGGGCTGCGCTGCTCAGCCCACATCAGCGCCGGTCGTGGCCGCCATTCCCGTGCAATGGCAGGCTCCCTTGCCGCACCAGGGCAGCCTGACGGGCCTGGCCCAATGGTGGCAACAGCAAAACGACCCCCTGCTGGTGGAGCTGATCATGGCCGCCGAGGCCGTCAGCCCCTCCATCGCTTCGGCGCTTTCCAACATTGAACAGGCACGCGCTTCCCGCGCAGCCTCAGCGGCGGCCTTGTTGCCCACACTGGACGCGACCGGCAGCCTGAGCCGCAGCCGCTCGCCCCCGATCAACCGTGCGGCCCAGCCCACCACCACCACCGGGCAGGCCGGTTTGCAGGCATCGTGGGAAATCGACCTGTTTGGCCAGTACGCTGCCAGCCGCGATGCCGACCAGCAACGGCTGGAGGGCTCCCGGGCGCTGTGGCACGCCGCACGCGTATCGGTCGCCGCCGAGCTTGCCAACCAGTACTACAGCCTGCGCGCTTGTGAAAAACTCTTGGCGGTCGCCCGCGCCGATGCCGCCTCCCGCCTTGAGACGGCGCGCCTGGCCGAGCTCAGCGCCAAGGCCGGGTTCCAGGCGCCGGCCACCGCCGCGCTGGCACGCGCCAGCGCGGCAGACGGCAAGAGCAACGCCATCGGGCAAGGCGCGCTGTGCGATCTCGATGTCAAGGCGCTGGTGGCATTGACCGCCATCGCCGAGCCGGACTTGCGGCAAAAACTGGCCCAGGCACCCGCCGACCTCGCGCAGGAGTCCATGGCGCCCATCGTCAGCGTGCCCGCCGAGGTGCTGGCGCAACGGCCCGATATTTTCAACGCGGCGCGCGAGGTCGATGCCGCCCACTCGGAGGTGGGCAGCGCGCGTGCGGAACGCTATCCGCGCCTGAGTCTCAGCGGCTCCGTCGCCACCGCCAAGTCGAAAACGGGGCGTTCTTCACAGTACTTTGACACCTGGTCGGTGGGGCCGCTGCAACTGACCATTCCGCTGTTTGACGGCGGCGCCAGCGAGGCCAATGTGGAGGCCGCCAAAGCGCGTTATGAAAACGCCGCGGCCCAGTACCGCGGCAGCGTGCGCCAAGCGGTCCGGGAGGTTGAGGAAGCCCTCGTCAACCTGCAAAGCAGCGCCGAACGCAGCCAGAACGCCGCCATTGCCGCCGAGGGCTACGGCGCGTCCTTCACCGGCACCCAGGCCCGCTACAAAAGCGGCCTGGCCAGCCTGGTGGAGCTGGAAGACGCACGGCGCACCTTGCTGGCCGCGCAGAGCGCCGTCGTGAACCTGCAGCGCGATCGCCGCAGCGCCTGGGTGGCCCTGTACCGGGCGCTAGGCGGCGGCTGGACCAGCGACAGCCCGGTGCCTGCACCGGCGCCCATGGCCTCCGAGCTTTCCAGCGCCCCCCCGCCAACCGGGGCCGCCACGCCCTGAGGTGGTGGCCCTATTTGACTTTTCCGACAACGATAGACGGGACCCCAGCACCATGGAAAAACTCAAACTCAAACCGGTTGCTATTTTTTTGATAGCTATCATCGCCCTGTCCATGGGGGCTGTAGCCATTTTTTCCTCAAAGTCCGGGGCAAACGATGCACCGAAGGCGGCGTCGGCCAAACCGGCGCTCACGGTGGCCACGGCCCTGCCGCAACAGCTCAACTTGCCGGTCAAGCTCAGCGCCAATGGCAACATCACGGCCTGGCAGGAGGCCATCATCGGCTCGGAATCCAACGGCCTGCGGCTGGTTCAGGTGTTGGTCAATGTGGGCGACCCGGTCAAGGCCGGCCAGGTCTTGGCAGTGTTCTCTGGCGACAGCGTGCAGGCCGAGATGGCCCAGGCCAGGGCCAGCCTGCTCGAAGCGCAGGCCAACGCCGCCGACGCGGCAGACAACGCCGCGCGTGCCCGCACGCTGGCCAGCTCCGGCGCGCTCAGTACGCAGCAGATCAACCAGTACGCCACGGCCGAGCAAACCGCCAAGGCACGCGTCGAAGCCGCCAAGGCCGTGCTGGAGGCGCAGCAGTTGCGCGGCCGGCAGACCCGGGTGCTGGCGCCCGACAACGGCGTGATCTCTGCACGTACTGCCACGGTGGGCTCGGTGGTAAGTGCGGGCACCGAACTGTTTCGCATGATTCGCGGTGGTCGCCTGGAATGGCGCGCAGAAGTCACCTCGGCCGAGCTGGGCCGCATCAAGGCCGGCACCAAGGCCACCGTGGTCGCGGCCAGCGGCGCGCAGCTGGTGGGCCGGGTGCGCATGATCGCGCCCAGCGTGGACCCGCAGACCCGTGCGGCGCTGGTCTATGTGGATTTGCCGGTGTCGGCCGGCATGGCTTCGCCGGCCAAGGCCGGCATGTTCGCCAGGGGCGAGTTCGATCTGGGCACGACGAGCGCACTGACCATTCCGCAACCCGCGCTGGTGGTGCGCGATGGCTTCAATTACGTGTTCCGCCTCAACGCCGACAAGCACGTCAGCCAGCTCAAGGTGCAGACCGGACGGCGAGCCGGTGACCGGGTGGAAATCCTCTCGGGTCTTGCCGCCGATGCACGTGTCATTGTCAGCGGCGCGGGCTTTTTGAATGATGGCGATCTCGTGAGGGTGAACGATGCTCAAGCATCAAACACACCTCTGGCCCCCGCCAGCAATGCGCAAGAAGCTGTCAAATAAAGAGCAGATTCAGATGAATGTCTCCGCCTGGTCGATCAAGAATCCGATCCCCGCCGTCATGCTGTTTGTGCTGCTGGCGTTTGCCGGCCTGCTGTCGTTCCGGGCCATGAAGGTGCAGAACTTTCCCGATATCGACCTGCCGACCGTCACGGTGTCGGCCTCGCTGCCCGGCGCGGCGCCGGCCCAGCTGGAGACCGAAGTAGCGCGCCGGCTGGAGAACTCGATTGCGACGGTGCAGGGTCTCAAGCACATTCACACCAAGGTGCAGGATGGCGGCGTCAGCATCACCGCCGAGTTCCGGCTCGAAAAGCCGGTGCAGGAGGCCGTGGACGATGTGCGGGCCGCTGTTGCCCGGGTCCGCGCCGAGCTGCCCGGCGATGTGCGCGAGCCGGTCGTCAGCAAGATGGACCTGGCGGGCCAGCCGGTGCTGGCCTTCACCATCCGCTCAGCGCGCATGGACGAGGAAGCGCTGTCGTGGTTTGTCGACAACGACATCGCGCGCAAGCTGCTGGCGGTGCGCGGCGTGGGCGCCGTCAACCGCGTGGGGGGCGTATCGCGTGAGGTGCGCGTGGCGCTGGACCCCTCGCGCCTGCAGGCGCTGGGCGCGACCGCTGCCGACATCTCGCGCCAGCTGCGCCAGGTGCAGCTAGAGGCCGCCGGTGGCCGCGCCGACCTGGGCGGCAGCGAGCAGCCCATGCGCACGCTGGCCACCGTCAAGTCGGCCGAAGAACTGGGCCGGCTGGAGCTGGCACTCAGCGACGGCCGGCGCATCCGGCTGAGCGACGTGGCCACCGTCAGCGACACCACGGCCGAACCGCGCGCCGCCGCCTTGCTCGACGGCAAGCCGGTGGTGGGCTTTGAGGTGGCCCGCAGCCGCGGCGAGAGCGAGGTCGCCGTGGGTGCGGCGGTGCAGCAGGCGTTGGCCGAACTCAAGCGGCAACACCCCGACGTGGAACTCACCGAAGCCTTCAATTTTGTGCAGCCGGTGCAGGAGGAGTACGACGGCTCCATGAATCTGCTCTACGAGGGCGGCATCCTGGCGGTGCTGGTGGTGTGGCTGTTTCTGCGCGACTGGCGCGCCACCTTCGTGTCGGCCGTGGCGCTGCCGCTGTCGGTGATTCCGGCCTTTATCGGCATGCAGCTGCTGGGCTTTTCCATCAACGTGATCACGCTGCTGGCGCTGTCGCTGGTCATCGGCATTCTGGTCGATGACGCGATCGTGGAGGTTGAAAACATCGTGCGCCATCTGCGCATGGGCAAGACGCCTTACCAGGCCGCGATGGAAGCCGCCGACGAAATTGGCCTGGCGGTGATCGCCACCACCTTCACGCTGATTGCCGTGTTTTTACCCACCGCCTTCATGAGCGGCGTGGCCGGCAAGTTCTTCAAGCAGTTTGGCTGGACCGCCTCGCTGGCGGTGTTTGCCTCGCTGGTGGTGGCCCGGGCGTTGACGCCCATGATGGCGGCCTATATTTTGAAACCCCTCGTTGGCGAGCATGCCGAGCCGCGCTGGATGAAACTCTATATGCGCGCCGCCACCTGGTGCATGCAGCACCGGCTGACGACCATGATCGCCGCCACCGTCTTTTTCTTCGGCTCGATAATGCTGATCCCGCTGCTGCCCACCGGCTTCATTCCGCCCGATGACAACTCGCAAACCCAGGTCTACCTGGAGCTGCCGCCCGGCGCCACGCTGGCGCAAACCAGCGCCGCGGCGGAGCAGGCGCGTCTGCTGGTCAGCCAGGTGGCGCATGTCAAAAGCATTTACACCACCATTGGCGGCGGCTCGGCCGGTGGCGACCCGTTTGCCCCCCATGGCGCGGCAGAAACCCGCAAGGCCACCCTGACGGTGCTGCTGGACGAACGCAGCGAGCGACCGCGCAAGCAGGGCATTGAAAACAAGATGCGTGCCGCGCTCGAAGCCCTGCCGGGGGTACGCAGCAAGGTGGGGCTGGGCGGCTCGGGTGAGGCCTACATTCTGGTGCTGACCGCCGAAGACGCCAACGCCTTGCAGGCTGCGGCCCAGGCGGTTGAAAAAGACCTGCGCACCATCCCCGGCCTGGGCAATATCTCGTCCAGTGCCAGCCTGGTGCGGCCCGAAATCGCCGTGCGCCCCGACTTCGCCCGCGCCGCCGACCTGGGCGTCAGCAGTGCGGCCATGGGCGAGACGCTGCGCATTGCGACCGTCGGCGACTACGAGGAGTCGCTGCCCAAACTCAACCTGCCCGAGCGCCAGGTGCCCATCGTCGTCAAGCTCGATGATGCGGCACGCAAAGACCTCAGCGTGCTGGAACGCCTGGCCGTGCCCAGCGTCAAGCCAGGCATAGGCCCGGTCATGCTGGGGCAGGTCGCCACGCTGGAAATGACCAGCGGCCCGGCCATCATTGATCGCTACGACCGCTCGCGCAATGTCAAGTTTGAGGTCGAACTCTCGGGAATAGCGCTCGGCGACATCACGGAAGCCGTGAAAAACCTGCCCGCCATCAAAGGCCTGCCGACCGGGGTCAAGGTAGTGGAGATCGGTGACGCCGAGGTGATGGGCGAGCTGTTTGCCAGCTTTGGCCTGGCCATGCTGACCGGCGTGCTGTGCATCTACATCGTGCTGGTGCTGCTGTTCAAGGATTTTCTGCACCCGGTGACGATTCTGGCGGCGCTGCCGCTGTCGCTGGGCGGCGCCTTTGTCGGCCTGCTGATTGCCCAAAAAAGCTTTTCCATGCCCTCCCTCATCGGCCTCATCATGCTGATGGGCATCGCCACGAAAAACTCCATCCTGCTGGTCGAATACGCCATCGTGGCGCGGCGCGACCACCAGCTGTCCCGCTGGGACGCCTTGCTCGATGCCTGCCGCAAACGCGCGCGGCCCATCATCATGACCACGCTGGCCATGGGCGCCGGCATGACGCCGATTGCGCTGGGTTTCGGCTCAGCCGACCCGAGCTTTCGCTCGCCCATGTCGATTGCCGTCATCGGCGGCCTGATCACCTCCACGGTGCTGAGCCTGCTGGTGATACCCGTGGTGTTCACCTACCTCGATGACATGGAGCAGCTCATCCGGCGCATCGCCAAGCGTTTGCGCGGGCAGGGCAGCGCCAGGGAATCCGGAAGCTAGCGCCGCTGAGCGGCCTCTTAAGCAGGCTGGCTTATACTCGCAGACCTACCTTTACATTTCTTCACATGTCAAAACGCGTACTGCTTTCGGGCGCAACCGGCCTGATTGGCGGGGAGTTGATGCTTCTTCTGGCCGCGCGCGGCGTTTACAGCTCCGCTGTGGTCCGTGCCGCCGACGCCAACCAGGCCCGTGCCCGCCTCCTGGAACGCCTGCAAAAAAGCGTTTTGTGGAAGCCTGAGTTTGTCGACATGGTGTCGGCCCAAGCCGGCGATGTGGTTGAACCCAATTTCGGCCTGAGCCCTGCGGTCATACAGTCCGCCGACGTGGTGCTGCATTCCGCCGCCAGCACCTCCTTCAAGCCCGGCGCCGGCGTCTACCCGATCAATATCAAGGCGGCCGAGCAGTTTGCCGGCATCCTTAAGAATTTGAGCCCCTCGCAACGCGGCTTCTTCGTCGGCACCGCCGCAGTGACCACCGAGCCACGCGGCGTGATCACCGAAGACATGCCCTTCGCCGGTTACGCCAATGACTACATCGCCTCCAAGCGCGATGCCGAAAAGCTGCTGCGCGCCAATGGCGTTCCCTTTGTCAGCCTGCGTCCCGGCATTGTGCTGTCGCGGGGCATTGACGACCCCAAGCTGTCGCGCAAC
Organism: Polaromonas sp.; assembly: GCA_036506595.1. Classification (GTDB taxonomy): domain Bacteria; phylum Pseudomonadota; class Gammaproteobacteria; order Burkholderiales; family Burkholderiaceae_C; genus Polaromonas. The sequence continues at coordinate 12,721 of DASXRN010000091.1, read as the reverse complement.
ATGCTGTGGTCCATCCCCGTGATGGCCGAGCTCGGTGACGTGCCGTTGGATCCGCTGGGCAGGCTCGATTTTGCGCCAGTGGATTTTATTGCCGGCGCGTTTGCCGAAATGCTGCTCAAGACTGACCTGAAGCATGACTGCTACCATGTCTCGACCGGCGAGGATTCCATGACCTTCGAGGCGCTGGCCGATGAGCTGAAAGCAAGCATGCCCGGCATCGGCAAGATGGTGATGCGTGGCCGCGACTATGTGCCCACGCCCAAATTTGCCCGCCAGCGCTGGATGTACGAGGCGCTGCAACCCTACCTGCCGTTTCTGACGGCCGACGCGGTTTTCAGTAATGCCCGCCTGCGGGACGAAATCGGTCCTGCCGCCATTGCGCCTGCGCCCAGCAGCTACCTGGGGGAGCTGCTGGGCACCTTCAGCCTGTCCGATGCCGTCAGGCAGATGTACACGCCCTGATGCATGAAACCGCACGAAACGACATAAGAACAAGGCCACCGCTTTTGTAAAATACCCCTTCCGTGGACAGCAGCACAAGTCTGTTGTCATGGCCATGGTGGACAATAGCAATTTGTAGACAAGAACTTACTGGTTGGGTGATGAATTCTGATTTGATCAATCTTTTTGCCGAGACGTTTGGCATCAGCGAAGAGAAACTGCTGCCCGATGCCACGCTGGAGAGCCTGGGGCTGGACTCCCTGGCGGTCATCGAATTCCTGTTCCAGATCGAAGACAAGTTCGGCATCCAGATCCCCGACCAGGCCAATCCGCCGCGCACCCTCGCCGAGATGGTTCAGTTGATTGAGCCTTTGTTGCCAGCGGGCAAGCCCGCCCCCTGAGCCCCAGGACGGGGCTGGTCAAGACTGCCATGCGTCGCGTTGCCATCACAGGTCTTGGCGTTGTTTCCGCCATTGGAACCAGCACCCCCGTATTCTTTGAGTCGCTGCTCTCGTCCCGCTCGGGCATCCGGTCCATGGACATCCCCTTTCCAACCGGCACCGAAAGCGTGCTGGCGGGCGCCGTCGACTTCGATCCCGACCTTCACTTTCCGCGCGCCCGCCTGCTGACCATGGACCGGGTCAGCCAGTTTGCGCTGGTCGCAGGCCGTGAGGCCATGGCCCAGGCCGGACTGAGCGACGCGGCCGCTTGGCCCACCAGCCTGGCGCCCGAGCGCTTTGGCGTTTCCATGGGGACCGGCAGCGGCGGCGCCGGCTCCACCGACGTGGCCTACACGGCCTTGCTTGAGCAAAAAGTCGCGCGCCTGCGTCCCATGACGGTTGTGCTGGCCATGAACAATGCCATTGCCGCCCATGTGTCGATGGAGTTCGGCCTCAAGGGCCCGAGCAGCACCGTGTCCAATGCCTGCGCTTCCTCGGCCACCTCCATCGGGGAAGCCTTTCGCCAGATTCGCCACGGCTATGCCGATGCCATGCTGGCCGGCGGCGCGGAGGCGCTGCTGAACCGGGGCACCATCAAGGCCTGGCAGGCCATGCACACCCTGGCCAAACCGCATGCCGATGGCGCCGAAACCTCCTGCCGTCCGTTTTCCCTCGACCGCACCGGCCTGGTGCTGGCCGAGGGTGCGGCCATGCTGGTGCTGGAAGAATGGGAAAGCGCCAAACGACGCGGCGCCAACATCCTGGCGGAGCTCTCGGGCTATGCCTCGACGACCGACGCCCATCACCTGACACAGCCCGAGCCGCAAGGGCAAGCTCGCGCCATGACGCTGGCGCTCGCCGATGCGGGGCTGAATGCCTCCGACATTGGCTACCTCAACGCCCATGGCACCGCCACCGAGGTCGGTGATGTGGTGGAAACCAGTGCCATCAAGCTGGCCTTTCAAGATGCCGCCAGCCGCTTGCCCGTCAGCTCCAGCAAAGGGGGGCATGGGCACGCCATGGGAGCGGCGGGCGCCATGGAGTTCATCGCCAGCGTGATGGCCTTGCGGGCCGGACAGCTTCCACCGACCGCCTTCCTCGAAAACCCGGATCCACGTTGCGATCTCGACTTCATCCCCCTGGTGGCGCGGGATTGCCCCGGCTTGCGTGTGATCATGTCCAATTCGTTCGCGTTTGGCGGCTCCAATGCCGTGCTGGTCGCCAAGGCTGCCTGAAGCCCCGGACCCGCCAGGGTCACCCGGGACAGCGGTCAAGGGGTTGATCGGATTTTCCTGACCAATGCGCTAGTCGAATACCCATCGACAAACGAAATCGCCACGGCCTTGCCGCCATAGGCTTTCACCACGGCCGTTTCGGCCAGCTTGTCCATGTCGTAATCGCCGCCCTTGACCAACACATCGGGCTTGAGCTCGGCGATCAACTCCAGCGGTGTGTCTTCGTCAAACCAGGTGACCAGGCTCACGGACTCCAGCGCCGCCATCATCAAGGCGCGGTCCTGCTCGTTGTTGAGAGGCCTGTCCGGCCCTTTGCCCAAGCGCCTGGCCGATGCATCGGTATTGAGCGCCACCACCAGGCTGCCGCCCAGTTCGCGGGCGCGCGCCAGGTAAGTGACATGGCCCCGGTGCAGCACGTCGAACACGCCATTGGTAAACACCACCGGCTTGGGCAGTGCGGCGACCCGCGTGGCCGCCTCGGCGCGCGGAACAATTTTGTCCAGAAAGTCGGGTTTGCTCACGCGGTTCGCGGCTTGCTGTCGGGCGTGATGACGGCGGCCAGTTCCTTGCCCAGTTCCTTGCCGATCTCCTTGCGAAAGCGGTTCAGCTCCTGAACGCTCTTGAAGCTCTGGTTCATCAGCAGACTCAGGTTGTGCAGGATGCGCTCGACCACCTTGCCTTCCCACACGGCATCAAACTTGATCTGGGTGTCCAGCCAGTGCTCCAGCCACTCGGGGTTGGGCAGACGGCTTTGAATGGTGTCACGCGGGAACAGGCTTTTGTTCACGTGCAGGTTGGTCGGATGCAAGGCCTGCGCCGTGCGGCGGGCGCTGGCCATGAGCACGCCCACCTTGGTAAAGGCGGTCTTGGCTTCGTTGCCAAAGTTGTTGATGGCGCGCTTCATGTAGCGCAGGTAAGCGCCGCCGTGGCGCGCCTCGTCCTGGCTGAGCTGGGTGTAAATCTGCTTGATAACCGGCTCGGTATGCCACTCACTGGCACGGCGATACCAATGGTTCAGGCGGATTTCGCCGCAAAAATGCAGCATCAGGGTTTCCAGCGCCGGCGCCGGCTCGAACTCGAAACGCACCTCGTGCAACTCCTGTTCGGTCGGGGCCAGGTCGGGCCTGAAACGCCGCAAATACTCCATCAGCACCAGCGAATGCTTTTGCTCCTCAAAAAACCAGATCGACATGAAGGCCGAGAAATCGCTGTCGTCCTTGTTGTCGCGCAGGAACATCTCGGTTGCAGGCAAGGCCGACCACTCAGTGATGGCATTCATCTTGATGGTCTGGGCCTGCTCGTCAGACAGTTTGGACGCGTCAAAACTGGCCCAGGGAATGTCCTTGTCCATGTCCCAACGGACAGATTCGAGTTGTTTGAACAGTTCGGGGTAAAGCATATGAAGTCCTTGGCAAGCGGATACGCAGAGAAATCTGCCTCGGATGTCCTGCCGGCCCATCCTGGGTACTAGCACGATTTTAGGCGGCTAATGTGACAACTGGTGAGTCGCCGGCGGTTTACCAGCAAATCAGGGGCTTTTGAGCCTTTGTACCCGGCTAATTGATGGCAAAAGGCGGGGCCCTGGGCACAAAGACAAATCAGTGGGCTTGACCCTGGGTGAATCTGGGGGCATCGTTAACGCGTAGCCACTCCCAAGATCTGCCAGCGAGTCAATCATGTACGCCTTAACACCCAAGCTTCTTGAGTCATTCCGCCTGAGCGCGTTCCTGATCGGCTGCGCGCTGTCCGCTCCAGCGCTCTGGTCGGCAACGCCCGCGCCAGTTGCAGTCCCGGCAGCGTCCCCAGTCGCCGCCTGCTCCGGTCTCTTGCAACAAGATTTTTTGCGTTTGCAGGATGAAAAACCGCAGTCGCTTTGCCAGTACAGCGGCAAGGTCGTGGTCGTCGTCAACACCGCCAGCTTTTGCGGCTTCACGCCGCAATACGAGGGCCTGGAAGCGCTTTATGCCCAATACAAGGAGCGGGGGCTGGTGGTACTGGGTTTTCCCTCCAACGACTTTGCGCAGGAAACCGGCAGCAACAAGGACATTGCCGATTTTTGCGAGAACACCTTTGGCGTGAAATTCCCGATGTTCACCAAAACCAGCGTCACCGGCAAAGACGCCAACCCGCTGTTCAAGCAATTGGCCAGCAAAACCGGCACGCCGCCGCGCTGGAACTTTTACAAATACGTGATTGCGCGCGATGGCATCAGTGTCGTCAGTTTCAACTCCCTGGTCAGCCCTTCCAGCCGCCAATTTGTCAGAGAGATCGAAAAACAGCTGGCCGCCCAATAAGCCGGCCTGACAACACGCTTGCCATGCGTCATTTTCACGTTAACAAAAAATTACCTGGCCAATCACAATGCGGGGAACTCCAGGGGCCCCGCCGCGCTCATACTAAACCCAGCGCAGTTTGCTCCAGCAAGTGGCGTTGGCAAGAAGACAGTTTCATTGTTGCGAAGCCTTCTGAGCCGTCTTGGTTCAGCTGCAATCCCGGGGCGCTCCTCCTCCTCCCTCCCTCCCTCGTTCGCGCCGGGGCGCTTCGCAGCATTTTTATCTTCCTGCCCTTCTGGCCTTTCTGCCGGCCTTTCGTCGGGTTGCGGGCATGAGCCGCGCGCCCTTGCATGTGGCGATCATCGGCTCCGGCATCTCGGGCTTGGCCGTGGCGCATACCCTGCACGGCCTGGCCGAGGTCACCCTGTTTGAAGCCGGCGACTACTTCGGCGGCCACAGCCACACCGTAGACATCACGCTACCCACGCCGCAAGGCCCCGTCAGCCATGGCGTGGACACCGGTTTTCTGGTGTTCAACGAGCGCACCTACCCCCATCTCATCAATCTGTTTGCCGAGCTGGGCGTGGAAACCGCCCCATCGGACATGTCGTTTTCGGTCAAGGTGCCCGATGCCCTGCAGGGCCGAGGCCTGGAATGGAGCGGCCACAGCCTGAACAGCCTGTTTGCCCAGCGCAGCAACCTCGTCAACGGGAGATTCCTGCGCATGCTGGGCGACATTGTTCGCTTTAACCGTATCGTCACCGGGCTGGCCGAGTCGGGTCTGGAGGCCGCGATGATGGAGCCACTGGGCGATTTTCTGCGCACCAGGAAATTCTCGGACGAATTTCGTGACTGGTATTTCTTGCCCATGATGGGCTGTATCTGGTCCTCCCCGACCGAGCAGATGCTGCAGTTCCCGGTCGCTGCCATGGTCCGCTTTTGCCACAACCATGGACTGCTCCAGATCACCGACCGGCCGCAGTGGTGGACGGTCAGGGGCGGCGCCCGCCACTATGTTGAAAAAATCACCGCCAGGATAGGCGACAAGCGCCTGAACACGCCGGTACGCCTGATTGAACGTGATGCCGGGGGTGTGCGCGTCGTCACCGACGGCCGGGCCGAGCGCTTTGACAAGGTGGTGCTGGCGACCCACTCCGACCAGTCGCTGGCACTGCTGCGCGATGCCAGTCCGGCCGAACGTACGGCGCTGGGCGCCATCCGCTACCAGCCCAACCGCGCAGTGCTGCACACCGATGCCTCGGTGCTGCCGCAAAGAAAGCGCGCCTGGGCCGCCTGGAACTACGAGCGGGCGCAGCAGAGCGGGCGCGAGTCGGCGCAAGAATCGGCGGGTGTCTGTCTGCACTACCTGCTGAACAAGCTGCAACCCCTGCCGTTTGCGCAGCCCGTGGTGGTGTCAATGAATCCAGTGCGCGAGATTGCGCGCAAACACATCATGGGCGAATTTGACTACACACACCCGGTGTTTGACATGGCGGCGATCCGCGCGCAAAAAGACCTGGCCGCCCTGCAGGGCCGGCAGCAGACTTATTTTTGCGGCGCCTGGACCGGCTATGGTTTTCATGAAGACGGCCTCAAATCAGGCCTGCAGGTCGCCCGCCTGCTGCTGCAAGCGCAGGCAAAGGTGACACCATGAACTGCAGCGTGCCGCCCGCCCAGGCACCTGATCGGCTTCGGTCAGGTGCGGCACACGCGGCTGCGCCCAGCAACGAGCGCGCGAGGTTTAAATGTGCTACCTTTTTAATAGCTGCTTGCACCCGTATTACTTAGGCTACAAGCGCTTTTTATGTTCAAGATCAGCTTGGCTGGGTTTCGATGAAGCTGGGGCGCTGCGCCAGTTTTTCCTGCAGCTTGGCGAGGTTGGGATAGCTCTCGCGCCAGTCGATTTCGGGAAAGCGCAGGTCCAGATAGCCCAGCGCGCAGCCGACCGCCACATCCGACAGGCTCAGATGAATGCCGCTGCAAAAAGCCTTGTCGGCCAGGCCTGTGCTCATGGCCTTGAGCGTCGCATTGATTTTGCCCAGCTGGCGCGCAATCCAGGCCTGGCTGCGCTCCTGCTCGCTGCGCCCGGCCCAGGTGGCTTCCAGCCGGACCAGGATGGCGGCGTCCAGCAGGCCATCGGCCAGGGCTTCCCAGGTCTTGACCTCGGCGCGTTCACGGCCCTGCGCGGGAATCAGCTTGCCCACCGGTGACAGGGTGTCCAGGTATTCCACGATGACGCGCGAGTCAAACACGGCTTCGCCGCCCTCCATGACCAGGCAGGGCACTTTGCCCAGCGGGTTAGAGGCGGTGATGGTGGTGTTGGCGGCCCAGACATCTTCCAGGATGAGCTGGTAGTCGAGCTTTTTCTCAGCCATGACGATGCGCACTTTGCGCACATAGGGACTGGTGGCGGATCCGATGAGTTTCATGGTGAAGGTGTTGTGATCGTGGTCCGTAGTAAGTGCATTCTATCGACTCAGCCCCCGCTCCGGTTGACGCGGCATGAAGCAGTATGAAGCCGGCAGGTGCCAGGCCTACAATTGGCCCATGAGCTCTTCCACCCCGTTCTCCACCATCAACGCCCTGTCGCCGCTGGACGGCCGCTACGCCAGCAAACTCAACCAGCTGCGCCCCCTGATGTCCGAGCAAGGCTATATGCACCGCCGGGTCCAGGTCGAAATCGCCTGGTTTATCAGCCTGTCGGATGCCAAGTTTGCCGAGTTCAAGCCGCTGAGCCCCGGAGCGCGCACCTACTTGCTGGGGCTGGTCAAAAACTTCTCCGAAGCCGATGCCGCCGCCATCAAGGAAATTGAAAAAACCACCAACCACGACGTGAAGGCCGTGGAGTACTGGATCAAGTCGAAATTTGAAGCCCGGCCGGAGCTGCAGGCGGCCAGCGAGTTCGTGCACTTTGCCTGCACCAGCGAAGACATCAACAACACCAGCCACGCGCTGCAGCTCAAAAGCAGCCGCGAACTGGTGGTCCTGCCGGCGCTCGACAAGCTGATTGCCAAGCTGCGCGAGATGGCCCATGCCTATGCCGACCAGCCGATGCTCAGCCGCACCCACGGCCAGACCGCCAGCCCGACCACCGTGGGCAAGGAAATCGCCAACGTGCTGGTGCGCCTGGTCAATGCGCGCGAGAAAATCGCCGGCATCAAGCTCATGGCCAAAATGAACGGCGCCGTGGGCAACTACAACGCCCATCTGTCGGCCTGGCCCGACTTCGACTGGGAAGCCTTCAGCCGCCATGTGATTGAAACGCCGGAGCCGCTGGGCCTGGGCCTGAGCTTTCAGCCTTACAGCATCCAGATCGAGCCGCACGACTACATGGCCGAGCTGTTTGATGCGGTGGCCCGCAGCAACACCATCCTGATCGACTTCGCGCGCGACGTCTGGGGCTATGTCAGCGTCGGCTACTTCAAGCAGCGCCTGAAAGACGGCGAAATCGGTTCCTCCACCATGCCGCACAAGGTCAACCCGATTGACTTTGAAAATGCCGAAGGCAATCTGGGCCTGGCCAACGCCTTGCTCAAACACCTGAGCGAAAAACTTCCCATCAGCCGCTGGCAGCGCGATCTGACCGACTCGACCGTGCTGCGCAACATGGGCGTGGCGCTGGGCTACGCCGTGCTGGCCTACAACTCGCTGGGCGTGGGCCTGGGCAAGCTCGAACTTAACCGCGAAGCTTTGGACGATGACCTCAATGCCTCGTGGGAAGTGCTGGCCGAGCCGATACAGACCGTGATGCGTCGCTACGGCGTGCAGGGTGCGTATGAAAAGCTCAAGGAAGTGACCCGCGGCAAAACCGTCACGCCCGAGGCCCTGCACGGACTGATCCGCTCGCTGGACATCCCCGAGACGGAAAAAGAGCGGCTGCTGGCCCTGACACCGGCCAGCTATGTCGGCATGGCGGCGGCGCTGGCCAAGCGGGCTTAAACGCAGGGTGTCGTCAGGCCGGCATGTCCGCGCCGCAGTGCCAGCACTGCTCAAAACCGCCTTCAACGGTTTCCCCGCAGCGGCAAAGCCAGCGCCGCTGCGGCATGTTTTGCAGCCTGTGCAGCAGCTCGCGTGCACGCGGCTCATCGGCATCATGCGTCAGCCAGACTTCGGGCAGGCACTGGTCGGGCGGCAATTCCCCGGCCACGCTGCCCAAAAAATAACGCTGCACGCTGGCCGCCAAACCGGCCTGCTGCAAGGCATCGACCCATAGCGCGGCAATCGCAATATTGGGAGCGCGGGTCAGGCGAAGCATGGGCCAGTGTAGCAAGATTTCGCTATTAAATTAATAGCTATTTGCGCCCGATTGGTATGGGCTGGAGATTCAAAATGCTTGAATCCTGGCTATTCAGGCCGCAGGAGGGCCGCCAAGCGCCTTGTTCTCCAGCGCCCGGTCCGCGTAGCGGCCAAAGCGCCAGGCCGCGGCCTGCAGCGTGATGCGCCGCCAGGTGGAGCGTTTTTCGGCCGGGCTCATCTCGGGCCAGTACTGCACTTCGTCAAAGGTGCGGCCGCAACCCTTGCACATTTCATCGCCCTGGCTGGTGGAGCAGATGGCGATGCAGGGGGTGTCGGCCGTGGTGTCGTACCAGGCGCGCCAGGCCGCCAGCGCCTTGGGCGGAAAGCTCCTTTCGTCGGCCTCGTCCTCATGGTAGAAAACCATGAGCGCATACACCTCGGCCAGCACGCGCAATTCGGGCGCCAGCGTGATGCCGTCGGGCGACGGCTTTTTGCCCCGCCAGTAGTTGATGGCGGCTTCGATATCGGTGATGTGGATGCCGGGCATAGGAGGAGAAAAAATACAGAAACACGAAGAGGGCGCGGTTCAGCGCCTGGGGCGACGCTGCAGGGCCGGGCTGTTCATTATCGGCCAGGCGCCCACCGCGCTCGCCGGCCGGCCCCGAAAGCCGGGCCGGCGGCAAGGACTCGGGGCTCCCGAAAAAGCCAGGCTACAGCTGGACTTGCGCAGCGCCTATGCCGTCAAATTCGGCGATCACGCGGTCCCCGGCCGTGGCATTGAGCACTCCCACCCAGGTGCCGGTGGTCAGGACCGTGCCGGCGGCCACCGTCCGGCCTTCGCACGTGGCGTGGCGCAGCCATTCCCCGACGCCCCAGACCGGATCGCCCAACGCGTGAGTGCCTTGGCGCTGGACCACCGGCTGCCGGCCAATGAACACGCGGCAGATCTGCTTGGCCCAATCGCGCGGCGCCCAGGGCACCCACGGGCCCAGCACCAGCGCGCCATGCGTCTGCAGGTCGGCCAGTCGCAGCAGCGCCGGCGCCGACGTGTCCCCGGGTCCAGCGCGAATCGACGATTTCGATGGACACCGCCATGGCCTCGATCAGTGCCGAGGCGCTGGTTTCATCCAGCGTGGCGGCCTTGGCCGCATCGACCGCCTCGCCCAGACGCAGGGCGACTTCGGCCTCGATGCCGCGCATGCCGAAGGCAAACGCGCCGGCACTGGCCGGGCTCTTCCAGACACCAGCCGGCGGCAAAGGGGCATGCGTCAGCGTCGCCTGGCGCGAAGCGCCACCCGACTTCCAGTGCATGGGCCCCTCGGCGCCATACCACTGCAGGGCATCGGCCACGCCGGCCTGCACCGCATAGGCCTGCTCTGCGCTGGTCAGGGTTTCGGAAAATTCGCTCGCCTCGGCGAGGCGCTGCTCATGGCGCGCGCGCAGCAGCGCATTGACGACGGTAGTGACGCGGGGATCGGACATGCAGGGGATTCCTTGGTACAAAGTGGTAGGAAGGCGGCCGCGGCGCCGCCTTCCAGGGCAATGCGGTCACAGCTGCGGCCAGCGGTCGGCCCAGGGGGCTGCCGCCTCGTAGGCTGCCCCCCGGTTCCAATAGGCCTAGCCGACCATCGGCCAGGCCTGGCCATGAAGGCCAGATCCAGCGGTATCGCGCCCTCCGTGACCACGGATGTGTTGGGGTTGACTAGCAAGATGGGCCTTCATGCACTCCTCAAACCGGTCTTGCAGCGGCGGCACCGCTCACCGCGGCATCTGTTTGCGCATCGTCCGCAGTGTCACCCATGGGGCGGCCGAAAGTTTCCGGCGCAAATTGCACGCTCAGCGCAAACACCCCATACATCCCGGCCAGCAGGGTGAACATGCCGCCGATCCCGTAAGACTGGAACACTTGGCCACTGACCAGCGGCGTCAATGCACCCGCCAGCGTGCCCAGCGCCAGGATCACAGACGTGCCGAAGGCGCGCACACGGGTCGGATATTGCTCCGGTGCAAAAATCCAGATCGAGGTATTGAGGAGCACCACACAGAATGTGAAGGACGCCCCGAACAACAGCACCAGCGCCACGTTAGAGGTGAGGAAAGCGAAGCACAAACCGGCTGTGCAGGCCAATCCCGCACCGATGGTCAGCACGCGCTTGCGCGGGATGTGATAGCCGCAATAGGAAGCCGCCAGCGCACCAAACAGGCTGCCGCTTTGCATCACCATCGTGAAGAGCAAACTCTTGGAGATGGTGTAGCCCTGGGCGATCAGGATGGTGGGCATCAGCGTCAGCACGGAGATCTGGGCGCCGTAGGTCATCGAAACCGCAACGCCAAGGGCGATCGTGCGGCGTCTTAGCTGACCCGAAAACAGCTCGCGCAGACTGTCCATAAAGCTCACTTTCGAGCTCGAAGCATCGGCTTGCGTCCAGGCCTTGATATAGGTCTTGGGTTGGCCCTCCAGTTTACCCAGCCGCCCCGAAGCCAGGATCGACAACACGCGGTTAGCTTCGTCGACCCGGCCTTTCGATAACAGGAAACGCGGAGTCTCCGGAATAAAACGCCGGTAGAACACCACGAAGAAGACCGGCACGACCAGGCAGCCGAACAGCCAGCGCCAGCTGTCCGGTCCCGGGAACATGGCGAATACAGCCAAGCCGAATGCCGGCGCCAGCATATTGCCTAACCCGCCGCTCCCCACGCTGACAAGGCCCACCGCGGTACCGCGAAAGCGGGTCGAGCACAGTTCGGCCAGCATCGTCACGGCAATGGAAATCTCGCCCCCCAGGCCAATGCCGACAATAAACCGGCCCGTTGCCAATACCGTGTAATTCGGTGCGAGTGCACAAATGATCGCGCCCAACGTGAACAGCAGCAGGTTGGCGCTCAGCATCGTGCGCCGGCCGTACCGGTCGGCGATATAGCCCGAGGCGATGCGCCCGAACGCGGCGGCACTGAAGGTCAGGGTATTGAGGAAACCTACTTGTGCTATCGAAATGCCCCATTGCTCGCGCAACATGGGTCCGATCAATCCCACGGCGTTCTGTTCGAATACGTCGAACATCACGCCGAGCATGATCATGAAGATGATTTTTTTATGAGAAGCCGTTACACCGATATCGTCCATCGCCCGATCAAGCTCATGCTGTTGCGGGGAATTCGACGTTTGCGCCGTTATTTCTGCACCCATGTTTGTCTCCTGTAAGGTTGGGGTTCGCCGAGGTGTGCCTCGGACTATTTGTCACCGGGATCGTTTGGTGGCTTAAGCTCAGCCGTGAAGATTCTCTTTGCGTCGTTCACTCCAGTGCTGGCGTTGTATGCGGGGCCTTGCGTGCCTGAATGGCTTGTCGATTAGAGACGGTGTCGAAGGGACATGACTAACTCCTTATCGTGGGGTGAAACTGCGAGAGCTTGGCAAAGAGGCGGGACCGCACGGGCGGTGCAGTCACGCGATACAACATGGCGCTACGGCGCCGGCAGGCACGCCGTACCGAGGTATGAGGCGCTCATTCCACCGGATGCCGCGCGGTCGCTTGTGCGGTCGATTGCAGGTGCGCCATGGCCGCCACAACGCCGCTGCCCTGCAGCGGAACACCGGCCAGCTGCAGGCCCATCTCGCAACCGCTCAAGGTCGCCATCAGGGTGAGGTCGTTGCATTCGCCGAGGTGGCCGATACGGAACATACGGCCCTTCAGCTTGCCCAGGCCGGCGCCCAGGGACATATTGAAGTGCTCATAGACCAGCTTGCGCACCTGGTCGGCATCCACGCCGTCGGGCATCATCACGCCGGTGAGCACGGGGGAATGGCAGGCTTCCTCGATGCACTGGATCTCCAGGCCCCAAGCACGCACGCCTTCACGGCAGGCGGCACCGAGTCGCAGGTGGCGGGCGAATACATTGTCCAGCCCCTCTTCCAGAATCATGTCCATCGCCTCGGCCAAACCGTAGAGCAGGTTGGTGTTGGGCGTATAGGGCCAATAGCCGGTGCTGTTCATCTCGACGATCTCGTCCCAGGCCCAGAAAGCCTTGGGCAGCTTGGCCACGCGACTGGCGGCCAGGGCTTTGGGCGACAACGCGTTAAAGCTGATGCCGGGCGGCA
>DASXRN010000090.1:0-8360 GCA_036506595.1 Polaromonas sp. | reverse complement strand
GACGCGGCTGGCCATGACCTGGGAAGGCCGGGTGTCGTTTTTGCTGACCGACACGCTGCAGATCAAGAAGCTGGCGTTTGTCGACGGCGTGTTTGACGACGATGCCTCCGCCAGCAAGGCCGACCGCTTTGATGCCGACGCCGCCATTGCCACCGGGGAAATCCGCAAGCTGATTCCCGATTTGCTGGAGGCGCTGGGCGGTGAGCTGGTGATGAATGCGGCTGCGCCCCCTGTGCTGGCGGCAGTTGGGGAGGATTCGCCGCCGTTTTAAGCCCTTTATTTGCGGGTATTTGCGGAAAAGGCCGATTTGCTTACAATGCAGGCAGCTTGTCGGGGTGCCAAAGATGTTTTGTCTGAGGCTGAGATCGCAAATGCGAGACCCGCTGAACCTGATCGGGATCATCCCCGCGTAGGAAACATGGCATTTGGCTCCGGCTCCCCGCCCCCGCTCCCCAGCGGTTCATGGCGAAACTCCCGGCTCCCCAGGCAGGCACCCCACCACCTTCCGGATATTCCGGAGTTCCTGGAGACTCAAGCCATGGCCAAAACCCGCCTCACCGTTGACACCAACGACCTCGCAAGCCGCATCACGCGCACGCCTTTTCCCGGCTCTGCCAAAATTTACCTCGAGGGCTCGCGTCCCGACATTCGCGTGCCGTTTCGCGAGGTCACGCTGACCGACACCATGGTGCACGAAGGCAAGGGCGAGCCGCGCCGCGAAGCCAACCCGCCGCTGCGCCTGTATGACGCCTCGGGCGTGTACACCGACCCGGCCGCGACTATCGACATCACGCGCGGCCTGCCGCCGCTGCGCGGCGCCTGGATCAACGAGCGCGCCGACACTGAAGCCCTGCCCGGCATCAGCAGCGCCTATGGCCGCGAGCGCCTGAACGACCCGGCCCTGAGCGCATTGCGCATGGCGCATGCGCCGGTGCCGCGCCGCGCCAAGGCCGGCGCCAACGTCTCGCAAATGCACTATGCGCGCAAAGGCATCATCACGCCGGAGATGGAATACATTGCCGTGCGTGAAAACCTGGTGCGCGCGCAGCTGGCCGAGCGCCTGGCGACTGAGCGCCTGCCCAAGTTGGGCCATTCGTTTAACGCATCGATTCCCAAAGAAATCACCGCCGAGTTTGTGCGCGACGAAGTGGCACGCGGCCGTGCCGTGATTCCGAACAACATCAACCACCCGGAGAGCGAGCCGATGATCATCGGCCGCAACTTCCTGATCAAGGTCAATGCCAACATCGGCAACTCGGCCGTGACGTCTTCGATCGAGGAAGAAGTCGACAAGCTGGTCTGGTCGATTCGCTGGGGCGCCGACACCGTGATGGACCTCTCGACCGGCGAGAATATCCACGAAACGCGCGAATGGATTTTGCGCAACTCGCCGGTGCCGATCGGCACGGTGCCGATTTACCAGGCGCTGGAGAAGGTCAACGGCAAGGCCGAAGACCTGACCTGGGAAATTTTCCGCGACACGCTGATCGAGCAGGCCGAGCAGGGCGTGGACTACTTCACCATTCACGCCGGTGTGCGCCTGGCCTATGTGCCGCTGACCGCCAATCGCCTGACCGGCATCGTCTCGCGCGGTGGTTCCATCATGGCCAAGTGGTGTTTGTCGCACCACAAAGAGAGCTTTTTGTACGAGCACTTTGAAGACATCTGCGAGATCATGAAGGCCTACGACATCTACTTCTCGCTCGGTGATGGCCTGCGCCCGGGCTCGATTGCCGACGCGAATGACGAGGCGCAGTTTGCTGAACTGCACACGCTGGGCGAGCTGACGCAGATCGCCTGGAAGCACGACGTGCAGGTGATGATCGAAGGCCCCGGCCATGTGCCGCTGCAGCTGGTGAAGGAAAACGTCGACAAGCAGCTCGAGGCTTGCTACGAGGCACCGTTCTACACGCTGGGCCCCCTGATCACCGACATCTCGCCGGGCTACGACCATATTTCTTCCGCCATGGGCGCGGCCAACATCGGCTGGTATGGCACGGCCATGCTGTGCTATGTAACGCCGAAAGAGCACCTCGGTTTACCCAATCGCGACGACGTGAAGCAGGGCCTGATTGCCTACAAGATTGCCGCCCACGCGGGCGACCTGGCCAAGGGCTACCCGGGCGCGCAGATGTGGGACAACGCGGTCTCCAAGGCGCGTTTTGAGTTCCGCTGGGAAGACCAGTTCCGCCTGGCCATCGACCCCGACACGGCCATGGCCTACCACGACGAAACGCTGCCCAAGGAGAACGCCAAGGTGGCGCATTTCTGCTCGATGTGCGGGCCGAAGTTTTGCTCGATGAAGATTTCGCAGGAGGTGCGTGAGTTTGCGCGCCTGAATCCCGCGACGACGACCTTGATCCCGGCCGCCACGGCGGCAGCAGGCGTGATCCCCATCATGCAAATCAACAGCGGGTTTGAGGAGAAGGCGCAGGAGTTCCGTCAGGGCGGCAACGAGATTTATTCTTGAAGCTTGGCGTTTGAAAGGGCCGCAAGCATGAGCTCTCTGCACATCGGCATCGCAGGCGCAGGCCTGGCCGGCCGCACGCTGGCCTGGCGGCTGCTGCGCGCGGGCTGCCGCGTGAGCCTGTTTGATGCGCGCCAGCGCGATGACCTGGCCACCGCGTCCATGACGGCGGCGGCCATGCTGTCGCCGCTGGCCGAGCTGGCCGTGTCCGACGAAGTGGTGTTTGCGCTGGGCCAGCGCTCGATGCAGCTGTGGCCGCAGTGGATTGCCGAGCTGGCGGAGTCGGGCAACGAGCCTGTGTACTTTCGCCAGCAAGGCACGCTGGTGGTGGCGCATGCGCCCGATCAGGCTTCGCTGGAGCATTTCACGCGCCTGCTGCAGCACAAACTGCCCGAGGCTTGCCGTGCGCAGGTGCATGCCTTGAACGCCCAGACGCTGGCGCAGCATGAGCCGGCGCTGGCCGGACGTTTTGGTGGCGGGCTGTTTCTTGAGGGCGAAGGCCAGCTCGCCAACGACCAGTGGATGGCGGCGCTGGCCGCAGAGATCGACCGGCTCGGTGTGCGTTGGCTCGAAGGGCAGGCGGTTGCGCGGGTCGAAGAGGGCCGCATGGTGTGCGCTGACGAGGTGCACACCGTCGATGTGGCGGTCGATGCACGCGGTGTCGGCAGCAAGGCGCAATGGCCGCAGTTGCGCGGCGTGCGCGGCGAGGTGCTGACGGTGGAATGCGCCGGCATCAGCTTGCAGCGCCCGGTACGCCTGATGCACCCGCGCTACCAGCTCTATGTGGCGCCGCGTCCGAAGCACCAGTTTGTGGTCGGCGCGACCGAGCTCGAATCGGAAGACACCGGCCCGGTGACGCTGCGCTCCACGCTGGAGCTGGGCAGTGCGCTGCACAGCCTGCACCCGGCCTTTGGCGAGGCGCGCGTGCTGCGCCTGGCCGCCGCCCTGCGCCCGGCGCTGGACGACCACCGGCCCAAGGTGGCGCTGCGGGGCGGCGTGTGGCATATCAATGGCCTGTACCGGCATGGTTATCTGTGCGCGCCTGCGCTGGTGGATGACCTGGTCCATAAACTGTTGACGTTATGAGCACTGACATGACAACCGAATTGAAGACGCTTGAAATTTCCCTGAACGGCGAGCGCATTGAGACCGAGGCGCTCACGCTGCAGGCGCTGCTGCTGGCACGCGGTTATGCGCTGCAGGGCGCGATGGCCTGCGCCATCAACAGCACATTTGTGCCGCGCCCGCAGTGGCCCGAATGCACCCTGCACCACGGCGACCGCATTGATGTGGTGACGCCGATTACCGGAGGCTAGATATGGAACACCCCCGCCGTATGCTCACTTCGTGCAAGACTCCCGTGCTGCGGCCAGAGGCCTTGCTCTTCGGGGTCGTCCAAGCCTGCGCAGGCAGGCTTGGAGCCCGCCCCTCAGCCCCTTTGCAGGGGGCGACGCTTGCGGCCTGGCGGAGCCAGTTCCGCTGCGTCTGCTGGCATGGCGCCGCCTCTGTGGAACCACTGCTATGACCACATCCGCTGTATCTTCAATCGCGCACGGCAAACCCTGGAGCGTGGCCGGCACCACCTTGTCCAGCCGCTTTTTTCTGGGCACCTCGCATTACCCGTCGCCCCAGGTCTTGAACGACGCCGTGCGCGCCAGCGGCTGCGAGGTGCTGACCGTGGGCCTGCGCCGCCTGCAGCCCGAGAGCGGCGGCGGCACCAGCTTCTGGCAACGCATCCAGGCGCTGGGCTGCCACATCCTGCCCAACACGGCGGGCTGCCACAGCGCCGAAGAAGCCATCACGCTGGCGCAGATGGCACGCGAGATTTTCGGCACCCCGTGGATCAAGCTGGAAGTGATTGGCGACGACTACACGCTGCAGCCGGACACGCAGGCCACCTTGCAAGCCGCCACGGTGCTGGCGCGCGAGGGCTTTGCGGTGTTTGCCTACACCACCGACGACCTGGTGATGGCCCAGCGCCTGCGCGATGCCGGCTGTGCTGCGGTGATGCCCTGGGCCGCACCGATTGGCACCGGCCGCGGACCCTTAAACCCCTACGCACTGGAGACGATGCGCCGCCGCCTGCCCGATGCGGTGCTGGTGGTGGACGCCGGCCTGGGCCGGCCTTCGCATGCCGCACAGGTGATGGAGCTGGGCTTTGATGCCGTGCTGCTCAACACCGCCGTGGCGCAGGCCGGTGACCCGGTGCGCATGGCGCGCGCCTTTGCCGATGGTGTGGCGGCAGGCCGCGCCGCTTACGAATCGACCCCCATGCCCGAGCGTGCCGCGGCGCAGGCATCCACGCCAACGGTTGGCGTTCCGTTCTGGCACGCCCCCTAGAAAATAAAGATCGCCATGAATACAGATGCTTTTGCCACGCTCACCGGCCCCATTGGTTTTTATCCCGTGGTGCCCGACGCCGCCTGGGTGCAGCGCCTGCTGGGCTGGGGTGTGCGCACGATCCAGCTGCGCATCAAGGCGGCGGGCCACACGCCTGCGGAGATTGAACGCGAGGTGCGAGCCGCCGTAGAAGCGGGCCGCGCCGTGCCGGGCGCGCAGGTGTTCATCAACGACCACTGGCGGCTGGCGCTGGCCGCTGGCGCCTATGGCGTGCACCTGGGCCAGGAGGATCTGGACACGGCTGACATCAAGGCCTTGCGCGATGCCGGCCTGCGGCTGGGCCTGAGCACGCACACGCCGGCCGAGCTGGCGCGCGCCCATGCCGTGCAACCGTCCTACCTGGCGATTGGCCCGATCTACCCGACCACGCTCAAGGTCATGCCTTATGAGCCGGTCGGCCTGGAGCGCTTAAAACTCTGGGCGGCCCAGGCCGCACCCTATCCGGTGGTGGCGATAGGCGGCATTTCGTTGGAGCGCCTGCCCGGCGTGATGGCCTGCGGCGTTGATGGCGTGGCCGTGGTCAGCGCCGTCACGCTGGCGGTGGACCCGCAGCAGGCGGCGCTGCAGGGGCTTGCACTGGTGCACTAGCCCCGGGTGGCCTTTCTTGAGGCGTTGAGTTGATCTGAATCAAGGCGCGCCCGCAGAGCTGGTGGGATGCTGGAGGCCATTGAATTTTCCCTGAGGAGAAATCCATGGTCCATGCAACCCTGCGCGTGATTCGCGACGAGCACGCCTCGCTGTCCGCCGTGCTTCAATCCATTTTGATGATGCTGGATCACGGGCCCGGCGATGCGCCGGAAACGTTTTTTGACGTGCTGCGCGCCATGCTGTTTTACATCGACGAGTTCCCGGAGCGACAGCACCATCCTAAAGAATCGAATCTGCTGTTTCCCAAGGTCGTGCGGGTGGCACCGGAGACGATGGAGGCGGTGGCGCGCCTGGAGCACGACCATATCAGCGGTGAGCTGGCGGTGCGTGCGCTTCAGCACCAGCTGATCGCGTGGGAGCTGCTGGGCGAAACGCGCAGGCCGGTGTTCGAGACGGCAGCGCGTGCGTATGTGGCGTTTTACCTGGAGCACATGAAGCTCGAAGAAACCGTGATCCTGCCTGCGGCCGAGAAAGCGCTGAACGCCGCCGACTGGCATGAACTGGACGCCGCTTTTGGCAGCAACCGCGATCCCCTTGCCGGTTCTTGTCCGCGTGACCCGGCGTTTGACCGCCTGTTTACCCGTATCGTGATGAAAACCCCCGCGCCGATTGGGCTGGGGGCTCCTTTGGGCAACGCCTGAAGGGGTAAATCAGGCCAGCGCCGGGTAGTCGGTATAGCCCTTGGCGCCGCCGCCGTAAAAGGTGGTTTTGTCGGGTGTGTTGAGCGGCGCATTGCGGCGCAGGCGCTCCACCAGATCCGGGTTGGCGATGTAGGGCTTGCCAAAGGCGACCAGGTCGGCGCCGTTCACCACCGCTTGCTCGGCCAGCGTCTTGTCGTAGCCGTTGTTGACCATCCAGGCGCCTTGGCCGCCGGCTTCGCGGTAGGCGGCCTTGAGGGCCGCGTAGTCAAACGGCCGGTCGGGCAGCTCGCGCTCACCGCCGGTGGCGCCTTCAATGACGTGGATGTAGGCCAGGTTCAGCGTGGCGAGTTGCCGCACCACATAGTCAAACAGCGGCTGCGGATCGGCATCGTGCACGTCGTTGGCCGGCGTGACGGGCGACAGGCGAATGCCGGTGCGGCCGCCGCCAATGGCGCTGGTGATGGCGCGCACTACTTCGAGCAGCAGGCGGGCGCGGTTCTCGATACTGCCGCCGTAATCGTCGCCGCGCTGGTTGGAGCCGCTTTTGAGGAACTGGTCAAGCAAATAGCCGTTGGCGCCGTGGATTTCCACGCCGTCAAAGCCGGCGGTTTCCACCGCATTGCGCGCCGCGGTCTGGTAGCTGTACACGATGCCGGGCAACTCGTCGGCCTGGAGCGCGCGCGGGGCTGAAGTCTCTACAAAAGTGGGCACGCCGTCCTTGATCAGCACGGTCTTGGTTTTGGCGGTGATGGCCGAGGGCGCCACGGGCTGGCCGCCGCCCGGCTGCAGTTCGGTGTGCGAAACGCGGCCCACATGCCAGAGCTGCACCACAATCTTGCCGCCGGCGTCGTGCACTGCTTGCGTGACGTGCTTCCAGCCGTCGAGCTGTTCGGTGCCATAGAGGCCGGGCACGTCGGCATAGCCCTGGCCCTGGTGGCTGATGGCCGTGGCCTCGGTGATCAGCAGGCCGCCGCTGGCGCGCTGGGCATAGTACTCGGCCATCAGGGGCACGGGAATGGCGCCTGGTGCGCGGTTGCGCGTGAGCGGTGCCAGCACGATGCGGTTGGCCAGCTGCAAGTCACCGGCCTGGGTGGCGTCGAATAATGAGGGCGAGGAAGAGGAAGAGGGCGTAGAAGAAAGCATGTTGGGTATCCAGAATTGAAAACAGCCCTGAGTGTGAGCCGATATGAATTGGCTTGCGCAACACGGGCTGCTGGATTCGTGCTAGGCCACCAGCCCATGCGCGCAGGGGCATGGTGCAGGCGACCGGGTGCCGGGCTTGCTTATGACTTCAGCAGGCCTTCTTCTTTCATCGCGGTTTGCACGGCGGGGCGGGCGGCCACGCGCTCGCGGAAGGCGGCGATGTTGGCAAAACCGGAAATGTCCATGCCGACGAAGGTGGCCCAGTTGGTTACGGTGAAGAGGTAGGGGTCGGCCACGCTAAAAGCGTCGCCCATCAAATACTGCTTGCCAGCCAGCTGCTCGTCCACCCACTTCAGGCGCGACTGCAGTTTGTCGATAAGCACGGTTTTGTAGTCTGCGGGGGTGGCCGGGTTGAACAGTGGGCTAAAGCCCCTGTGCAGCTCTGTGCCGATGAAGTGGAGCCAGGACTGCAGCTTGGCGCGTGCAACGGTGCCGTTGGCGGGGGCGAGGTTTTTGGCGGGCACCAGGTCGGCGATGTACTGCACGATGGCCGGGCCTTCGGTCAGGCGCGTGCCGTCGTCGAGTTCCAGCAGCGGCACATAACCCAGCGGGTTGATGCTGTAGTAGTCGGTGCCGTCTTCGAGCTGGTGGGTTTTGGTTGGGGCCAGCACATGCTCGAACTTCAGGCCAGCCTCGTGCAGCGTGATGTGCGGTGACAGGGAACAGGCGCCGGGGGAGTAGTACAGCTTCATGGTGTTGTCCTTGATTCCTTGATGGATGGGTGAAACAAGCCCCTGATGTTAGGGCCTGTTCACGCTAAAACGGGAGATGCGTTGGTACCTCATGCGGATGGATGCGCGAAGGGCTGCGCGGCAAATAGCAGGGCTATTTGCAAGCCGACCGACAAAGCAGACGCCGCATGAGGGACCAACCCGAAGGGAAGGACGAATGCCGGGCGCATTGCGGCGTTGCGGCTCGCTGGTGTAGCCAGGCTACACGGCGCTCACCGCGCCTTGCACTGCCTCCCGGCATTCGTCCTTCGCACTCCCGTTTTAGCGTGA
>DASXRN010000089.1:0-7462 GCA_036506595.1 Polaromonas sp. | reverse complement strand
CCTGGCGCGCAGCTCGGCAAAGCCGGCCCGCCCATTGGCCAGGGACGACGGCGCAGGCACCTCGCACACCGGCACGCCCTGCACGCCCAGCTCGGCCAGGCGCTGCTCAAACCCGGCCCGGCGCCGCATCGCGCGCTCATCGCTGGCGGTCACAATGCCGGGTTTGCGAAAACCCTGGCCGTACAGGTAGTCGGCCACCGCCACACCGACTTTCTCGTGGGAGAAACCCACAATCATGTCAATCGGTGTCGGCGTGATGTCCCAGGTTTCGACCACCGGAATGCCGGACGCCAGCAAGCGTTTGCGCCCTTCGGCCGAATGCATGATGCCGGTCAGCACAATGCCATCGGGTCGCCGCCCGATGATGGCGTCGAGCAGCGCGTCTTCGCGTGCGCCGCTATAACCGCTCTGGCCCAGCATCAGCTGGCAGCCGGCTTCCGCGAGCGCATCGGTCAGCGCCTGGATGGTCTCCAGGAACACCGGTCCGGCGATGGTCGGCACCAGCGCCGCCACCAAACGGCTGCGGTTAGAGGCCAGCCCGCCCGCCACCAGATTGGGCACGTAACCGCTGCGCGAGATGGCGCTGCGCACACGCTCCAGCGTATCGGGCGACACGCTGGCCGGCGTGTTGAGCGCGCGCGAGACGGTGATGGCCGACACGCCGGCCAGCCTGGCCACGTCGTTGAGGGTTATGCCGCCCGTGCCCGGCCTGGCGGCTCGAACGGTTTTTTTGAGGGACTGCGCAGGCGCTTTCATGCCATTATGTTACCGCTATCTTTTTTTTGCATGTATTTTTGCGCAAGCCGTGGCCGCGAAGCGCCCGGCGCGGCGGTCCGTCGATAGCCGATGGGCGGCACCGGACCGGGCCCAAAAGGCACGTATACATTCGAAACCAATTGAAACAATTTGCAAACACCTCCATGCAATCCCCATTGCCCCCTTAACCTAGGCCGTCCTGCGCCTTCGGCTAGCCAGATGGACGCGGGCTGGCTGTGCGCAATCAACCAAATTTTCCCGGGAATCCCGCTTCAGATGGCTTCGCAACCTGACGTTCTTCAATCATGCCTGCAGCAGGCCGCCCAGGCGGCCCGGCCCGCGCTGGAGCGTTGTATTGAAAACGCGGTTGCGGCACTTCAGGTTGCTGAAACCCAAAGCGTGAAAGTGCCCGAGCGCGATGAGCTGTCCGCGGCCTGGCGCGAGTTGCTGAAAAACAAGCCGGCTTGGAGCGCCCAATACCCGGCCGATTTGCTCGCCGCATTCAAGAGCGGCCCGGTACCGACAAAGCAGGCGGGCACTTCGACCCCTGCGCTTGCATCGCCCGATGCCTTTTCACTGGTAGACGATGCCTATGTATCGCAGGCGATCGAATCATCACGGCTGCTGCAGCAAATTTTGCCGCTCGTTGAGCAGCCCCTGGCCGAACTCAATATGCTGATCAGCGCCGTTCAAGGCCTGCCCAATGTGCAGCCGGAGCTCAATCCGCTGCGCCCGGAGGTCTTTGCACAAACGCTGCGCGAGATGGTCTTTGCCGCGTCCAGCGAGCCGGCCATCACCTCGCTGTGGCTCAAGTATCTGGCCGACCCGCTGGGGCGCGAGCTCACGCTGGTGTATGAGCGGATGGTCAATCAGCTTGAACTGGCCAAAATCAAGGGTGCCGACTACCGGGTCCGGCATACGCCTGCGAGTGGCGGCAAGGGCCGGGGAAGCAACAAGATCGGCCCCGGGCCGGACTCCGGCAACGGTGGCGCCGGCATGACGACGCCCCTCCCGCCGGGCGGTTATGTGTCCGACGAGCTCATGACCCCTCGCCCCTCGCAGTATGCCGACTTGTCCGACCCCGAAGTCAAGGACGGCATGTTCCATGATTTCCTGGTCAATGGCGGCAGCAACGCCAACCGCGGTCTGGCGCCAGCCTATTACGCCACCATAGAAGAAGAGTTGCTGGCGCTGAAAGCCGCGCGCGAATCGACGCTGGCACCGCTGACCGGTTCACGCGACGCTCCGCAAGCCGGCAACCCGAAGGTGCCGGCCGTCGACCGTCCCCAGCGTCTTGTCGATGAACGCAGCCAGCTCAACCAGGAGATGTGGGGGTCTTACAGCCGCCCCCGGGAACGCGACATTCTCCGTACCCAGCTCAAGAAGGAAGCCCGGCAGGTCGGGCAGGTGCTGGGAATGGAGGTGGTGCGCAAACTGGTCGACCAGGTGGCGCAGGATTCCCGGCTGCTGGTCCCGGTGCGCGAGGCCATCGTGGCCCTTGAGCCGTCGCTGCTGCGCCTGGCCATGGTGGACCCACGCTTTTTCGATGACGAAGGTCATGCGGGCCGGCGCCTCATCGAGCGCGTGGCGCAGCGCAGCTTCAAGTACAACGACGAATCCAGCCCTGAGTTCCTGACGTTTTTCGAACCGGTGACCCGCGCCTTCAATGCGCTCAACGGGCAGGCCATTGACGACGCGCAGCCTTTCGACATGGCCCTGGCCCAGCTCGAATACGGCTGGGACGAGCAGGATCAGCTGGAGGCCGAAAGCCGCAACAAGCTGGTGCAGGCCCTGCGCTTTGCCGAAGAGCGCCAGACGAAGGCCGACCAGATCGCCTTTGAATTGAGCACGCGTTCCGACCTGGACAAGGTGCCGGGCCGGGTGCTCGATTTTCTCTTCGGTCCGTGGGCGCTGGCCATGGCCCATGCCCGGCTTACCGACACCCGCAACCAAGTTGACCCCCTGGGCTTTGGCTCGGTGGTACCCGACCTGATCTGGAGCGTGAAGCAGGACGTGACGCTGCAGCGGCCGGCCAAGCTGTTCGAGATGATCCCCAGCCTGCTGGGCAAGCTGCACACCGGGCTGGACTTGCTGGGGCAGGATCCGCGCGAAAACGAAGAATTTTTTGACATGCTGATGAAACTGCACCAGCCCGTGCTCAAGCTGCGCCGCCTGAAAAGCCAGCGTGATGCCGAGGAGTCTGGCGCGATGGCACTGGACTCTGACGCGATGGCACTGGACTCTGGCGCGATGCCGCTGGAATCCGACGAACCGCCGGCCACGCCCGAGCAACGCCGCGCCAAAGCGGCCGCACAGCGCTGGCTGGACCGTGACGATCTGGACGACGCCGGCTTTGAAGACACCTTGGCCACCGTACACGGTGAACTCACGCCGCTTGAGCAGGAAGAGACACTGGAGCCGGCGGTGCAGCAAACCGCCGCCCAAGACGAGGCCGAAACAAACCCTGCAGCGCCCGCACAAGAGGCGGGCGACAACGCGCCAGCCCAGGCCGCCGACATCAATACCGACATCCACACCGAGATCACCCCGGCCCAAGCCGAACAGACCCTGCTGAGCCTGCAGGCAGGCCACTGGGTCGATTTGTATTCAAAACAACGCTGGCTGCGCGCCCAGCTGATCTGGGCCAGCACCAAGGGCACGCTGTTCATGTTTGTGAGCCACGGCGGCCAGCCGCACTCCATGACCAAACGAAGCTGCGAGCGGCTGATCCGGGAGCGGCTGCTCAGGCCGGTCGACAGCCACGGCGTGGTGGCGCAGGCGCTCGATGCGGTCGCCGCGCAGGTGGCGGCTGGCGTAGACTGAACACACAACGACCTAGTCCCGCACAGCCTTGGCAGCACCGGCTCAGGCTTGCCACACCCATAGCCCGCCTTGGGCAACAGCCTTTTTACGCATAGATTTTGTGCCATCTTGGCCTAGCTGACGGATCTTCAAGCATGCAGTGGCCCAGCCTTACCGCCCCTTCGCCCGCCGACCTCCCGCCGCAGACCGAGCCCCACGTCAAACCCTTTGTGTGCGACGACGGCAGCGCCAAGTCGCTGCATTTCACCCTGGGCGAACTGCAAAGCCGGATGAACAAGGCCAGCCCCTGGCAGCTCGACGTCGACTACACCCGCACCATGATGGGGTTTTTGCTGTTCCAGCAGGCCCCCGCCCACATCGTCATGGTCGGGCTGGGCGGCGGCTCGCTGGCCAAGTTTTGCTACCGCCAGCTGCCCGACTGCCGCCTTACGGTGCTGGAGATCAACCCGCATGTGATCGCCCTGCGCCGCGACTTCTCCGTGCCCGATGATGATGAACGCTTTCAGGTCATCCTGGGCGATGGCGCCGCGTTCGTAGCCGCGCAGCCGGCCCGCTGTGACGTGCTGCTGGTCGATGGCTTTGACCATGAAGGCCAGCCGGCCGCGCTGTGCTCCCAGCGTTTTTATGACGACTGCTTTGCCGCCCTGACGCCCGACGGCGTACTGGCCGTCAACCTGCATCACGACGATGTGGACTATCCGGTCTGGGCCGAACGGCTGCAGCGCAGCTTTGGCGGCAATGCGGTCGAAATTCCGGCGCCTGAAAAAAGCAATTGCATCGTGTTTGCGTCACGCGGCGCGCCCTTGTCACCGCGCCGCATCAACCTGAGCCGCAGCCTGTCCCGGCTGGAGAGCGCGGCGCGCCAGCAACTCAAACCGGAATTCGCCCGCATCGCTTGGGCCATGAAAGACCTGGACGATAGCGCCGCAAGCTAACGCCGGACGCTATAGATTCCATAGCTTCCTGCGCCCGTATTGACTGGACTAACGGCCTGTTTTGCTCACAACTGCGAGGGCAGCCGGGCGGCCTGGGCGCCCACCGAGGTAACCAGCAAATGGATGAAATGCAGCTTGGCCACGACCTCGCGCGGCAGCACAAAGGGATAAAAATCGGGCTGGCCCATGCTGCGTGACATTTCATTAAGCAGGGTGCTCAGCCGCGTCCAGTCGTTCAAAAAACCCAGAAAGCGCTGTGCATCCGGGTGCTCGGGCTGGTACAGGGCATCGAGCGTGAACGGGGTGAATTCCAGCTGCGCATGGTCGATCGCCAGGCCAAAACTCTGCGCCGTATCAATGCTGTCGCGCATGTGCAGGTAATGCGCCCAGCATTCGGCCCAGTCTTCCCACGGATGGCTGCTGGCATAGGCGCTGACATAGTGCAGCCACCACTGGGCGGGCGGGCCCTGCTCATGGTTCTGCCGCAGGCTGGCGGCATAGTCCCGGGTTTCATCGCCAAACAGCGTTCTGAAGCCTTCCATCCACGCCGTGCCCTGCACCAGCCGGGCCCAGTAATAATGCCCGACCTCATGGCGAAAATGCCCCAGCAAAGTGCGATAGGGCTCGCGCAGGGCCTTGCGCACGGCTTCGCGCTGGGCGTCATCGGCTTCGTCCACATTGACGGTGATCAGTCCTGTGTGGTGGCCGGTCATCACATGCGGGCCGCCTGCGGGCGAGCGCAAAAAGTCAAACATCAAGCCGCGCTCGCTGTCTTCGCTGATGCGCGAAGCCACCGGCAGCCCGAGCAGAATCAGCGACGACACCAGGCGGCGCTTGGCCAGCTCCAGCAGGCCCCACAGTTGGCCGTTGTCCGGGTCGGTCAGGTCGGGAATGGTGCGGTTGAGCCGGCAGGCCCGGCACATGTCATGGGGGTCTTCCAGCGGAATCAGCCAATTGCACGACGCCGGGGTGGACAGGTTGAGGCAGCGCTTATAAACCTGCGAGGTGTTTGCCGGTGCGGCCGAGGCCTGCCATCGCTGCCAGCTTCCTTCCTGCGGCCCCGGCATCAGCGGCAACACAATGCCTTTCTCACAGTCATAGCCCAGCGGCGTGCCGCAAGCCAGGCAGGTGCTGTTGCGAAAAAAGACCGGCTGGCCGCATTGGCAGTGGTAGTTGCGCCCGGCCAGTAAAGGCGGAGGCGGCGGCGGCGGCGGCGGCGGCAAATCTGGCGGGTTTGAAGGCATGTTGGAGGACAAGGGCGGGCAATCAGGAAAAGCAAAGGGGAAATCACTTGCAGTGTCCCACGCTTGCAGGCGGCATCACGGTGAGTCTGGCTTGTCGCCGTGTCAGCGTGGGCCGACAAACGCTTTTATCATCAGGCTATCTGTAACTGCCCCCATAGAGGAAACCATGCCCACATACCATGTCGAAATGATGGAAGGCCGCACCATCGAGCAAAAGAAAAAGCTGGTGGCCGAGATCACTCGTGTCAGCGTTGAAATTCTGGGCGGCCAGCCCGATTCGGTGGACATCATCATCACCGACATCAAACGTGAGAATTGGGCCACCGGCGGCAAGCTCTGGTCAGAGCCACGTGGTTAGACCCCCACGCTTGTCGCTTCGCGTACTGCCCTGCCCCCCGAGGGGGCTGTGCTTGCTCGGGGCGGCCCTTCGCTGCGCACGATGAGCCTGTCGGGCTCCTAGCGAGCAGACAGCATGCGCCGCGACAGTTCCGAGTGGCGCTCCCGCAAAAATTGCTTGAGTAGCCCGGGGTACTGCGGCGATACCGCCTGCTGTACCGAGGGCCGCTGTGCCAGCGCATGGCGCCAGGCCCGGACCTTGGCCGTGGCGTCGAAAAAGCCGGCCTCGCCGATCTGCTCGAACACGTCGAAGTAGCGGAACACCGGGCCGAACACGGCATCGACGATGCTGAATTTTTCGCCTGCGAAATAGGGGCCATGGTCCGGCAGAGCCTGCTCTAGCTGCGCGAACTTCACGAGGAGTTCCTCGCGCCGTGCCTGCAGAGCAGCGGCGTCCGGCGCGTTGTAGAAGCTCCCGACAATGTTAAGCACGGCCGAACCAAACTCCATCCAGCCGCGATGCCGGGCACGGGTCAGCGGTTGCGCGGGATGCAGTGGCGGCGCCACGGTCTCGTCAAGGTACTCGCAGATCACGGCCGACTCGAAAACCGGCTGCTTGCCGACCAGCAGCACCGGCGTCTTGCCCAGCGGCGAGATAGCCAGGAACCAGTCCGGCTTGTTGGCGAGGTCCACATCACGCCGCTCAAAGGCCACGCCCTTTTCCGCCAGCACAATCGCCGCGCGCTGCACATAGGGGCACAGCGTGTGGCTGATCAGGGTCAGTTCCATGTTTCACCTTTCATGTCTTGCGTGGTGGCTCAGGTCGGGGCCAGCACTGGGCTTCGGCGCGCCGCCCAGCGCCCGTCGCCGAGCAACCAGTGGACGAGGGAGGCCGCCAGCAAAAACAGCGGGTACTCCCAACCACCGTTGGCGCTGGAAAACACCCATCCATTGGGCCAATGCACCCAGGCTGCGACGGCCAGCACGGGGGTGAGCAACAGCGAGACCTGCCGGCCATAAAAGCCCAGCAAGATCGCCACGCCGCCCAGCAGCTCGGCGGCCACCACCGGATAGACCAGCACGCCGGGAATGCCCACCGAGTCGAAAAACCTGGCAGCGCCCGGCAGCGTGAACACCAGCACCTTGAGCAGGGCATGACTGACCCACATGGCGCCAAGTGCCAGGCGCAGCAGTGCCGCGCCATGGGCGGATGTGGAAATAGCGTGGTCGGTTTTCATGGCGTTGATGCGATGGAGTGAAAGAGGCATTGAATGTAGGATTGCATCTATGCAATGAAAATAGGCATAAAAGAAATTTATGATTGCAAAGACGCAATATGCTTTAACCGCCGCTGACCTGGAGGTTCTG
>DASXRN010000088.1:0-4029 GCA_036506595.1 Polaromonas sp. | reverse complement strand
GCCATCGCCGATGGCCTGATGCAGTTCGCGCCGCAGTGGAGGGCCGGGGTAGCGTACGACACCCTGTACTTCGGCAGCGCGCTGGTTGCGGTCGCGCAGATTTTTGCGGGCGCTGTCACCTGCCAGCGCCTGCTGCGCCCGCAGGCGACACCGGTCCGGGCATCGTCCGCGAGCACGCTCACGCTGCGCCAACGCAACCTGTGGATCCTGCTCTTTGCCAGCCTGGTGACGGTGTATGCCGTTGCGCTCATGCGCCAGGCGGGCCTCTTGCCATTGTTGATCGTCGTCGGTTCCATGGTGGGTGGGCTGGTCGGCTGGCGTCTCACCACCGCGTTGCGGCCCGCCGACCCGGCCTGGGCGGTGCCCATGTACCTGCTGCTGCTCACGCTCTTCTACGTGCACGTGGGCGACGAGGCCCTGACTTCGTTCAATCAGGGCATCGCGTCCCCTTCGGGCAAGCCCTGGAACGATCACGACTACATCGTGTTGATCGGCCTGGTCGGGCCGGTCGTATGGTTCTTCGCCGCGTGGAGCCTGTGGAAGCGCCAGCCTCTGGGCAACTTCGTGTTCTGGTTCTTCATCGTGGGGATGATCCTGGGCGAGCCCACCCACCTGCTGCTGTTTCCCCTCGTGGCCATGAACAAGTTCGGCATCGGCTACGAATATTTTTCCGGCATGTACACCGTGCTGTTTCCTATGATCCCGGCGATCATGGCCCTCGTCACGACCGTGGACGAGCAACGCCGGCGCGCGGTACAGGTGGTGTCGTGAGCCGCCGGGCCGCTCCCAAGGCGAATACCTCAGGAGGTTATCTAATGAAGGCCCTCAGGCACGCAGCGGCCCTCCTGGCGCTCGCCGGCGCCACGGAACCCTGCCTGGCGCACGGTTTCTCGGGCAATGGATGGATGCATCCGCTGACGGGCGTAGACCACATGCTGGCCATGGTGGCCGTCGGTCTGTGGAGCGCTCAATTGGGCGGCCGCGCATTGTTTGTCGTGCCTCTGGCCTTCGTCGCTGCCATGGCCGTGGGCAGTGTCGCGGGGGGCCAGCAGTGGCAGGTGCCCGCTGTCGAGTCGATCGTCGCGATGTCCGTTCTGGTCCTCGGTGGCGCCATTGCCCTGGCAAGCCGCACGGCATGGCCGGTCGCGTGCGCTGCGGCACTGCTCTTCGGCCTGGCGCATGGCTATGTCCATGGTGCAGAGATGCCCCTCAGCGCTGACAAGCTCGGCTACGCCGCCGGCTTCTTACTGACGACCGCGGGGCTGCATGTCGCGGGCGCGGTGACTGGCTTGCTCGTACTCGAGCAGCCGGCCGGCCGCAACTGGTTACGCAGCGGCGGCACGCTGGTGGCCGCGGCCGGTGCCATGCTCTTGCAAAGCGCGCAATAACAGAGCCCTGCACGCCGATGCTGCTCTGGGCCAGAATCGCCCTGATCGCCCTGATCGCCCTGATCGCCCTGGCTGCCACCGCGCTGATGGTGTTCAGTCAGCAGCCCGCGTGAATCCTTCCGGGCCGGTGACGAACACCTGCTGCATCGCCCGGCCCACGTCGGCCGCGCCGTCCCGCAGCGTCGCCAGCACGCTCTCCGTGGGCAACTGGAGGCACGGAACGCGATGAAAGGGGCGTCACGCCGGCACAGCTCGAGGATGCGCGGCAGGATGATCGCTTCCGCGATATCCGTCATCACGATGGTGAACTCCCTGCGGCTGGACGAGGGGTCGAACTCTCCGAGAAGCTCCAACCCATGTTCCAGGATAGAGAGCGCCTGGCTGATGCGCTTGGAGATCGTCTCCGCAAGAGGCGTGGGCATCATGCCGCCCGGGGAACGTACAAAGATCCGGTCATTGAAATGCTGGCGCAGCTCGCGCAAGGCGTGGCTCACCGTTGGCTGCGAGACACCCAGTTCGTCGGCCGCCCGCGAAACATTGCGATGCTCCCACACGGCGCGAAACACCCTCAGGCGGTTCAGATCCAGCGTTTGCTTATTCATAAATTGAATAGTAGCAACCAAGTTATTCGCATTGCCAGCCGACGTCGACCCAGATCCGGCCTTCTGAAGGCATTTCATCACATTCCATGATGAGTTCTTGCCCCCCGCATCATGCGGTAACGCTGCACAAAGAAGTGGCGCGAGATCGTGTCTGGTTTGAGCAAGCGGATCGGCACCTGATGCGGCGCATCGGCGCCTATGGCTACTTTGAGCCGCTGGGTGATCTGGTCATCACCGGGCCGACGAATACCAATTCAATGACTTCCGGGCGATGCTGATTTTGTAGGCCGCGCCACGGGGCTTCTTCGGGTCCGTGCCATGGACGCGTTAAAGTGCAGGCTGCTCGCATAAGGAAGCTGCATGTCCATCGAGAAACACACACCGCCACCCGCTGGCGCCCACGACAAGGCCTCGATCAAGAACACGATCGAAAAGGTCAACCGGCAGGTCAAGATGCTGCGGACCTTCGATGTCTCGGTCGCACAGGATGGCTGGGACTCGAGCATGGAGGCCTTGCAAAAGAAAATCAACGCCACCCTTGCCGACAGCTTCGGCGTGGGTACGCCTGAGTACAGGCAGTACGCCGTGGCGACACAGGACTTCTTCCTGGATACGACCTTCGGCGACCGCTACTCGGTCGAGGAGCGCCAGCAAAAAGTCAAGCATGGGATCGATCGGGCCATCGCCCATCTGAATGCGGCCAAGAAGCTCCTGACGGAGCGCCTTGAGGGCCGGGCCGCTGCCGCGCCGGCGGCTGCCCCGGCTGCAGAGGCGGAACCGCCGCCACCTGCATCTGCACCTGCGCAGGCGCCAGTGTCTGCGCCCGCCCCGGCATCGTCGCCTGTACCGACGAGTGCACCGGCGGCGGCTCCGGCTGCAGAGGCGGAACCACCACCGCCGCCGCCACCCGCACAGGCGCCAGTGGCTGTGCCCATCCCGGCACCGTCGCCTGTACCGACGAGCGCGCCGGTGGCTGCCCCAACTGCAGAGGCGGAACCACCGCAAGCACCAGCACCAGCACCCGCACCTGCACCTGCACAGGCGCCGGTGGCTGCGCCCAGCCCGGCACCGTCGCCTGTACCGGCGACCGCGCTGACGTCTTCATCTCCCGCTGTTACCATGATGCCCATGTCCAAAGCCGATCCCGCTTCCTCTTCCATCACAGCGCAGCAAGCCGTGCCCGGCGGACGCGTGGCCGTCCTTGGCTGGGGCGGCGACGACGCTGCGGGCCAGGCGTGTGAGCTCATGGAGCAACTGGGACTGGAGGCGGCGGTACTCGACGCCGTCTCTGTCGATCAACTCGAGGCGCTGCGCAACGTGGCGTTCCTGCTGCTTCTGCCGGGCGAAGACTCCGATGCACCGGCAGCCATGCTGGCCATCGGATTCATGCTCGCCGTGCTCGGCCGCAACCGCATCGTCTGCCTGCTGTCCGAACAGGGGGCATTGCCGGCCGCCTTGAAGGGTGCGACACGTATCACGGTCGACGAGACGGGCTTGTGGCGGCTGTTGCTGGCGCGCGAGATGAAGCGGGCAGGCCTGGACGTGGACCTGAACCGCGCCATCTGAGCGTTGCGGCAGGGCTCCGGCTCAGCCCCTTATTCGCGCAACTGCCGGATATGTGGGATCTGCGCCGGAATCTCCCAGGCGAACATGCGGCCATCGTCCTTGCTGCCAGAGAAGATGCGCACCTCGTCGCACTCCATGATCAAAGTCTCGCCTCGCATCTCCAGGTAGCGCTGCACAAGGCTCCTGCCGTGCCACTCGGCGATCGAGGTATGCATGGAAAGTATGCCGCCGTAGCTTGTGTGGCAAGCGTGGGGGCCTTTCTCAGTCGCCCTTGATGTTTCTTGCCCTGATCAGCGCGCCGAAACGCGTGCCGTCGATGGCGGCGCGCATGCTGAAGTCGGCCGGGGACATCGGTGCCGGGACGCCGCCTATGGACATGATGCGGTCTTTCACCGCCGGTGTGCCGAGGATTTTGTTGATTTCCCGGTTCAGGCGGTTCACCACCTCGGGCGGCGTGCCGGCGGGGGCATAGA
>DASXRN010000087.1:0-9925 GCA_036506595.1 Polaromonas sp. | reverse complement strand
GGACTAAACCGCTCGCGCGGTAGTCCGCCGCAAAGGCCCTGACGCCGGGTAAACATCGCGCCCCTGTCTATGTTGGCGAGTGAGGCAATCGGCCTCGTTCTTCGACAGGAGCACGATCATGATCCCTTCGACCCAAACCATCTCGCCGCTGCGCCAGCGCATGCTCGACGACATGCGCATGCGCAAGCTAGAACCCAAGACCCAGGCCGCCTACGTTCGCGCGGTGAGATACCTCGCCGGCTTTCTGAGACGCTCACCCGACACAGCCACTGCAGAGGATCTGCGACGGTTCCAACTGCACATGATCCATCGGGGCGTCTCGCCAATCACGCTGAACGCCACCATCACCGGGCTGAAGTTCTTCTTCGATGTCACGCTCGAACGGGTCGAGCTGATGGCCCGAATGAGCTACGTGCACGTGCCCCAGAAGCTGCCCGTGGTGCTCAGTCGCGACGAGGCGGCGCGCCTGATTGCAGCAGCTTCCAACCTGAAGTACCAGACGGCCCTGTCCATCGCCTACGGCACCGGGCTTCGAGTCAGTGAGATCGTGGCGCTGAAGGTCAGCGACATCGACAGCCAGCGCATGACGCTGCGCGTCGAGCAGGGCAAGGGCCGCAAGGATCGCTACGCCATGCTGTCGCCCTTGTTGCTGGAGCGGCTGCGTGCCTGGTGGCGGCTTGCCCATGCGCAGGGCAAGATGCTGCCGGGCGGCTGGCTGTTTCCCGGTATGAACCCGGTGGACCCGCTGACCGCACGCCAGCTCAACCGCGCCGTTCACGACGCCGCCGAAGCGGCCAGGATCGACAAGCGTGTCTCCATGCACACGCTGCGCCACAGCTTCGCCACCCATCTGCTGGAGCAGAAGGTGGACATCCGTGTGATCCAGGTGATGCTCGGGCACAAGAAGCTGGAGACCACCTCGGTCTACACCCACGTTGCCACCGAGGTGCTGCGCGAGGTAGTCAGTCCGCTGGAGACGCTGCAGCCCGCGTAGATTGTCTTGCGTGGCGCACCCCGCCCTGGAGGTCGCCGACATCTTCCGCACCCACGGCCCCGACTGGCGCCAAGCGCAGCGGGGTCACCTGAGCCTGGGCCAGCTCAAGGTCATGTCGGCCATTGAACAGTGCCGCAGCGCGGCGCTGGGAGGTCATGTGTTGCGTTGCAGCGGCTGTGGACAGGACCAGATCGCCTACAACTCGTGCCGCAACCGGCACTGTCCGAAGTGCCAGGCCAATGCGGCACAGCGCTGGCTCCAAGCACGCCAGGCCGATCTGCTGCCGGTGGACTACTACCACGTCGTCTTCACCTTGCCCGCGCCGATCAGCGCGCTGGCGTACCAGAACAAGGCCGTGCTCTACGCGCTTCTCTTCGATGTGGCCGCCGAGACCCTGCTGACCATCGCGGCGGATCCGAAGCACCTGGGCGCCAGCATCGGTGCGACCCTGGTGCTGCACACGTGGGGGTCGGCGTTGACGCATCACCCGCATGTGC
The DNA here is from genome assembly GCA_036506595.1 of Polaromonas sp. Classification (GTDB taxonomy): domain Bacteria; phylum Pseudomonadota; class Gammaproteobacteria; order Burkholderiales; family Burkholderiaceae_C; genus Polaromonas. The sequence continues at coordinate 8,434 of DASXRN010000087.1, read as the reverse complement.
ACGGGATCGTGCCGGGCGGCGGTTTGTCGCCGGGAGGCGAACGTTGGGTCGCCTGCAAGCCCGGGTTCTTCCTGTCCGTGCGCGTGCTGTCGCGGCTGTTCAGACGGCGCTTCCTCGAAGCACTTACCCAGGCGCATCGCTCCCATCGGTTGCGGTTCTTCGGCGAGCTGGCTGCTCTGGCCGACGCGCGCGTGTTCGCAGACTGGCTCTGTCCACTGCGCCAGTGCGAATGGGTGGTCTATGCCAAGCGCCCTTTCGCCGGCCCCGAAGCGGTGCTGGCCTATCTGTCGCGCTACACCCACCGGGTGGCCATCTCCAACAGCCGGCTTCTCGCCATGGACGGGCGAGGCGTCACGTTCCGCTGGAAGGACTATCGGGCCAAGGGCCGAACGCGCCACAAGACGATGACGCTCGATGTGGATGAGTTCATGCGCCGCTTCTTGATCCATGTGCTGCCGGACGGCTTCCATCGCATCCGCCACTACGGGCTGTTGGCCAACGGGAGCCGCAAGGCCGGCCTGGCGCGGGTTCGCGAGCTGCTGCATTCCGACGCCTCTGTGCAAACGCCTGCCGTCGATGCCGAGTCCGAGTCCGTACGGCCGAGCTTCGTTTGCGCGCACTGCGGCGCGCCGATGATCATCCTGCAGACCTTCGCTCGGGGTCAGTCGATCCGCGCGCCACCTCCATCACTGCGCACAGCATGAGTACAGATCTTCATCAGCGTCGCAATCATGCTTCGACTCTTCACCTTTCTGAGTCGATGTGGGGCGCTCCTGCACTCGCGCTCGCTGCGGGCCCTCGGCACCCGACACGTCAAGGAACTACTGAATGCGTCGGCTTCGATCCGATGCGTCCCATCGATGTCATCGACCGGTTCATTGGCAGCGCCGACATCTTCAACTCAATCGCTGTTGCCCGAATCCCCATAGCTTCATAGCCTTCTCGCGCCGCCGAGGTGCATTCCGCGGTTTCCTCCTTAGAGGCTTGTCCAACACCTGCCCTCAGGCCGTTGTCGTGTCTGGCGCTGTCGTGTCGCACGGGCAGGTATCGGACAACCCTTAACCAAGGACAACCCTTAACCAAAGTTGCCTTTCGCACCAACCGCAGCCTAGATGGAATGCGCCTGGCCCGCGCCCCAGGTCTATTGCACTGGCATGAGCGCGGTGCCAGAATGGCCGTGTTCACGCGCTTCGTTTCGCTGGCGCTGATAGCCAGGCTGGTCACAGGACTCAACCCAAGGAGTTGTCATGAGCACGCAACTGGAACGCAACAAGCACCATGTCACGAGCTTCTATGAAATGATGTTCAATCAGTGCCAGCCCGCCGAGGCCGTGCGCCACTTCGTCGGGCTGGCCTATACCCAGCACAATCCGATGGTTGCCGACGGCACGGCGGCCTTCATTGCCTACTTTGAGCATATGGCCAGGGAATATCCCGGCAAGCGCGTGCACTTCAAGCGCGTGATTGCCGAAGGCGACTATGTCGTCCTGCACTGCCACCAGGAGTGGCCGGGCGGCGAAGACTGGGCCGGCATCGACATCTTCCGCCTCGATCATGAGGGCAAAATTGTCGAGCACTGGGATGTCCTGCAGTTGGTGCCGAAGACGTCGGCCAACGGCAACACCATGTTTTAGCGGCTCGGCGCGGCTGCCGTCATCAAACGGCCGCTCCTGGACGCCGCCGTCCCTGCGCCGCTTATTGACCGCCGCGCAGCCGCTCAATCAGCCCATTGAGCTCGTCCATCGAGGCAAACTGGATCGCCACCTCGCCCATGTCTTCGCGTCGGCCGTTGCGTTTGACCTGCTTTTTGACGCGCACTTCGACCTCGGCCATCAGCAGGTCGGCCAGCTCTTCTTCAACGCGGCGGGTGTCGCGGGATTTTTCCTTGGCGGCTTTTTGCGGCTTGAGCGAAAACTCGGCGCTGAGTTTTTTGACCAGGCTTTCGGTCTCGCGCACCGACATCTTTTTGGCCGAGATCTGGTTGGCCGCCGTGATTTGCGTGGCACGGTCCAGCGCCAGCAGGGCGCGGGCATGGCCCATGTCGATGTCACCGGCCATCAGCATGGTCTGCACCGGATCGGCCAGATTGAGCAGGCGCAGCAGGTTGGAGGCGGCGCTGCGCGAGCGCCCCACGGCCTGCGCCGCCAGATCGTGAGTGAGCCCAAACTCCTTCACCAGGCGTTGCAGGCCTTGGGCCTCTTCCAGCGGATTGAGGTCTTCGCGCTGGATGTTTTCAATCAGCGCCATGGCCGCGGCGGATTCGTCGGGCACGTCGCGCACCAGCACCGGCACGCTGTCCAGGCCGGCGATTTTGGCCGCGCGGAAGCGCCGCTCGCCGGCAATGATTTCGTACTTGCCGTCGTGCGCACCGTGGTTCAGGCGCCGCACCAGAATCGGCTGCATGATGCCCTGCGCCTTGATCGATTCGGCCAGCTCGTAGAGTGCGCCCTCGTCCATGCGGGTGCGTGGCTGGTACTGGCCGGGCACCATGTCAACCAGCCGCAGCGAAGCCGGCAGGCCGGGGCTGGTCGCGCTGCTGCTCGCACCAAAGTTGGTATCGCTGGCACCCGCTGATTCATTGACCTTGGGGCCCAGCAGGGCTTCCAGTCCGCGGCCCAGGCCTTTGGGTTTTTTGGTGACCATGTTTGCTTTCGTTTCTCTCACTGTTTTGAATCGGCCAATTGCCGGACGGTGCTGCCGCCCAGCGACTGCAGCACACCGCGCCAGAGCGCATCGCGTTCTTCGTAAGGCTGTGGGTTTTGCTTGCCGCTGGCACTTTCCCAGACCGAGGTCAGCACCAGCACCAAGCCGGAAGATGGCTGCACATAAACGGTCTGGCCATGAATACCCTGCAGGGCAAAAGTACGTTCGCGCAGCGGCAGCAGCCAGAACTGGTAGCCATAGCCGAAATAAGGCGTGGCCTTGCGCGGCAGGAAGGCCGGCGGCTGGCGCGCGGGATCGGTGGCGTCCAGCAGGTAGTCGCGCGGCAGAACTTGCTGCATGCCTGCTTTACCCAAGACTTTGCCCTCATTGGCCAACAGCAGGCCCAGGCGAGCCCAATCGCGCAGACTGGCATTGAAGGCGCCATGGGCTTGTTCCTGCCCATCGGCGCCGACGCGCCAGAAGGCATCGTGCTCAGCGCCCATAGGTTTCCACAGCCATTCACTGGTGAGCTCGGCCATGTTTTTGCCGGTGGCGGCCGTCAGCACACGGCCCAGCACATCGGTCTCGGCGCTGGCATAAACAAACTTCTCGCCTGCCGCCGTATGCCGTTCCGTGATGGAGCGCAGCACATCGACCGGCGTGTCGGCGCCTGCCGCCCCGGCGCCGGCGCGCGCGAGCCGGCTGAGGTCGTCTGTTCCGTCGTAGCGTTCGGTAAAGCTCAAGCCCGAGCTCATGCGCAGCAGCTGGCGCAGCGTGGTGGCGCCGTAAGGGCTGCTGGCCAGCGTCTTGACGTATTTGTCAGCCGGGTCGTCAAGCGAGGTGATATGGCCGCGCGCCTGGGCCAGGCCAATGAGCAGGGACGTGACGCTCTTGGCCATCGAGAAGGACAGAAAACGCGCATCGTCCTGGCGCCCGTAGCGGTAGTGCTCGGCCACGATCTCGCCGCGTTGAAGCACCAGCAGGCCGGTCACGCGCTGGCGCTCCAGGTAGTCGGCCAGCGTGTATTGGGTGTTTTGGTAGCGGTAGGCAATGGCCGGCGGCTGGGCGGCACGCAGCAAGGGACTGGCCTCGGGCGCACGCGCCACCAGCCGGGTCTGGATGCCGGGTACCTTGTCCAGCGCCGACCAGGAGCCGACGCGAAAAGGGTTGCCGTACCAGGTGGCCGCCGTGCCCAAGGGGTAGTTTCGCGCCTTGCCCAGCACGTCTTCGTCGGGCTCGGCCCGGGCCACTGAACTGCTCAGAACAGCCGCCACCAGCGCGGCGTGAAAAAGCAGGCCCCGCATGCTGCGGCGCATCAAGCGGTCCCCTTCATGGCGTGGCTTGAAGCCGCCAGGCCTTGCAGGCGCAGCAGCTGGGCGTAGGCTTGCGGCCAATCGCCCAGGCCGCTCTCGGCATTGAGGTGGCCGCGCGGGCCGGCGTCCAGCAGCTCGGTGCCCCAGGCCGTGGCAAACTGCAGTGCCCGCTGCGGCGCGCAGAAGGGGTCATCGCTGCTGGCAAACATGACGGTCTTGAAAGGCAGCGGGCGCTGCGGCACCGGCGCCCAGCCGGGCAGCATCTGGCGGACATCATCACGCTCAACATCGGGCGGTGCCACCAGCAGTGCGCCTTTGACGCGGTGCGTATTCCTGGAGTGGGAGGCCCAGGCCGCAATGTGCATGCAACCCAGGCTGTGGGCCACCAGCACGGCGGGCCCATCACGCTCGACATCACAGGCCAGCAGCACCTCTTCCAGCCGGGCAATCCAGTCGCCGCGCAAGGGCCGCATCCAGTCATGCTGCTCCACACGCGTGTAGCCATGCGCGCGTTCCCAGCGGCTTTGCCAGTGCTCGGGGCCGCTGTTTTGCCAGCCGGGAAGAATCAGGACGTTGCTCGGTATCATCGGTTGCGAATCATTTTTGCTATCTTTTTAATAGCTATCTGCACCCGTTTTGTATGGGCCAGAGGCATTATTTGCTTAATAAATGGCACATCACATGCCCTTGATGCGTTCCACCATTTCTTCGGCAAAGGCCACAAACGCCTGCGCCCCCTTAGAGGACGAGTCAAACACCACGCCGGGCAGGCCGTAGCTGGGCGCTTCGGCCAAGCGCACATTGCGCGGAATCACGGTGTTGAACACCTTGTCGCCAAAATGTTCCTTGAGCTGCTCGCTGACCTGCTGCTGCAAGGTGATGCGCGGGTCAAACATCACGCGCAACAGGCCGATGATCTGCAGGTCCTTGTTCAGGTTGGCATGCACCTGCTTGATGGTGTTGACCAAGTCGGTCAGGCCTTCGAGCGCAAAGTACTCGCACTGCATGGGCACGATCACGCCGTGCGCACAGCACAGGCCGTTGAGCGTCAGCATGCTCAAGGACGGTGGGCAGTCGATCAGCACGAAGTCGTAGTCTGTGGCGACTTCAGCCAGCGCCAGCTTGAGGCGTTTTTCGCGGCGCTCGACCTCGACCAGTTCGACCTCGGCACCGGCCAGCTCGCGGTTGGCGCCCAGCACATCGTAGCCGCACTTCTCGCTGCGCACGCGTGCCTCCATGACCGAGGCCGATTCAAGCAGCACGTCGTAGACCGTGAGTTCGAGCTTGCGCTTGTCCACGCCCGAGCCCATGGTGGCATTGCCCTGCGGGTCCAGGTCCACCATCAGCACGCGCTGGCCGACCTTGGCCAAGCCCGCTGCCAGATTCACCGTGGTGGTGGTCTTGCCCACCCCGCCCTTTTGGTTGGCAATGCAGAATATTTTGGCTTTCCTGGCCCCCACGCTCTTCACTTCGTGTAATTCACTGCCCCCGACGGGGGCTAATTTTTCTTCGGGCGGCCCGGCGAAAAATTGCTCACTAGACGATTGCTTGAGTTCTGTGTTCATTTAGAAATGGCCAGTTTGATGCCGAAGCCGATCAGGAACATGCCTGCGGCTTTTCCCAGCAGGGTCGAGATTCTCGGGTTGGCACGGATGCGCGCGGCCAGGTAATAAGTGAGCAGCACGGCCACCAGGCCGTACAAAAAAGTCAGCAGCGCAATGGTGGCGGCCATGACGCCAAAGGTTTTCAGGCCCTGGTGCTGGGCCGGGTCGACGAACAGCGGGAAAAAGGCCATGTAAAACACAATCGCCTTGGGGTTGAGCAAGGTGATCAAGAGCGCCTGGCGCAAGTAGTGACGCGGCTTGATGTGCAGAATCGGCGCACCGCCGGGTTTGGCGAGCAGCATCTTGATGCCCAGCCAGGTCAGGTAAACCGCGCCCAGCCACTGCACCGCATGAAAGGCTGTCGGATACGCCACCATGACAGCCGACACGCCGGCCACGGCGGCCCAGAGCAAGACCTGGTCACCGGCAATCACACCCAAGGTCGCGCCCAGGCCACCGGCAATACCGCCCTTGCTGGTGGAGGTAATCAGCGCCAGGTTGCCGGGCCCGGGAATCAGCAAAAACACGATGATGGCGACAACAAAAGCGCCGTAGTCGGCAACGCCGACGAATGAGCCCAGCATGGAATTTCCCCAGAAGAAGAAAAAGAAGAGAGGCTTGAGTTTACGACAGGGGTTGCGGGCTACAGCGCAGCAACGGCGTCTTTTGTTGAACGCAACCAGAGAATGCAGCGCTCGGCAGTCAGTCCTGGCACCTGCAGCTGTTCCACGTGAAACACTTCCACGGAAGCCGGCAAGACAGCCAGCTCATCCGCCGGGTGTTTGCCCTTCATGGCCATCCAGACGCCTTGCGGCGCCAGTGCGCCAGCCGACCATTGGGTGAAATCGACCAGTGAGGCAAAGGCCCGCGAGCAGATCACATCGAAGGGCTGCTCAATCGACTCGACCCGCGCGTGCAGGCCGCTGAGATTGGGCAGCTTCAAGGCCAGCGCCGCCTGCTTGATGAACGCAGCCTTCTTGGCCACGGTGTCCACACAAGTCACGCTCAGCGTCGGGCAGCAGATGGCCATGACTACACCCGGCAAACCGGCCCCGGAGCCGACATCGAGCAGGCGAGCACCCTGCTCCAGCCCGGCTTTTTGCAGATAGCGCCGCAAGGGCAGGATCGCCGCCAGACTGTCCAGCAGGTGGTGCGTCATCATTTCCGCCGGGTCGCGCACCGCCGTCAGGTTATAGACCTTGGTCCATTTCGCAATCAGATTCTGGTAGTCCAGCAGCTGGCTGATCTGCTGATCACTCAAGTCCAGCTGCAGTGTTTTGAGTCCTGCAGCCAAGTCGGCGCGCAAATTCGTTCCCGCGCCCGCCATCAGACTTCCGCCTTGCCAGCGGTTTTTTCAGTCGTTGCGGTGGGAATGGTGTTTTTCCACAGGTTCTTTTTCAGGTGCACCAGCAGCAGCGACACGGTGGCCGGCGTGATGCCGGAGATGCGCGAGGCCATGCCCAGCGTTTCGGGCCGGTGCTTGGCCAGGGTCTGGCGCGCCTCAAAGCTCAGGGCCGAGACCTGCAAATAATCCAGATCGGTGGGCAACTTGAGGTTTTCGTAATGCGACGCCCGCTCGACCTCGGTTTTCTGCAGGTCGATATAGCCCGCGTACTTGGCGGTAATTTCGATTTGCTCGATCACGCTTTTGACCAAATCTGCAGGCAAAGCGTTTGCGCCGGAAGTTTCACGTGAAACATCGGCCGGCCCGACCGGAATGTCGGGGCTGGCATATTTGCCCTCGGCCAGCGACATCAGCCCGGCGTAGTTCACGTCGGGGCGGCGCAGCAAGTCGGCCAGGTTGTATTCGCGCTCAATGGCCTTGCCCAGCACGCGTTCGGCCTCAGCCACCGGCAGGTTGTTCGGGTTGACCCAGATGGAGCGCAGCCGCTCTGTTTCACGTGAAACAGCGTCACGCTTGCGGTTGAAGGCGTCCCAGCGGGCATCGTCCACCAGGCCCAGCTCGCGGCCTTTTTCGGTCAGGCGCATGTCGGCATTGTCCTCGCGCAGCATCAGGCGGAACTCGGCCCGGCTGGTAAACATGCGGTAGGGCTCGGTCACGCCTTTGGTAATCAGGTCATCGACCAGCACGCCCAGGTAGGCTTCGTCGCGCTTGGGCAGCCAGGCCTCCTTGCCCTGGCACTGCAGCGCGGCATTGATGCCGGCAAACATGCCCTGGGCCGCCGCCTCTTCGTAGCCGGTCGTGCCGTTGATCTGCCCGGCAAAAAACAGGCCGCCGATGGCGCGGGTCTCAAACGTGGTTTTCAGCGAGCGCGGGTCGAAGTAGTCGTACTCAATGGCGTAACCGGGCCGCAGGATATGCGCGTTTTCCATGCCCGCCATCGAACGCACCAAGTCGTACTGGATGTCGAACGGCAGGCTGGTCGAGATGCCGTTGGGGTAAATCTCGTGCGTGCTCAGGCCTTCGGGCTCCAGGAAGATCTGGTGCGCCTCCTTGTCGGCGAAGCGGTTGATCTTGTCTTCCACGCTGGGACAGTAGCGCGGGCCCACGCCGTCGATCTTGCCAGTGAACATGGGGCTACGGTCAAAACCGGAGCGGATGATGTCGTGCGTGCGCGCGTTGGTGTGGGTGATCCAGCAAGGCATTTGCTGCGGATGCGCGATGGCGCCGCCCATGAAGCTGAACACCGGCACCGTGTCGCCCACGCCGCCCGGCATGCCGTCGCCCGGCTGCACCGTGCATTTGCTGAAGTCGATGCTGCGGCCGTCAATGCGCGGCGGCGTGCCGGTTTTCAACCGGCCCTGCGGCAGCTTGAGCTCTTTCAGGCGCGCGCTCAACGACACCGCCGGCGGGTCGCCCGCCCTGCCCGCCGCGTAGTTGTTCAGGCCCACATGGATCTTGCCGTCCAGGAA
>DASXRN010000086.1:0-7895 GCA_036506595.1 Polaromonas sp. | reverse complement strand
TCTACACAGATGTCTGATGCGCGTGCGGAGCTCACGAAATTCTCGGATATGCAAAATACCAAGGCGAACCTTGATGCTGCTACCGTCTTCCTGGCACTCATCCCTGCAAGCAAACTGACAGGCGACAGTGCCGGGGATGTGGCCAAGTGGAAAGGTGAAGTCGAAGCCATAAACACTGCGCAAATCAAGAACAAATGCAAGGTTTAAGGAAAAGGTTAGCCTCGATGGCAGGCTGAATGTTGGTGTGGTTGTCTACCAATTGACGTGCCCCATTAGGATCCGGCACACAGCGGGTGCTTCGTCGCTGCTTGGCGTGCGGCTGTGACACCATCTAAGAACTTTGTCAGCGCTGCCCGCGCTGCAGCCAAATCCCAACTCGCCCAGCCACAGCTTTTGAACAGCACCGGCCCGGCGGGTTTTTCAATGCCTTGTCGCTCCATATCGGCCAGGGCCGTGTTGGTGTTTTGCACCACCTGTTGCGCGCAAGCCCAGGGTCTGCGCGTGTTGCGCCAACGTTTGTGTGTTGGCCGCACTGCGTGAGGCGATCACCACTTCGCTGACGCCCAAAGCTTGTCGTTAAAACCTTTCAATTGATCGCACCTGCACCCAATGCAATATCGTGCGGCGTTGCCAGCGCGGTGGCAATGGCTACCCGCAGTCCGCGCACCATCTCTTCGAGCATCATGCTGGGCAGGCCCTGCTCAGGCAAATAAGGCACATGGATAAAACCGCCGCGTGTGCGTTTGAAACCGCGCTGCGTGGTCAGCGCATGCATGAGTGCGTAAAACACGTGATTGCAGACAAAGGTGCCCGCGGTTTGCGATACCTCGGCAGCCACACCTTCGCGCTGCAAGGCTTGCAACATGGCCTTGATGGGCAGCGTGCTGAAGTAAGCAGCCGGGCCAGCGACCACAATGGGTATGTCAATTGGCTGCATCCCCGCGTTGTCTGCGATGCGGGCATCGTCGATGTTGATGGCAAGGCGCTCCAGCGACAAGGCACATCGGCCACCCGCCTGCCCAACGCAAATCACCAGGGCCGGTTTGTGCAGACGCAGCAGGCGCAGCAGCTCGGCCGTCGACGTGTCAAAAACGGTGGGCAATTGCGCAGCGACCACCTGGTGGCCCGCTATGCGTTTGCGGTGCAGTGCCTGCACGGCCAGCCAGCTCGGGTTGAGCGCGGGGCTGGCCTGCCTGGCCTCGCCAAATGCATCAAAACCAGTGAGAAGTACGCGGGGAAGCGGGGTGGCCGTGCTCATGCAGGCATTGTGAAGCATGGCGCTGCATGGCGGCCGTGCATCACTTTTTAATCAGCGCGCCGGTTTCGCTGTCAAATTTCACGGTGCGCACCTGGCCGTTCTGGCCAGGAAACTCGTCAAACACGGCACGCACCAGATAAGGCACCACGGCGGGCAGGTCGTCGCTGTCGCCTTCATAAACCGCGCGCGATTCAAAAATCGTGCGGAGCTTGCCCGGTGGGCTTGCCTGTGCATCAAGCAGGCGCAGCCGCAAACCGGCGGTGTGCACGGTATAGCTCACCTGGCGGTCACCCACATAGCGTGGCCCAAACGGATCGGTTGCCCAGACGCCCGGAAAAATGCGGCCAGAGGCGTCGCGAAATGGCGGCACAAACACATGGCTGTCCTGGTACACCGGTTGCGAGTAGGTTTTTGCTTCGCTGCGTTGGGTGACCGACACCTCGGCCTGAATGCGCCCGACCTGTCCGGCGGGCGCGCGCTTAAGGCCCTGCTTTTCAAGCGCTGCCTGCACATGGCCCTCGTAAGTGGCCTGCTCCAGCTCGCGGCCCGTGTCAACCGGGGAGCGGAAGCTGAAGGTGCCGCCCGCCACATCGGCCGGCCACTGGTTGAAGCTGGTAACCCGGGTCGTGATCGGGCTGGCGCAGGCGCTCAGCAGGGCCGCGACCAGCAGGGCCAGGCACAAACGTGGCGAGAAAAACCAGGGAAACTTGCGCGCAGGAAATACCATTAGGTGTGGATACATCAGGGTGCAATTTGTTCCGCAGAGCCCGGCAGCTTCCTAGTAAAGTCGGCGCATTGGCTGACGAGACTTGGCCGCACGGCTGACATGCAATAAGGGGCGATCATGAGATGGGAAGGTAACCGGGAATCTGACAACGTCGAGGACCGGCGCGACGATGGGGACGATGGCGGCGGCGGAGGTGGCGGCGGTTTCGGGTTTGGCGGCCGCAGCATAGGCATTGGCACGATTGTGGTGGCATTGCTGGGCGGCTGGGTTCTCGGCATCAATCCGCTCACCATCCTGAGCTTGTTGAGTGGTGGCGCGCCGCCGGCCCAGGTGCAGCAGCACCAGCCGCACAGGCCGGCCCAGCGGCCACCGGCGGATGACCGCATGGCCAAGTTTGTCTCCACCGTGCTGGCCGACACCGAAGATGTCTGGAAGGACGTGTTCACCAAGGGCGGCGCAAGCTACCGGGAACCGCGCCTGGTGCTGTTCAGGGGCGCCACGCAGACCGCCTGCGGCCAGGGCCAGGCGGCCATGGGCCCGTTTTACTGCCCGGCCGACCAGAAGGTGTACATCGACCTCGGGTTTTACGAAACGCTGAGAAACCGCCTGGGCGCGCCCGGCGACTTTGCCCAGGCCTATGTGATTGCGCACGAGGTCGGCCACCATGTGCAAAACCTGCTGGGCATCAGTGGCAAGATGGACCAGATGCGCGGCCGTGTCAGCAAGGTCGAATACAACGCCCTGAGCGTGCGGCTGGAGCTGCAGGCCGACTGTTTTGCCGGCGTCTGGGCGCATAACGCGCAGAATGCGCGCCAGATCCTGGAGCAGGGTGATGTCGAGGAAGCCATGAACGCCGCCGCCAAAATCGGCGACGACGCACTGCAGCGCTCCAGCGGTGGTGTGGTGGTGCCCGAGAGCTTTACCCACGGCACCAGCGCCCAGCGCCAGCGCTGGTTCGACACCGGCCTGAAAACCGGCAGCGTCAAGGCCTGCGACACCTTCAGTGCCCGGAATTTATAGAGAATCGAGCGCTAGACCAGGTGGTACTTGCGCTTGTAGCTATTAATTTAATAGCGGTTTGGTATTTTTTGAGCCAGCAACCCGCAGGTGCGGTGGGGTGGCGGCAGCCCCATTGATCGGCAAAAAGGGTTAATTCACCCAAAGTGCGACAATAGAGGGCTAAATGACATCCTCTTTTTCCAATCTTTCGCTGGCAGAACCGCTGGCCCGCGCCGTAGCCGAAATGGGCTACGAAACCATGACACCCATCCAGGAGCAGGCCATTCCGGTCGTGCTACAGGGCAAGGACGTCATGGGCGCCGCACAGACCGGCACCGGCAAAACCGCTGCTTTTTCGCTGCCGCTGCTGCAGCGCATGCTGAAACACGAGAACGCCTCGACTTCGCCAGCGCGCCACCCCGTGCGGGCGCTGGTGCTGCTGCCCACGCGCGAGCTGGCTGTCCAGGTGGCCGAACAGGTCAAGCTCTACGCCAAGCACACCAACCTGCGCAGCGCCGTGGTGTTTGGCGGCATGGACATGAAGCCGCAAACGCTGGAGCTGAAACAAGGCGTTGAAGTGCTGGTGGCCACGCCGGGCCGCTTGCTCGATCACATCGAAGCCAAAAATACCGTGCTGAACCAGGTCGAGTACGTGGTGCTGGATGAAGCCGACCGCATGCTGGACATCGGCTTTTTGCCCGACCTGCAGCGCATCTTGAGTTACCTGCCCAAGCAGCGCATCACGCTGCTGTTCTCGGCCACCTTCTCGCCCGAGATCAAGCGCCTGGCGAACAGCTACCTGCAAGAGCCGGTGACGATTGAGGTGGCGCGCTCCAACGCCACGGCTTCGACGGTTGAACAGCATTTCTACAGCGTGGGCGCCGACGACAAGCGCCGGGCGCTGCACCAGATCCTCAAGGCCCGCGGCATGAAGCAGGCCTTTGTGTTCGTCAACAGCAAACTCGGTTGCGCACGCCTGGCCCGCTCGCTGGAGCGCGAAGGCCTCAAAACCACCGCGCTGCACGGCGACAAGAGCCAGGACGAGCGCCTGAAGGCGCTGGATGCCTTCAAAAAAGGCGAGGTCGATTTGCTGGTGTGTACCGACGTGGCCGCCCGCGGGCTGGACATCAAGGACGTGCCGGCGGTGTTCAACTTTGACGTGCCCTTCAACGCCGAAGACTATGTGCACCGCATTGGCCGCACCGGCCGCGCCGGGGCCTCGGGCCTGGCCGTGAGCTTTGTCGCCAGCAGCGACCAGCGCCTGGTGGCCGACATTGAAAAGCTGATCAAGACCAAGATCGAGCTGGAGCCCATCGAGTTCGAGGAAGACCTTCCCCGAATCAAGGAGCAGGGCCGTATCAACGACGGTCGCCGCATGTACCGCGAAATTGACGACGGCGTGGTGCGTGAGTCCAGGGACCGGCCAGAGCGCCGGGAGCGCCGCGAATACATGCCGCACCGCCCGCCGGTTGCGCCGCGCGACCCATTTTTTGACCAGCCCTACGAGGCCGCCATCGCTTCAGATGCGCAACCTGCCTGGGAAGCCGCCGCCAAAGCCAGCCCCGCGCGCAGTGGTGTGTCGGCCAACATCAAGCCCAAGAAGAAAGTCGCGGCGCTGTTCAAGACCGCCGCCAGCTAAAGCCTACGGGCCAGCCTCGCGGCCCAGCTAGGGCATGGGGTTTTGCGTCTGCGCGCAGGCCACCGAGATCAGCTCATACTCGGCTGGCGTCGCCCCGAGCTTGGCGGCTGTCAGGCATCCGCCCCAGACACAGCCGGTGTCCAGCGGCAGTAGCTGGCTGCCGGGTTTCTGGGCGTCTTGCGCCTTCAGTGTTGACCAGTGGCCAAACATCACCGGCGTGCCCCCGGTTTGCCGCCCCGGCACGTCAAACCATGGCAGGTAGCCCTTTTGCGCCGCCTCTGCGCCTTCCTTGGTGGCAAACTCCATCACGCCCTCCGGGGTGCAAAAGCGCAAGCGCGTCAGCGCATTGACCACCACCCTAAGCCGGTCCGCGCCCTGCAGGCCGTCGTGCCACTGGCAAGGGGTGTTGCCATACATTTTTCTCAAAAACCCCTTCAAATCGGGCCCGCGCAGCGCCTGCTCCACCTCGGCGGCCAGCGCCAGGGTTTTGGCAGTGCTCCACTGGGGCAGCACACCGGCATGCACCATCAGCCAGCCGTGCGCATGAATGGCCATGTTGCGATGGCGCAGCCAGTCCAGCAGGGCGCCGCGGTCACTGGCCTGCAGGATGTCTTGCGCGGTATCGCTGTGGTGCAGCTTGCCCATGCCCTGCCACAAGGCCAGCAAATGCAGGTCGTGGTTGCCCAGCAGGGACTGCGCCGCATCGCCCAGCCGGCTCAGGTGGCGCAGCACGGCCAGCGAGTGCGGGCCGCGGTTGACGAGGTCACCCAGCAGGTACACGGTGTCACGGCTGGGTGAGAAATCAATCTTTTGCAGCAAGCGCTGAAAGGGTTCGTTGCAACCCTGCAGGTCGCCAATACAGTAAAGTGCCATGGTGTTCATTCTGCCTCTGGATTCATGGATTTCATCCTCATTGCCTTTTTAACGCTGCTCAATGGCGTGTTTGCCATGTCCGAGATGGCCCTCGCCTCCAGCCGCAAGGCCAGGCTGTCTGCCATGGCCGAATCGGGCGACAAGGGCGCGCACGCGGCTTTGGGCCTGCTGGACAACCCCACGCAATTTCTGTCGTCGGTGCAGGTGGGCATTACCTCCATCGGCATGCTGAACGGGATTATTGGTGAGGCGGCTTTCAGCGGCGGCCTGTCGGAGTGGCTGCAGGGCTTTGGTGCTTCACTGCGTGCCGCCGACATTTCTGCCACCGCCCTCGTGGTCACGGTCATTACCTTCATCACCATTGTGTTTGGTGAGCTGGTGCCCAAGCGCATCGGGCAGCTCTACCCCGAGCCCGTGGCTCGGCTGGTGTCCAGGCCCATGATGTGGGTTGCCAGCATCGCCAAACCCTTCGTCAGGCTGCTGTCCGTGAGCACCCATGCCACGCTCAAGCTGCTGCGCGTCGACAACGTTGCAGGCCGGGCCGTGACCGAAGAAGAAATTGCCGCCAGCCTTGAAGAGGGGGTTGACGCGGGCCTGATCGAGGAGCACGAGCACCAGATGGTGCAAAACGTGTTTTTGCTGGACGACCGTTTGCTCACCTCGCTGATGCTGCCGCGCTCCGACATCGAGTGGCTTGAGGCCTCCGACACCGTGGCCCAGGCCATTGAAAAAGCCGGCGCTACCGGTCACTCGTGGTACCCGGTGTGCCGCGGCGGCCTGGATGATGTGGTCGGCGTGGTCAATGTGGCCAAGCTGCTGGCCCTGCGCGGCCAGATCCAGCCCTTGTCCTCGGACGCGCACAACGGGTCCACCCCCTCGGTGGCTGACCGTATTGACGCCTATGCCGTGCCCGCCGTGTTCGTGCCCGAAACCCTCACCGGCATGGAGCTGCTGGAGCAGTTTCGCGCCAAGTCCACCCGCATCGTGTTTGTGGTGGATGAGTACGGCGTGGTGCAGGGGCTGATGACCCCCATGGACATGCTGGAGGCGATCACCGGTGAGCTGCAACCCGGCGCGCAGGTGGATGCCTGGGCGGTCGAGCGCGAGGATGGCAGCTGGCTGATCGACGGCGTGATGCCGGTCTCGGAGCTCAAGGCCCGGCTCGACATCAAGGAGCTGCCGGAAGAGGGCAGGGGGCGCTACAACACAGTGGCGGGCCTGCTGCAAAGCGTGTCGGGCCGTTTGCTGGAGACCGGAGAATACGTCGACTGCGTGGGCTGGCGCTTTGAAGTGCTGGATCTTGATGGCAAGCGCATCGACAAGGTGCTGGCAAGCCCTATGGTCGAACAGTCGGAGGCGCTTTAGCTGTCATTGGCACGAATTGACGTGACGGGCTAGGTCTGCAACGATTGGCCCGTCGTGTGCGGGCTTTTTCCTCGGCTATCCGCTGCTGAACCTGCCTCGGTTCATGTGCTGCCTCGCACCACCACCTCAAAGCCCACATCCACACAGGCTTGTGCGGGCGCCTTACCCTGCATCAGCGCCAGCAACATGGCTGCGGCCTCTGTGCCAACGTTGGCGCGCGGGGTGCGCACGGTGGTCAGCGGGGGCAGCATTTGGTCAGAGCCGGTCAGGTCGTTGAACCCGGCAATGGCCACCTGGCCTGGCACCGCAACCCCTAGGCGTAACGCCGCCAGCAGCGCCCCTTGCGCCAAGTCGTCATTGCAAAAGAAGATGGCATCAACGGGTGGGTTTTGTCCCATGATTTGCTCGAACATCAACCCGCCCACCGCCAGCGATGAGGGCGCGGGGTTCAGCCATTCCAGGCGTGGGTCGTGCAGCCCGTGCGCGGCCATTGCGGTGCGCCAGCCGTCACGGCGCTGCAGCGTGCGTGGGTCGAGCTGGGCGGCGGCAAAGGCAATGCGTTTATGGCCGCGTTCCAGCAAGTGCTGTGTCAGCGCGACGGCGGCCTTGGCCTGCGACAAGCCGACGGCATGCACGCCGGGCACATCGCTCAGCTCCATCAGGTGGACACAGGGCACGCCACTGCCTGTGATCAATGCGCGTGTGGCATCGCTGCGGTCCAAGCCGGTGACCAGCAAGCCCGCAGGGCGGTGCTGCAGCTGCTCGCGCAACAGCTGTTCTTCCTCGCCGTGGTCGTAGTGCGTGATGCCGATCAGCGTCTGGTAGCCCGCTGGACGCAGGGTGCGTTGCACGGCTTCAAGCAAGTCGACAAACAGGGCGTTGGAGAGCATCGGTATCAGCACCGCCACATGCGAGCCGTAGCGCGAGGCCAGCGCCCTTGCGGCAGGG
This sequence comes from Polaromonas sp., assembly GCA_036506595.1. GTDB lineage: Bacteria > Pseudomonadota > Gammaproteobacteria > Burkholderiales > Burkholderiaceae_C > Polaromonas. The sequence goes on along the minus strand of DASXRN010000086.1, from coordinate 86 downwards.
TCAGGCACGTAGCCCAGCTTGTGGGCTGCATCCTTGACGCGGGCGATCAAGTCCGGGTCTACCGCGCGTTCGCCACGCAGCGCACG
>DASXRN010000085.1:0-2860 GCA_036506595.1 Polaromonas sp. | reverse complement strand
CGGCCACGCTCGATGTTGAGGTGCCCAAGCAGGAAGTGATCCTGCCGCGCAAGACTGTGCTGGAGATGCAGCGGCTGCTCAGCGACAAGGAAGGCGCCATCGAGATGCGGTTTGCCGGCAACCAGGCCCAGTTCAGCTTTGAAGGCATGGAGTTTGTGACCAAGCTGGTGGAAGGCAAATTCCCCGACTACAACCGCGTGATTCCCAAGAACCATAAAAACATCATCACCCTGGGCCGCGTGCCGCTGCTGGCCAGCCTGCAGCGCACGGCGATTTTGACCAGCGAAAAGTTCAAGGGTGTGCGCCTGAACATTGAGCCCGGCACGCTGCGGGTGGCTTCCAACAATGCCGAGCAGGAAGAAGCCGTCGACGAGCTCGACATCGATTACGGTGGCGATGAAATCGAAATCGGTTTTAACGTGACCTACCTGATAGACGCGCTGGCCAATATGGACCAGGACATGGTGAAAATTGAGCTGGCGGACTCCAACAGCTCGGCGCTGCTGACCATTCCCGACGACACCGCCTTCAAATACGTGGTGATGCCGATGCGCATTTGACGCTAAAAAAACGTCGCCAACTACCAACAGACCCGCGGCGTTTCGCGGGTTTGGTCATTCAAGAGATTGAAGAAATTCGAGATAAAGCCGGTCATGACTGAAGAAAACAAACCGAACGAAGCCGATCAAGTGCACGTCACAAACGTGAGTGAAGGCGGTGCAGGCGAGGATAGTTCCAATTTCCAGCCCAAAATCGACACCAACCAGGCGGGCGCGTCAGAAGCCTATGGTGAGGGTTCCATCCAGATCCTGGAGGGCCTGGAGGCCGTGCGCAAGCGCCCCGGCATGTACATTGGCGACACTTCAGACGGTACCGGCTTGCACCACCTGGTGTTTGAGGTGGTTGACAACTCGATTGACGAGGCCCTGGCCGGCCACTGCGATGACATCGTGGTCACCATCCATACCGACAACTCCATCAGCGTGACCGACAACGGCCGCGGCATCCCGACCGGCATCAAGATGGACGACAAGCACGAGCCCAAGCGCTCGGCCGCCGAAATTGCCCTGACCGAGCTGCACGCCGGCGGCAAGTTCAACCAGAACAGCTACAAGGTGTCGGGCGGCCTGCACGGCGTGGGCGTGAGCTGCGTCAATGCGCTGTCCAAAATGCTGCGCCTGACGATTCGCCGCGACGGCAAGGTGCATGTCATGGAGTTCTCGCGCGGCTTTGTGCAGAACCGCATCATCGAGACCGTGGGCGGCGTGGAAGTCTCGCCCATGAAGGTGATGGACAGCACCGACAAGCGCGGCACCGAGGTCCACTTCTTGCCCGACACCGAAATCTTCAAGGAAAACAGCGATTTTCACTACGAGATTTTGAGCAAGCGCCTGCGCGAGCTGAGTTTTTTGAACAACGGCGTGCGGATTCGCCTGAAAGACGAGCGCAGCGGCAAGGAAGACGATTTTTCCGGTACTGGTGGCGTCAAGGGCTTTGTCGAGTTCATCAACAAAGGCAAGACGGTGCTGCACCCCAACGTGTTCAATGCCATGGGCGACCGCCAGAGCGACCAGGGCACCAACATTGGCGTGGAAGTCGCCATGCAGTGGAACAGCGGCTACAGCGAGCAAGTGCTGTGTTTTACCAACAACATTCCCCAGCGCGACGGCGGCACCCACCTGACCGGCCTGCGCGCCGCCATGACGCGCGTGATCAACAAATACATCGACGACAGCGAGCTGGCCAAGAAAGCCAAGGTTGAAGTCACCGGCGACGACATGCGCGAGGGCCTGTGCTGCGTGCTGAGCGTCAAGGTGCCCGAGCCCAAGTTCAGCAGCCAGACCAAGGACAAGCTGGTCTCCAGCGAAGTGCGCGGCCCGGTCGAAGACATTGTGAGCCGGCTGCTGCACGACTACCTGCAGGAGCGCCCCAACGACGCCAAGATCATCGTCGGCAAGATCATTGAAGCCGCCCGCGCCCGTGAAGCCGCCCGCAAGGCGCGTGACATGACGCGCCGCAAAGGCGTGCTCGATGGCATGGGCCTGCCCGGCAAGCTGGCCGACTGCCAGGAAAAAGACCCCGCTTTGTGCGAGATCTACCTGGTCGAGGGTGATTCCGCCGGTGGCTCCGCCAAGCAGGGCCGCGACCGTAAATTTCAGGCGATTTTGCCCCTGAAGGGCAAGATTCTGAATGTGGAAAAAGCCCGCTACGAAAAGCTGCTGACCAGCAACGAAATCCTGACCCTGATCACCGCGCTGGGCACCGGCATTGGCAAGGGCGGCGGCGCGGGCGGCACTGCCGGCACCGACGACTTCAATGTTGCCAAGCTGCGCTACCACCGCATCATCATCATGACCGACGCCGACGTCGACGGCGCGCACATCCGCACGCTGCTGCTGACCTTCTTTTACCGCCAGATGCCCGAGCTGGTCGAGCGCGGCCACATCTACATTGCGCAGCCGCCGCTGTACAAGGTCAAGGCCGGCAAGGAAGAGCAGTACCTCAAAGACACCGCCGCGCTCGACGGTTTCTTGCTGCGCATTGCGCTCAAGGATGCGTCGGTGCAGACCGGGGCCGACGAAAACAGCGTGCTGACCGGTGACACGCTGGCCGAGCTGGCCCGCAAACACCAGCTGGCCGAGTCGGTGATTGCCCGCCTGCGCGGCTTTATGGATGCCGAAGCTCTGCGCGCGATTGCCGACGGCGTGTCGCTGAACCTGGACACCGTGGCCGATGCCGAAGCCTCGGCCGTGCTGTTGCAGGCCAAGCTGCGCGAGCTGAACGTAACGGGCACGCCCGCCGAAGTGGCCGGCGAATTTGACAGCCGCAACGACAAACCGATTCTGCGCATCAGCCGCCG
>DASXRN010000084.1:0-3987 GCA_036506595.1 Polaromonas sp. | reverse complement strand
CCCAGGTTTGTCGCTGATTTCTGATCCGTTTCCCTGATCCGATTTAGCCAGCCATAAAACCAGCCCGCCGCAAGCCATGCTGATCAGCCAGAAGCTGAAAAACGCCATGGTGTAAACCGCCTGGCGTGACGGCTGGGAGGTATGGCCCGGCCAGTGCACCTCGCCCGGGTCCACCATGGCAAACACCAGCGCTTCCAGCAGGCAGGCCGCCAGGAATGCCGGCCCGATGATCAGCAGCCCATGCCTGACCTGGGGCAACTCGTTCGAATCGGGCTCACTCATGGCGCTTGCCTCCCGTTGCGCTGTGGTTGCGCCCCGTCAGCGCGGGCTGCATGGGCGGTTGCGCCGTCTGCACTTGCTGGCTGATCGCGACTCCTTCCCGGTAGGCATCGTCCGAGACCAGCGCGTCCGGCCCCTGCATGATGTACACCGCCGTGACGACACAAGCCAGCACCGCTGACAGTGGCCCGGCAATCACCAGCCAGACATAAGGCTCCTTCCACCAGGGTCGGGCTGTGGAGATTCGCGAAACCTTGCGGGCAGCTTGGTTAACAAGATTCATGCTTTGCCTTATTGAGCCAAACGTCTAGCGGGGGACAAGGAAGACCGATTTTTCAGTCACCTCATCGGCCGACGTGGTGATCACGAATTCAATCGGGTGCGAGCCGGCCGTGGCCGCGTTGGGCGGTGCCTGCACCCGCACCGGCACCCAGCGTGAATCGGCGGCATCCACCACCACCGCCGCGTCCGACACAATCCGGGCCCCGTCAATCCCGTTCACACCAATCGCATACTGCTGGCTGTGTTCGGTGGCATTCATGATTTGCAGGCGGTAGACGTTTTCAATCTGGCCCTGCCCCACCATGCGGGCCATCACCCCGCGGTCGCGCACCACATCCACTTTGAAGGTGGCGCGGGTCAGCAGGCTCCCCAGCAGTCCCAGGCTGACCGCTGCGAGAACCGCGGTGTAGATCAGTACCCTGGGACGCAGCACCCGGCGCAACATGGCCGCCCGGGACAGCTTTTGACTGATGCCGTTCTGCGTGCTGTTGCGAATCAGGCCACGCGGATACTGCATCTTGTCCATGACCCCGTCACACACATCGATACAGGCCGAGCAACTGATGCATTCATACTGCAGGCCGTTGCGGATATCGATGCCCGTCGGGCACACCTGCACGCACAGGCCGCAATCAATGCAGTCCCCTAACCCTTTGGCGTGGTAGGCCGCCGGTGTGTCACTGCGCGGACGTGAGCCGCGGCCTTCGCCCCGCGCAGCGTCATAGGTCACGATCAGCGTGTCGCGGTCAAACATGGCACTCTGAAAGCGAGCGTAGGGGCACATGTATTTGCACACCTGCTCGCGCATCCAGCCTGCGTTGCCATAGGTCGCAAAGCCATAAAACAGCACCCAGAACAACTCCCACGGCCCCAGCGAAAAGCTGAGGACCGAAGCCGCCAGTTCCTTGATCGGCGTGAAGTAGCCGACAAAGGTAAAGCCGGTCCACAAACCTATCGCAATCCACGCCAGGTGCTTGGCACTTTTGCGGGCCAGCTTGGCCGCCCCCAAAGGAGATTTGTCCAGTCGCATACGGGCCACCCGGTCGCCCTCGATCTTGCGCTCCACCCACATGAAAATCTCGGTGTACACCGTTTGCGGACAGGCGTAGCCGCACCACAACCGACCGGCCACCGCCGTGAACAGAAAAAGCGACAGCGCACTGATGATGAGCAGGCCCGTCAGGTAGATCAAATCCTGCGGATACAACACCAGGTTAAAAATATAAAAACGCCGGGCCCCCAGGTCAAACAGCATGGCTTGCCGGTCATTCATGGACAGCCAGGGCAGCCCATAAAACACCAGTTGCGTCACCCACACCATGGCCCAGCGCCACTGGTTAAACCAGCCCGAGACACTGCGGGCATAGATCTTTTGCTCAGACTGGTACAGCGACACCAGGGCCGAAGAGTCGTCTTCTGCAGCCATACCGGCAGTCACCCCACCCACCGCCACGATCGGAATGACGCGTTTCGCCGAACGCGGAGTGCTGCAGGAGGATGTCACGCCAACCGCCCCTTAATCCGACTTGATGCCCGGTGCCGCAGACCCGGCAGTCGCCTGAAAGCTGCTGCCCGACAAGTTCAGCACATAAGCCGACACCACATGGATTTGCTCGGCCGTCAACTTGGAGGCTTGGGCCGGCATGACGTTGTTTTTGCCGTTTTTGACGATGTTGACAATCGCGGCCTCGCCCCAGCCGTGCAGCCAGTAGTCATCCGTCAGGTTGGGGGCACCCAGCGCCTTGTTGCCTTTGCCGTCCACGCCATGGCATGCCGCGCAAGCCGAAAACTTTTTCTTGCCGCTGAAGGCCTTGATCTCGTTATGCGGGCTGCCCGACAGCGACAACACGTAATTGGCCAGCTCACTGATCTCGGCCTCGCCGCCTATGGCCGCCCCCATGGGCGGCATCACGCCGGTACGGCCATTCGTCACCGTCTGCACGATGTGCTCCGCCCCCCGTTGACCCAGCCACGCCGCATTGGCATTGGTCAGATTGGGATACGACTTGCTGCCGCGCCCGTCAGAGCCGTGACACTGGGCGCAATTGTTCATGAACAGCCGCTCCCCAATCGCCATGGCGCGCGGCTCTTTCACCAGCGCTTCAACCGGTTGCGCGGTGAATTCTGCATAGAGCGGTGCCACTTGAGCGCGGATCTGGCGGACATCCTGCGTATGCTCGGCCTCGGTAGACCATTTCAACAGCCCCGGAAAACTGCCCAAACCAGGAAAAATAACCAGATAGGCCTGCGCAAAAACCACCGTCAAAATGAACAGCCACATCCACCACAGCGGCAGGGGGTTGTTCAGCTCGCGCAAGTCCTCATCCCATACATGGCCGGTGGTGTTGTCATTGACCTGCCCCGACTGCCCCGCATGCGCGCTGACCTTGGCTTTGCCGGCCACCCACAACAGCCAGGCGCAGGCCAGAATCGACACCACGCAGATGGCCGCCACATACCAGGGCCAGAAACCGTTTGTAAAGTCACTCATGGTGGCCGCTCCTATTCAGACCGGAAGGGCAGTTGCGCCGCATCGTCAAACTGCGCTTTTCTGGCGGGCAAACAGGCCCACACCAGAATGCCGATGAAGACGGCAAACGCAGCCACGGTGACCAGGCTGCGCAATACATTGATATCCATGGTGAGGTCCTCTTATTTCAGTGCCAGGCCCAGGCCTTGTAAATACGCCACCAGTGCATCGAGTTCGGTCTTGCCTTTGACCTCTGCGGGCGCGCTGGCGATTTCGGCATCGGTGTAAGGCACGCCCACCGAGCGCAGGGCTTTCATGCGGCGTTGAATGGATTCGGCATCGGCCGGGGCTTTTTCCAGCCAGGGATAGGCCGGCATGATGGATTCGGGGACCAGGTCGCGCGGACTGACCAGGTGCAGGCGCTGCCATTCGTCGCTGTACTTGCCGCCCACGCGCTGCAAATCGGGGCCGGTGCGCTTGCTGCCCCACTGAAAGGGGTGGTCATAGACAAACTCACCGGCCACGGAATAGTGGCCATAACGCAGGGTCTCGGCCACCAGCGGACGGATCATTTGCGAGTGGCAGTTGTAGCAGCCTTCGCGCACATAAATATCGCGGCCCACCAGCTTCAGGGGCGAGTCCGGCACCACGCCCTTGATGGCTTGCGTGGTGGACTTCTGGAAGAACAGGGGAACAATTTCAACCAGGCCGCCGACGGCCACGACGATCAGAACCAGAACAATCATCAACCAGTTGCTGGTTTCAATTTTTTCGTGTGAGAAAGACATAAGAGGCTTCTTTCAGGCGTGTGCCAGGCTGCGTGGAATCGTGGTGCTGGACGGCTTGCCGGCCAGCGCCGTCATGGCGACGTTCCAGGCCATCAGCAGCATGCCGCTCAGGTACAGCAGACCGCCAAAGAAGCGCACCACATAAAACGGATAGCTCGCCTTGACGCT
>DASXRN010000083.1:0-7002 GCA_036506595.1 Polaromonas sp. | reverse complement strand
CGATCGATCCGCCCATCAGCACCAGGTCGGGCTTCACGCCGAAGAAGGCCGGACTCCACAGCACCAGGTCCGCGCGCTTGCCGAGCTCGATGCTGCCGATGTGGCCGGCCATGCCGTGGGCGATGGCGGGATTGATCGTGTACTTGGCGACGTAGCGGCGAGCGCGGCGGTTGTCGGCGCGGTGGGAGTCGCCGGCGAGTGGGCCGCGCCGGGCCTTCATGGCGTGCGCCGTCTGCCACGTGCGCAGCACCACCTCGCCGACGCGGCCCATGGCCTGGCTGTCCGAGGAGATGATCGAAAAAGCGCCCAGGTCGTGGAGGATGTCCTCGGCGGCGATGGTCTCGCGCCGGATGCGGCTCTCCGCGAAGGCGAGGTCCTCGGGGATCGCCGGATCCAGGTGGTGGCAGACCATGAGCATGTCGAGATGCTCGTCCAGCGTGTTCACGGTGTAGGGCCGGGTCGGGTTGGTCGAAGACGGGATGACGTTGGGCAGGCCGCAGACCTTGATGATGTCAGGCGCATGGCCGCCGCCGGCGCCTTCGGTGTGAAAGGCGCAGAGCGTGCGGCCCTTGGTGGCGGCAATCGTGTTTTCGACAAAGCCCGATTCATTGAGCGTGTCGCTGTGAATCGCCACCTGCGTGTCGGTTTCTTCCGCCACGTCCAGGCAGTTGCTGATGGCCGCCGGCGTGGTGCCCCAGTCTTCGTGCAGCTTCAGGCCGATGACGCCGGCGTTGATCTGCTCGTGCAGGGCAGCGGGTAGGCTGGCGTTGCCTTTTCCCAGGAAACCCAGGTTCATCGGGAAGGCATCGGCGGCCTGCAGCATGCGCTCGATGTTCCAGGGGCCGGGCGTGCAGGTGGTGGCAAAGGTGCCGGTGGCTGGGCCGGTGCCGCCTCCCATCATGGTGGTGACGCCGGAGGTCAGCGCTTCCTCAATTTGCTGCGGACAGATGAAATGGATGTGCGAATCGATGCCGCCTGCCGTCACGATCATGCCTTCGCAACTGATGATCTCGGTGCCGGGGCCAATGATGATGTCGATGCCGGGCTGAACGTCGGGGTTGCCGGCCTTGCCGATGGCGGCAATGCGCCCCCCTTTGAGGCCAATGTCGGCCTTGACGATGCCCCAGTGGTCGATGATGAGCGCGTTGGTCATCACGCAGTCCATGGCGCCCTCGGCACGGGTTTTCTGCGACTGGGCCATGCCGTCGCGAATGGTCTTGCCGCCGCCGAACTTGACTTCTTCGCCGTAGCTGCCGGCTCGCAGCGTGTAGTCGGCTTCGACTGCGACGACTAAATCCGTGTCGGCAAGCCGAAGGCGGTCACCGACGGTGGGGCCAAACATTTCCGCGTAGGCGCGGCGTCCAATCGTTGCCATTAAAGCGCTCCCTGCACCAAGCCGCGGAATCCGTAGATATTTCGGTCACCGGCGAAATCCACCAGTTCAACAGTGCGCTGCTGGCCCGGCTCGAAGCGCACCGCCGTGCCTGATGCAATATTGAGCCGCATGCCGTGTGCAGCAGCTCGGTCAAAGCCCAGCGCCGCGTTGGTCTCGGCGAAGTGGTAATGCGAGCCCACCTGGATGGGCCGGTCTGCGGTATTTTGGACCACCACGGTCAGCGTGCGCCGACCTTCGTTAAGCACATGGTCAGGGCCGTCGGTAATCAATTCGCCGGGAATCATGACAGTGCTTCTTTCAGGCCAGTTGGGCCAACAGCGCCACGCCAAACGCGGCAACGCCGGCACCCGCCACGCGCGGAATCCAGGTGTTGGCGCGGCGCAAGGCCCAGCCCAGCCCCAGGCCGGTGGCGTGCAGTAGCACCGTGGCTGTCAGCATGCCCGCCAGGGTGGCCCAGGTGTTCGCGCTGCCTGCCAGTTCATAACCATGGGCCAGGCCGTGGAAAAGGGCAAATACGCCGACCAGCAAGGCCGCAGCAACGCCCGGCACATGCCAGCGCGTGGTCACCAGCAGTCCGGTGACCAGCAGCGAAGCGGCAATCATGGGTTCGACCGCTGGAATCTCAACACCCTGCAAGCCCATCACGGCACCGGCCAGCAACATGAAGGCAAAGCCCAGCGGCCCCCAGAGCAGCTCGGGGCCGGCGCGGCGCGCGGCCAGGGCGCTCCACAAACCCACTGACACCATGGCCGCCAGGTGATCCAGACCCGTCAGGGGATGGAAAAATCCGGTCAGGAAACCGGGATGGGCATGGCCCTCCACGCCGGTATGGGCGGCTGCCGCCAGTGGCACACTTAACGCCAGTGCGAGCAGGAGGCGGGGCAGGCAAGTGCTCTGAAAAAAGCCGGAAAAGCGCATGGTGTTCTCCTGTTGGATTTTTTTAAGTAAAGATGTCTCAAACGATGGGCTGGTGCACCGTCACCAGCTTGGTGCCGTCGGGAAATGTGGCTTCAACCTGGATGTCGGGGATCAGTTCGGCAATGCCATCCATCACGTCGGCGCGGGTCAGTAGGGTACGGCCCTCGCTCATCAGCTGCGCCACGGTCTTCCCGTCGCGCGCACCTTCCATCACGGCGGCGCTGATCAGCGCCACGGCTTCCGGGTAGTTGAGCTTGAGGCCGCGTGCCTGGCGGCGTTCGGCCAGCAGGGCCGCCGTAAAAATAAGCAGCTTGTCTTTTTCTCGGGGGGTCAGTTCCATGGGGTCTTTCGGGCGGGCTGTCTGCTTGATGAGCCATGCCGGGGTGCAAGAATGGTGCCACCAAAGTGCCGGCGAACCGGCCGGATGCGGATGCTTATGGGGGTGATGGCACAGAACCTGCACTGAAAGACCCGTCACCACTTCGCATCCGACCCACCCATGGACGTTTCGGTCATGCCCTCGCCACCCGCCCGACCCGATGCGCTCACGGCGTCGCGGGATGGGCGCATCGGCCCGGACGTGGCGGTACAGCGCGTCATCAAGGTCAGGCGCGACTACAACAGCTGGGTTGCCAGCGAGACCATGGAAGACTATGCGCTGCGCTTTACGCCGCAGCGCTTTCGCAAATGGTCCACATTTCGCGTCGCCAACACGGCCTTTGGCGCGGCTTCCTTCCTGATTCTGGAGGCCGTGGGCGCCACGCTGCTGGTGAAGTACGGCTTTACCAATGCCTTCTGGGCGATTGTGGCCACCGGGCTCATCATTTTTCTGGCGGGCCTGCCCATCAGCATTTACGCCGCGCGCTATGGCGTGGATATGGATTTGCTGACCCGCGGCGCCGGTTTTGGCTATATCGGCTCGACGCTGACCTCGCTGATCTACGCCTCATTCACCTTCATTTTCTTTGCGCTCGAAGCCGCCGTCATGGCTTATGCGCTGGACCTGGCTTTGGGTATTCCACCCCGCTGGGGCTACCTGATCTGTGCGCTGGTGGTGATTCCGCTGGTCACGCATGGGGTGTCGGCCATTAGCCGATTGCAGGTCTGGACGCAGCCCTTGTGGCTGGTGATGCTGGTTGTTCCCTTTGTGTATGTGTTGCTGCGCAATCCTGGTGCTTTTTTGGGTGTTGTGCACTATGGTGGTGAAAAAGGCTTGGGCGGCGAGTTTAATTTGCACTTGTTTGGTGCTGCATTAACGGTGGGTATCGCGCTAATTACCCAGATGGGCGAGCAGGCTGACTACTTGCGCTTCATGCCGGTGCAGAACAAAACGAATCGATGGCGTTGGTGGGGCGGGGTGCTGGTGGGCGGGCCGGGCTGGGTTGTGCTGGGCGTGATCAAGATGCTGGGCGGCTCGCTGCTGGCCTACCTGGCCATTTTCAACATGGTGCCGCCAGACCGCGCGGTAGACCCCAACCAGATGTATCTGGCCGCCTATGAGTATGTGTTTCCAAACTACGGGCTGGCGGTAGCGGCGACGGCGCTGTTCGTCGTGGTGTCGCAGCTCAAGATCAACGTGACCAACGCCTACGCCGGTTCGCTGGCGTGGTCCAATTTTTTCTCGCGCATCACGCACAGCCACCCGGGCCGCGTGGTGTGGGTGGTGTTCAACACGCTCATTGCCTTCATGCTGATGGAAATGAATGTGTTCCAGGCCCTGGGCGATGTGCTGGGGCTGTATTCCAACATCGCCATCGCCTGGGTCATGGCCGTGGTGGCCGACCTGGTGATCAACAAGCCGCTGGGCCTGTCGCCGCCGGGCATTGAGTTCAAGCGTGCCCATCTTTATGACATCAACCCGGTGGGCGTGGGCGCCATGGCGCTGGCCTCGCTGTTGTCGGTGACGGCCCACCTGGGGCTTTATGGCGAGCTGGCGCAAGCTTTCTCGGCGGTGATCGCCATGGGAACCGCATTTGTGGCGGCACCCTTGATCGCATGGGTGACAAAGGGGCGTTATTACATCGCCCGCGTCAGCCAAACCCCGGAGGCCGGCGGCGCCTATAAGCGCTATGCCACGCAGCACTGCGTGATTTGCGAACGGGCCTACGAAGGCCCCGACATGGCGCATTGCCCGGCTTACCAGGGCCCTATTTGCTCGCTGTGCTGCACGCTGGATGCGCGTTGCGGCGATTTGTGCAAGCCGCACGCCAGCCTGTCGGTGCAATGGTCGGCCGCGCTGCGCTGGCTGCTGCCGCAGCGAATCTGGCCCTATCTGGATACCGGGCTTGGTCACTTTTTGCTGCTGATGCTGATCATCGTGCCGCTGCTGGCCAGCGTGTTTGGCCTGCTGTATCGCCAGGAGATGGGCGCGCTGAGCGAGCTGGCGCTGTCCGAGTCGGCCTTGCGCTCGGGGTTTTTGAAAGCCTTTATGGCGCTGCTGGTCATCGCCGGGCTGGTGGCTTGGTGGCTGGTGCTGGCGCACAAGAGCCGGCAGGTAGCGCAGGAAGAGTCGAACCGCCAAACCCATCTGCTGATGCGCGAGATTGATTCGCACCGGCAAACCGACGAGGCACTGCAGCAGGCCAAGCTTCATGCGGAGCACGCCAGGCATGCGGCCGACCAGGCCAACCAGGCCAAGAGCCGCTACATCAGCGCCATCAGCCACGAGTTGCGCACGCCGCTCAACAGCATTCTGGGTTACGCCCAGCTCATGGGTGAAGACGCCGCCATACCGCCGCACCGCAGGCAGGCGGTCAGCGTCATCAAGCGCGGGGGCGAGCATTTGCTGTCCCTGATTGAAGGCACGCTGGACATCGCCCGCATTGAGGCGGGCAAGCTCACGCTCAATGTCAAACCCATGCAGTTTGCCGATTGCGTGCACGAGATGGCCGGCATGTTTGAGTTGCAGGCCGGCGCAAAGGGCTTGGGCTTTCGTTTTGAGACCAGCGGCAACCTGCCCGAACTGGTACGTGCCGACGAAAAGCGTGTGCGCCAAATTCTCATCAATTTGCTGGGTAACGCCATCAAGTTCACGGCCGAGGGGCAAGTGACATTCCGTTTGCGTTATGCGCGCGAGATGGCCCATATCGACATTGAAGACACCGGCCCCGGCATGAGCGGGGCGGAATTGGCGCAGATTTTTGAGCCTTTCGCACGCGGCGCCACGGCTGGCCAGAGCGCAGAAGGAACACCGGGTGCGGGGCTGGGGCTGACGATTGCCAAAATGCTGACGGATCTGATGGGTGGCGAGATGACGGTGACCAGCACCCCGGGTGAAGGTTCTGTCTTTCGCATCCGGCTGTTTCTGCCCGAAGTGCATATGGCCCCGGGTGCCGCAAACGGCCTTGCCGCCAAACCCGCCAGGCGTCAGCCGCGCGGCTACGAAGGGGTGCGGCGCAAACTGTTGGTGGTGGACAACGAGGAGCCCGATCGCGAATTGCTGGTGCAACTGCTTGCGCCCATGGGCTTTGACTTGCGCACCGCCGCCAGCGGCCATGACTGCCTGGACCTGCTGGCGGCCGGCTACCAGCCTGATGTGGTTTTCATGGACCTGGCCATGCCCGGCATCGATGGCTGGGAGACCTTGCGCCGCATTCGCAGTGCAGGGCATGCAGGCATTCACTTGGCCATCGTCTCGGCCAACGCTTTCGACAAAGGGCTGGACAACGATGTCGGCATACGCCCGGAAGATTTCATTCTCAAGCCGGTGCGCCATACCGAGCTGATCGACTGGCTGGAGCAACGCCTGGCCTTGCGCTGGTGCCATGAAGAGGCGGTAGGGGCGGCGGGCGCCGGCCCATTGCCCGCTGTGCTGGCCGCGCAGCCGCGTGTTTTGCCCGATGCGGCCCAGCTGGCCGCATTGCTGGAAGTCGTCAATTTGGGGTTTTACCGGGGCATCATGAACAAGCTGGCCGAGATTGAAGTGCAGCAACCCGCTACCGCCATCTTTGTGGAGGACATGCGGTTGCTGGCCCGGCAATTTCAGTTCGAAGCCATGAGCCGACAGCTGACCCCCAAGGAGGCCGTTGATGAGCAGGGCGCTTGACGCTGAACAAACGTTGGGCCGCAAGCTTGACCATACATTGGACCGCGCCAATAGCGATGTTGTGCTGATCGTTGACGATGTACCCGACAACCTGTCGGTGCTGCATGATGCGCTCGATGAGTCGGGCTACACCGTGCTGGTTGCCACCAGTGGTGAAGCCGCACTGCAGCGCGCGCAGCAGGCCCTGCCCGACATCGTGCTGCTCGATGCCATGATGCCCGGCATGGATGGCTTTGAAGTGGCCAAGCGTTTGAAGGCCTTGCCGGCAACCACGCACATTCCCATCATTTTCATGACCGGCCTTACGGAGACCGAGTACCTGGTGGCCGCTCTGGAGGCCGGTGGCGTGGACTACGTGACCAAGCCGATCAAGCCCAAGGAAGTGATGGCGCGCATGGGCGTGCATCTGCAGGGCGCGCGCCGCACCCGGCAGGAGGCACGGCAGGCCGGCCAGGCGCGCAATGCGCTGGATGCGTTTGGCTACGCCAGCATCATGGTACGCATGGGGGCTGCGGGCAGCTCGGGTGACGGATAACTGCTCTGGCAGACACCGCTGGCGCGTGAGCTGCTGATGCGCTACTCCGGTACATCTGCACCGCAAACGCCAGAACCCGTGTTGAAGTGGTTGAGCCGCCATCTGGCC
>DASXRN010000082.1:0-2589 GCA_036506595.1 Polaromonas sp. | reverse complement strand
GATACCGGCGTCAAAAAAGCGGCCGACAAATCGGCACGCACCCGTTCGCGTGAGTTTGCCCTGCAAGCCCTGTACCAGCATCTGGTTGGCCGCAATGAGGCCGACTCGATTGATGCCTTCACCCGCAACCTGGTGGGTTTTCACAAGGCAGACTCGGCCCATTACGATGCGCTGCTGCATGGCTGCATCGAGGGCGCACAGGCGCTTGACGGCGGCATCACGCCCCTGCTCGACCGGCCACTCGCCGAGATTTCACCGGTTGAACACGCCGTGCTGTGGATAGGTGCTTACGAATTCAAGCACTGCCTGGATGTGCCCTACCGCGTCGTCATCAACGAGTGCATTGAACTTGCCAAAGCCTTTGGCGGCACCGACGGCCATAAATACGTCAACGGCGTGCTGCACAAAATGGCCCCGTCATTGCGCGCCGCAGAAGTTGCCGCCGATAACGTCAAATAAGCGCCAAATAAGCGCCAAATTAACGTGTCAACCTGAAAGACTCGCAGTGAAAATTGCCCAGCGGGCTCAGCGCATTGAGCCGTTTTATGTCATGGAGGTGGCCAAGGCCGCCTCGGCGCTGGCGCAAGAATTTGCCCATACCGCCTCGCCCATGATCTTTTTGAACATTGGCGAGCCCGACTTCACCGCCCCGCCGCTGGTGCAGCAAGCCGCGTCCCGCGCCATTGCGCAAGGCAACACACAATACACCCAGGCCACCGGCCTGCCAGCCTTGCGCGAACGCATCAGCGACTGGTATAGCGCGTGCTTTGGCGCGCAGGTAGCCCCCAGCCGCATCATCATCACGGCCGGTGCCTCTGCGGCTCTGCAGCTCGCCTGCCTGGCCCTGATCGAGGCGGGCGATGAAGTCCTGATGCCCGACCCGAGCTATCCGTGCAACCGGCATTTCGTGAGCGCGGCCGAAGGCAATGCGGTATTGATTCCGACCACGGCTGATGAGCGCTTTCAGCTGACCGCCGAAAAGGTGCAGGCGGCATGGAACCCCAAAACGCGCGGCGTGTTGCTGGCCTCGCCCTCCAACCCCACCGGCACATCGATTGCCCCCGAAGAGCTGCAGCGCATTCATGAGTTTGTGCACAGCCGGGGCGGCGTCACCCTGATTGATGAAATTTACCTGGGCCTCAGCTACGAAGAACATTTTGGCCACTCGGCGCTGGCCATGCCCGGCGAGCTGGG
This sequence comes from Polaromonas sp., assembly GCA_036506595.1. Taxonomy (GTDB): domain Bacteria; phylum Pseudomonadota; class Gammaproteobacteria; order Burkholderiales; family Burkholderiaceae_C; genus Polaromonas. The sequence continues at coordinate 1,395 of DASXRN010000082.1, read as the reverse complement.
CCAGAGCGTCATCAGCATCAACAGTTTCAGCAAATACTTCAACATGACGGGCTGGCGGCTGGGCTGGCTGGTGGTGCCAGAAGCGCTGGCACCGGTCATCGAGCGAATTGCGCAAAACCTGTTCATCTGCGCCAGCACCGTGGCGCAGCATGCCGCGCTGGCCTGTTTTGAGCCGGACAGCCTGCAGGAATACGAGCGCCGCCGCGCCGAGTTCAAGGCACGGCGCGACTACTTCATTCCCGAGCTCAACCGCCTGGGCCTGCGTGTGCCGGTGATGCCCGATGGCGCCTTTTACGCCTACGCCGACTGCACGCAGGCGGCAAAAAAACTGGGCGTTAACGGCAGCTGGGATTTCGCTTTCGAGCTGATGAAGCGCGCCCATCTGGCCGTAACGCCGGGCCGCGATTTCGGACAGGCCGCACCGGAACAGTTTGTGCGCTTTTCGACTGCCAATTCCATGGCGCAGCTCAACACCGCCGTTGCGCGGCTGGAGGCGGTACTTGGATAGCAACGCCCCCACGCTTGTCGCTTCGCGTACTGCGCTGCCCCCCGAGGGGGCTAATTTTCCTTGGGGCGGCCCGGCGGAAAATTGCGTGCCTCCCACGGCATCTCCAAACAGCGAGTTCCGGTGGCCGGTACGCGTGTATTGGGAAGACACCGACGCCGGCGGCATTGTTTTCTACGCCAACTACCTGAAATTTTTTGAACGTTCGCGCACCGAATGGCTCAGATCATTAGGCATTGAACAACAGCGACTGAAAGACAGCACCGGTGGCATGTTCGTGGTGCTTGACACCCGTATTCGCTACCACCGCCCTGCCCGCCTTGACGATGAACTGATTGTCACCGCCAGCATGGTCGAAACGGGCCGCGCGTCCATGATAATCAAGCAGCAGGCGCTATCAAAAACAGAGCAAAATGATCTGCCCGGCAGAAACTTGGGCGACCGGCATTTTTCCGACGGGCCGCCCCTGGGGAAATTAGCCCCCAAGGGGCTGACGGCCGCGGCTCCAAGCCTGCCTGCGCAAGCTTGGACGGACGGAAGAGCCGCCGAGTCTCTCAGTGGCACGTCCAGCACATTACGCGCAGCGAAAAGCGCGGGGGCGACATTACTCTGCGAAGGCACGATACGGATAGGCTGGGTTGATGCCGCCAGCCTGCGGCCCACGCGCATTCCTGCGTCCATTCTTTCCCGCTTCCCTTCTTGACAGCTTGAGAACCTCCCCATGAACCAAGACCTTTCCATTGTCAGTCTCATTCTCAACGCGAGTTGGGTCGTCCAGTTTGTGGTGGCGCTGCTGATTGGCATATCCATTGCCAGCTGGGCTGCGATTTTCAGGAAAGTTGTGGCGCTCAAAAAGGTTCAAAAGCTCACCGACGACTTCGACCGCGAGT
>DASXRN010000081.1:0-20969 GCA_036506595.1 Polaromonas sp. | reverse complement strand
CCGCTCAAGGCGCCAACGGAAGCCGCCGGGCCTGCCAGAGATGCGCCGCAACCGCAGCTGGCGGCCTTGCTGCAGCGCCTGGATGCCGCATTGGGTATCGACGGCCGCCTGCTTTAACACGCCGCCGCGCTGCAAATTCTCCCGGCGCCCGTCTGCGTATGCGGCTCCAAAGGCCTACAATTGGCTCGTCTGCGGTGCGCATTGGGCTTTATATTTCCTTGAACCAATGCTCCTAGAGCACGGGCTTGGTAAATTGTTTGGCAGGCGTGATCGTCTCGCGTTAGACGAACCCGAAACCAAACTGCCCTCGCCCACCTGAACCCTGCGTTCAGGATGACGGTCCAGTGGTACTCGCAGACACCTTATTTTTCTCCCCGTCTTCGGACTTCCTACCTTCCCCAGCGGCCCACCGCGGCGACTCCTGCCCGACACATGAACCTCGAACCCCTGCTCATCATTGAACTCGCGCTGCTGGGCATGGGTACCGGTTTTCTGGCAGGGCTTTTGGGCATTGGTGGCGGCATGCTGATGGTTCCTTTCATCACCATCATCATGTCGAACCGGGGTGTTTCCCCCGATCTCGCCGTCAAGATGGCCATCGCCACCTCCATGGCCACCATCATTTTCACGTCGCTCTCCAGCGTTCGGGCGCACCACAAACGCGGCGCCGTGCGCTGGGATATCGTCAAACGACTCGCACCCGGCATTGTTATCGGCAGCATCATCGGCAGCCTGGGTGTTTTTGCGCTGCTCAAGGGCTCGTACCTCGCAATCTTCTTCGGCCTGTTCGTCGGCCTCTCGGCCACGCAGATGTTCCTGGACAAAAAACCCAAGCCCACGCGCCAGATGCCGGGCACGGGCGGGCAACTGGCCGCCGGCGGCTTCATCGGTTTTCTCTCGGGCCTGGTCGGCGCGGGCGGCGGCTTCATCAGCGTGCCCTTTATGACCTGGTGCAACATGGCCATCCACAACGCGGTGGCCACCAGCGCGGCGCTGGGCTTCCCGATTGCGGTGGCCAATGTGGCCGGCTACATCATAAGCGGCCAGTCGATACAAAACCTGCCGCCTGCGTCGTTCGGCTACATCTGGCTGCCGGCGCTGGCGGTGATTGCGGTTTGCAGCTTCCTGACCGCGCCGTTGGGCGCGCGCACGGCCCATGGCATGGACATCCGGCCGCTGAAGAAGGTGTTCGCGACGGTGTTGTACGCGCTGTCGGCATACTTCCTGCTGCGCTGAGGCGGCAGGGCCCAGCGGCATCATCCATTCCGTCCACCCATGAGAATCGCATTCATCGGCCAGCAGGAATTCGGCAAAGCCACACCGGAAGCGTTCCTGGCGCGCAGCGACGAGGTGGCAGGCGTGTTCTGCATGCCGAAGAAACCCAGCACCAAGCCCGACATGCTGCGCCTGGCCGCCCAGGCCCATGACCTGCCGATGTTCCAGTTCAGCAGCTTGAAGAGAAGCTATGCCGAGCAGGCCATGCGCGAGCTCAACGCCGACATCGGCGTCATGGCCTACGTGGTGCAGTCGCACCGCAGGCTTTCGTGAACATTCCGCGCTGCGGCACCATCCAGTTCCACCCTTCCCTGCTGCCGCGGCACCGCGGGCTCTCGTCAATCAGCTGCCCATCGCGCTGGGCGAAACCCGCACGGGCATCAGTATCGGCATCTTCCGCCCCACCGACGGGCGGGACGAAGGGCCGGTCATCCTGCAGAAGTCCTGCCCCATCGGGCCGGATGAAACGCTGGAAGAGTTGTACTTCAACAAGCTCTTCCCATGGGCGTGGCGGCTTTGCTCGAGGCCGCCGGCTTGGTGACTGCAGGCCGGCATAAGGAGCAAGTCCAGGACGAGTCGCAAGCCAACTATGAAGGCTGGTACCACGAGGAAGAGTTCTGCATCAACTGGACCAACTACGTGGACGAGGTCTACTACCTGATCCGCGCCTGCAAGCCCGCTCCGGGTACGTGGACCGTACTGGACGGCATGCGCGTCTAGCTGTACGGCAGCCGCAAGCACGCCGTGCGCGGCTTTGCCGCAGAGCGCGGCAAGCCCGGAGAGATTGCGGGTATCAGGGACACGTCGATCCTGATCAATTCGCAGGGCAGGCAGATCGAGGTGCTGAAACTGCCGCCCGAAGGCGGCAAGAAAATGAGCGCGGCCGAGTTTGCGCGGGAGCGCAAGCTGCTCACTTCCGGCGCTTCGGACTGAAGCCGACCGTCTGCTCGATCAGCGCCGCGCCGTCGCTCATCAAAAAGCTCTTGAAGGCCTGCGCCACCGGCGGCAAGCGCTTGTTCTTGCGGTGTACCACGTACCAGTGGAGCATCAGCGGAAAGCCCTGCACATCGAGCATGGTGAGGCTGCCCGCCTGCAGCTCGCGGCTGATGGTGTGGGCCGACAGGAAGCTCACGCCCATGCCGGCAATCACTGCCTGCTTGATGGTCTCCGTGCTCTTGATTTCCATCGCGATGTTGAGGTCCGCCAGGTGCCCGCCGAAACCCTCCTCCATGGAATTCCAGGTGTCGGAGCCTTTTTCGCGCACCACGAACGGCTCGCGCGCCAGGCGCGACACCGGGATGTGCTTTCTGGCGGCCAGCGGATGGTCGGCTGCCGCCACGATGACGTAGGGGTGCGGCGCAAAAGGCTCGTTCACCGTGTCCATGTCCAGCGGCGGGCGCACCATAATCGCCAGGTCGGTGAGGTTGTCGGTCAGCTGGTCCAGCAGCTCTTCGCGGTTGCAGACACCGAAGTTCAGCGTCACACCCGAGTGGCGCCGCGCGAACTCCACCAGCAGCCGCGGGAAGAAATAGTCGCCGGCACTGATCACCGCCACATTCAGCTTCCCGCCGGAGACGCCCTTGAACTGCGTCATGGCTTCCTCGACTTCCTTGAACTGCTGGATGATGACTCGGCTGGAGTGCAGCATCTCCACCCCCGCGGGCGTGAGGTGGATTTTCTTGCCGAGCTGCTCGAACAGCGGAAGTCCGGCGTGGTCTTCCAGCTTCTTGACCTGGATGGACACCGCCGGCTGCGTCAGGTGCAGCTCTTCGGCGGCCCGCGAAAAGCTCAGGTTGCGGGCCACGGCCTCGAACACCTTGAGCTGGCGCAACGTCGCGTTCTTCATCCCTGACTCCCTTCATCCATAACTTATGAGTAATCAATAGTATCAAATACTTTAACTATCATTAATCGTCATTTTTTTCTACATTTGCGTCAAGCCCGGTGCATCGCACACCGGCAAGTGCCTCCAGAACGTCAACCCATCGAAGGAGAATTGCCATGCTCAACGCCCTGCTTGACCACACCGCCGCCGCCGAAGCCCATCGCCACGCCTACAACGCCGCGTTCGAGGAACTGGGCCTAAGCTGGCATTGGGATGCCGCCACCTACGCCCGCCTGCAGGCCCAGGCCCACGGCCGCGACGGCGTGCGCGCCTACCTGGAAACCGAGCAGTCGCACCTGCTGCGTGCCTACGAAGCGGACTTCCTGGTCGACGCCATCGAAACCGCAAAGGCCCGCTGCTACGCCAGCATGGCCAACAGCCGGGCACGCCTCGCCCCCAACGGCAGCTGGGCCGGCGCTTCGCTCACCCGGCTGGCGGCCTGAGCGCGCCGGCACATCGGTTTGCGCCGACTGTTTTTCAAACTTGGGAGATTGGGATGTCAAACCATTGGGTGCGTTTCAGGGACGGCTGCACGATTCGCTTCGGAACCCTGGAGGGAGAGCGCGTGAGGATTTGCGAGGGCGACATGTTCGCCGGTGCGACTCCCACGGACCGGATGTTGCCGCTGGCCGACGTCAAGCTGCTGATGCCGGTCCAGCCGACCAAGGTCATCGCGCTGTGGAACAACTTCCACGCCCTGGGCGAAAAGCTCAACTTGGCCGTGCCGGCCGAACCGCTGTACCTGATCAAGGCCCCGAACTCCTACCTGGACCCGCATGAGACGATCCGCAAGCCCGCGTGCGACGGCAAGGTGGTCTTTGAGGGCGAACTGGGCATTGTCATCGGCAAGACCTGCAAGGAGGTCACCGAGCGCCACGCGCTGGATTGCGTGTTCGGCTACACCTGCGCCAACGACGTGACGGTGGCCGACATCCTGAACCGCGACGCGTCGTTTGCCCAATGGGTGCGTGCCAAGGGCTTCGATACTTTTTGTCCCTTCGGGCCGGCGGTGGCCACCGGCCTCGACCCGGCGAAACTGGCGGTGAAAACGGTCCTCAATGGCGAAGTCCGCCAGGACTATCCGATCAGCGACATGCGCTTTTCGGTGCAGCAGCTGGTGAGCCTGATCTCGCAGGACATGACCCTGTACCCCGGCGACCTCATCCTGTGCGGTACCTCGGTCGGCGTGGGCTCCATGAAGCCAGGAAGTACCGTCGAGGTCGAGATTGCCGGCATCGGCACACTCAGCAACCGGTTCGAGTAACTTTTTTTGTCTGGAGGAAGACTGTGAAGATTGCAATCATTGGGGCCGGGGCCATCGGTGGCTATGTGGGCGTGAAGCTGGCGCTGGCCGGCGAAGACGTGACTTTCATCGTGCGAGGCGCCAACCTGGACGCTATCCGAAAAAACGGCATGAAGCTCATCATGCACGACGGCACCGAGCACGTTGCGTCCGGCGTCAAGGCCACCAATGACTATGGCGAGGCCGGCCCACAGGACCTGGTGATCCTGGCCATGAAGGCCCACCAGGTGGAGGCCGTGGCCAAGGACCTGCCCAAGCTGTTCGGGCCCGATACGGCGGTGGTGACCATGCAGAACGGCATCCCCTACTGGTATTTCCACAAGCATGGCGGCCCGCTCGAAGGCAGCCAGGTGCGCAGCGTGGACCCGAGCGGCATGCTCACGGAGATGATCCCGCCGCGACGCGTGATCGGCTGTGTCGTCTACCCCGCTTCGGAGCTGGTGGCGCCCGGCGTGGTCCGGCACATCGAGGGCGACCGCTTTCCGGTGGGCGAGCTCGACGGTTCGGTCAGCGAGCGCGTCGCGCGCATTTCAGAATGCTTTGGCAAGGCCGGGTTCAAGGCGCCGGTGCTGGACAACATCCGCTCCGAAATCTGGCTCAAGCTCTGGGGCAACCTCACTTTCAACCCCATCAGCAGCCTGGCCCACTCCACCCTGGTGGATATCTGCCAGTACCCGCTGTCGCGCGAGCTGGCCGCCAGCATGATGAGCGAAGCCCAGAAAGTGGCCCACAAGCTGGGCATCGAATTCCGCGTGACGCTGGAAAAGCGCATCGCCGGCGCCGAGAAAGTGGGCAAGCACAAGACCTCCATGCTGCAGGACATCGAGGCCGGCCGTGCGCCGGAGATTGATGCGCTCGTAGGATCGGTGGTGGAACTCGGGCGCCTCACGCAAACGCCCACGCCGCACATCGATACCGTGTACGCCCTGGTCAAGCTGCTCGCCAAGACCATCGGAGAAGAACGCGGGCAGGTGCGGCTTCAGCCCGCTGCCTGAGCGCTGACGGACCCCTATTACCTTAGGGGCCTGTGGCCAGCGCCTTCTTCATCGCCTGGACGGCCGCATCGGGAGGAGTGGAAAACTCGTACTTGCTGCCAAGGTCCAGCGCCCGCAACAGCGACGGATTGCTCGTCTTGAGGGAAATGAATTGGTTGGCGACCTTCTTCACGGCGTCCGCCGAAACATCGGGGTGAACGTAGATTCCGTAGCCCCAGCTGGGATGGGTCGCAGGCACGATGACCAGTTGCGCCATGTGAATCCGCTCGTCGGCGCCGTGATGATTTTTCATGGTGGAAGCTTGGGCGGTCTGAAGCCGGGTAATCAACCCCACCCACCGGTCCGCTTGCCATAGAAAGGCCGCCTTGGTGGGCAGATAGCTCTGCCCCAAGCCTTGCTGGGGCAACACTTCGACCACCGTGCCGCAAAGATTCTCGGCCTTCACGAGCGTGGTGGTTGCGCCGCTTTTCATGCCGAAGCAGCTGGTGGTCTTGAGTTTGGCGAGCACCTTGGCCTGCTGGTCGGGGGGAAGCTTCTTAAGCTCGACCGCCTTGCCGTCCTTCTCCGAACCTATGTCGGCAAGAATCAGCACGGCCGACTGGATCGGGTCCGTGTTGATCGCCACCGGACGGTAGCCCGAGGCCAGGCCCACCACCGGGTTGCCATAGACCCAGCATGGCGGCGCAGGTCTCTTGATAGCCGTGAGGACGTCCTGCGTTTCCCTGATATTGAGGACCGGCGACACCGACAGCCCCATGGGCCGGACAAATTCGATCAGCTCCTTCAGCGCGCTTTCGGTTTGAGACGATCCCTCACCGCGAATGACCTGCGGATTGAGGTAGAGGCCTCCTTCGCAGGATTGCGCCTGGGCGGACAGGCCGCAGGAAAACATGCAAGCCAATAGCAGTTCTTTCTTCATGGTGTCTCCACTTTCTATGAAACTGGTGCAGCCCATCAACGAGTACTCTCTGCCCGCGGCCATTGCGTTGCTGACTCCAGCTCATGGTAGTGGTTGGACTTGGCCCTTGCCTAGGGGAATACGCTACTGCCCTTAAGCCATTTGCCAAAAATTGATCGCCGTCAATGTCCGCGGCAGTGCGGACTTGATCGGAATCAAGAGACGGGGGTGGCGCGCCGGATTCAGCGCGGCGTGGCCAAGCGGAAGCCAGAGAGAGCGGCGGCTTCATCGCGACATAAAAAAGAGCGACGCGAATCTCAGCCGAATGATTCACCGTGCCTCGCGTTGCACGAGGCTGCGACGGCCGGTATTTACCGCATCGGTGCGGCCTGGACCCGGGCGATTAGCATGCCACCTTGACTCGGCCGCGTGGCCGGGCCGCGTGCTTAGCGCTTGCCTGTCTGCTGCAAAGCTGCCTTCACGGCCGTGACAAAGATGTACAGCGGCGTGGCGGCAAACAGTTCAGCCAGAAGGTTGGCAGGCGTGGCAGCGGGCTTGAATACGTCAGAAGAGTAGGCGGGATTGGACATGATGGTTATCGAGCAGGTTGAAACAAAAAAACAATTATAGGGTAAACCCTGATTTTTTCATACCCCAGTCTTGTCCAACGAGGTATGAGCCTGGAAGGCCCTGACGCCAGGGATGAGCCGGCCGAAGGACTGCTGGCCGGCGGGGCATGTCGATCATCGAATCGATGGTGATCGACATGAACGAAACCCAGGTCAGGCCTCTGGAGCAGGTGCTCAGGCGGTTTGCTCAGGCGGTTTGTTTACCGCAGCTCGGCCGCGCCGACCGAGCTGCGGTGCTGGCCTACCTGCATCGCCTGAGCCGCTACAGCCGCGCCCAGATCACGCGGCTGGTCTCGCGCTGGGTGGCGGGCAAGCCGCTGGTGAAGAACGACCGAGAGCCCGAACATGCGGTTGCGTAGCGCTACACAGCCGCCGATGTGGCGCTGCTGGCCAAAGTGGACCGGGCCATGGGCACGCTCTCAGGTCCGGCCAAGTGTGCGTGCTGCGCCGCCAACGCGATGTCTTCGGCGACGCGCGCTTCGTTCGTCAGGGCTCGATCTCGGTAGCCCACCTATACAACCTGCGCACCAGTGCCGGCTACCGCGCCCAGCGCGTGGTGCAGACCGAGGCCTGCACCATCGGCCAACGCAAGGCACCGGCGCCCGAAGGTCTGGCGAGCTTCATTCGCATCAACAGCGTGCACCAGGCGATGTGCTCACGCGCACCGGCGCGGGGCCGGTGAGCAAGAGCAGGAAAGTCTCATGCATCAATGTGTTAGTGATAACCCGAATTGATGACCAAGGTCAATGGAGCGTCCGGCCCACGGTCACAGAATATGCCTGCAGTTCCGCTTCCGTTACAACCAACAGCTAGGAGACGTTCATGAGCAATTCACTTGAGGCAACCATAGACGCGGGGCTAGGTGCCCCCGCAACTCGCACCCCCCTCTACCGGTGGGGGCAGCTCTTGATGGGCATTGTCTGTATGGCGATGATCGCCAACCTGCAGTACGGCTGGACGCTATTCGTCAACCCCATCGCCGACAGGCACGGCTGGAGCCGCGCCGCCATCCAGGTGGCGTTCACGATCTTCGTCCTGACTGAGACCTGGCTCGTTCCCATCGAAGGCTACCTCGTCGACCGCTTCGGTCCGCGCCCGGTGGTGCTGGTGGGCGGCATTTTGTGCGGGCTGGGCTGGGTGCTGAACTCGTATGCCGACTCGCTGACCATGCTCTACATCGCCGCGGCGGTAGGCGGCATCGGGGCGGGCGCCGTGTACGGTACCTGCGTCGGCAACGCGCTGAAATGGTTCCCGGATCGCCGCGGACTGGCAGCCGGGCTAACAGCCGCTGGCTTCGGTGCCGGCTCGGCGCTGACGATCATCCCGATCTCGGCCTTCATCAAGTCGAACGGCTATGAAGCGGCGTTCTTCTACTTCGGCATCGGCCAGGGCCTGATCGTGTTCCTGCTCGCATGGTTCCTGAGCCGTGCGCCCGAGCACAAGAAGATGACCGGCATCTCGTCGATCAATGTGCAGCAGTCCAAGCGCGACTACAGCCCGGCCGAAGTGCTGCGCAAGCCGGTGTTCTGGGTCATGTACATCATGTTCGTGATGGTCGCGGCCGGCGGCCTGATGGCGACCGCGCAGCTCGGCCCGATCGCGAAGGACTTCAAGATCGGCGACGTGCCCGTGAACATCATGGGCCTGGTGCTGCCGGCGCTGACCTTCGCGTTGGCGATCGACCGCGTGCTCAATGGCTTGACGCGGCCGTTCTTCGGCTGGGTGTCGGACCAGATCGGCCGTGAGCCGACCATGTTCATCGCGTTTGCGCTCGAAGCGGTCGGCATCCTGATGCTCTACAACTTCGGCCAGAACCCGATCGCCTTCGTCATCCTGACCGGCCTGGTGTTCTTTGCCTGGGGCGAGATCTACAGCCTGTTCCCCTCGACCTGCGCCGACACCTTCGGCTCGAAGTTCGCCGCCGCCAACGCCGGCCTGCTGTACACGGCCAAGGGCACGGCCTCTCTGCTGGTGCCGCTGTCCAGCGTGCTGGCAACGGCGACCGGGAGCTGGCACACGGTGTTCATCGTCGCCAGCGTGATGAACGCGGTCGCCGCGCTGATGGCCTGGTTCGTGTTGCGGCCGATGCGCCGCGCCCACATGAACCGGTCAAACTAAGCCGGTCCCGCGCCGCCCCCGACATGGGCGGCATCCCCTGCCATCGGGCGGTCTGCGCAAGCGGACCGCCCGATGCCCGTTCAGATCTTGCCGCGCTGCTTCAGCCGGCTCAGGGTTTCCGCCGACAGGTTCAGGTAAGACGCCAGCTCCTTCTTCGGGATGCGGTCGAACAGCTCGGGATGCTTGCGCTGGAAGCGCTTCACGCGCCCCGGTGCATCCAGCAGGTGCAGTGTGATGGTATGGGCCATGATTTCGCTCATCAGGCGCATGACGTAATACTCGAATGACTGCTTGATCTCGTGGTGGCGCTCCAGGAACGCCACCCATTCCGGCAAGGGCAGCTTCGCCACACGCACCTTGGTGACGCAGACGGTGCTGTAGGGTGTGGGCGTGCCCAGGCGCCAGGCGGCATAACTGGTTTCCATGTCGCGCTCATCGGCAAAGCGAAGAATCATCTCCTTGGCCTGATCGTTGGTCACCACCCGCTTCAGGATGCCCTCAAGGATGAAATACTGCTCCATCTCGTGCGCGCCCTGGTGCAGAAGGAAATCCCCTTTCTGGCAGTCGCTAATGACCAGGTGCGACTCAAGTTCCGCGCTCTGCTCCGCCGTCATTCCCTTCAGAACGATGTTCTGCCCCAGCTGGACGCGAATGACGTTTCTCTCAGGGTGGTTTTGTATTGACGACATGGATTCGGTAGGGTTGGAGGGATGCAGGATTCAGTTTGTTCGCGCGGTCTAAATACGGCGAAATTGACCGTGGTCAATGGTGATGCCTGAATCAATTCCTATGATAACCCCACGGTGCAAATGACCCGTCTGAGCACACGAGCGAGGCGGCGAAATCCTGCCAACCGCGTTGCTCAACCTTTATCGAAGTCAAACGAAGAAACATTTCATCATGACAAATGACACTCAATCACAGGAAATGACCGACGGGTTTCAACTTGTAATCGATGCCCTGAAGCTCAACGACATCGACACGATCTTCGCCCTGCCCGGCATTCCCATCACCGACCTCACGCGCAAGGCTCAGGCCGAGGGCATTCGCATGATCTCGTTCCGTCACGAGCAGCATGCCGGCAACGCCGCCGCGGCCGCCGGCTTCCTGACTCAAAAGCCCGGCATCTGCCTCACAGTGTCGGCCCCGGGCTTCCTCAACGGCCTCACGGCACTAGCCAACGCAACGACCAACTGCTTCCCGATGATCCTGATCAGCGGCTCGAGCGAGCGCGAGATCGTCGACCTTCAGCAGGGCGACTACGAAGAGATGGATCAGCTCGCGATTGCCAAGCCGCTGTGCAAGGCGGCCTATCGCGTGCTCCACGCCGAGGACATCGGCGTCGGCATCGCGCGCGCCATCCGTTCGGCGCTGTCCGGCCGACCCGGCGGCGTATACCTCGACCTGCCGGCAAAGCTGTTCGCGCAAACGATGGATGCCGCAGCCGGCAAGAAATCGCTCATCAAGGTCGTCGATCCCGCGCCGCGCCAGATTCCCGCGCCCGATTCGGTTCAGCGCGCACTCGACTTGCTCAAGGGCGCCAAGCGCCCGCTGATCGTGCTCGGCAAGGGTGCCGCCTATGCGCGGGCCGATGCCGAGATCCGCGCCCTGATCGAGCAGACCGGCATCCCCTACCTGCCGATGTCAATGGCCAAGGGCCTGCTGCCCGACACACACGCGCAGTCGGCATCGGCCACTCGCTCCTACGTGCTTGCCGAAGCCGACGTGGTGATGCTCGTTGGCGCGCGCCTGAACTGGCTGCTGTCGCACGGCAAGGGCAAGACCTGGGGCACGCCGGACTCCAAGCAGTTCATCCAGATCGACATCTCGCCGACCGAGATGGACAGCAACGTACCGATCGCCGCGCCGCTGGTCGGCGACATTGGTTCGTGCGTGTCGGCACTGCTCGCTGGCATCGGCTCCAGCTGGGCCAAACCGCCGGCCGACTGGATCCAGGCGATCGCCGGGCGCAAGGACAAGAACCTGACCAAGATGGCGGCGACGCTGGCGCTAAACCCCGCAACGATGAACTTCCACAGTGCGCTGAACGTTATCCGCAACGCGGTCAAGGCGCGTCCGGATGCCATCGTCGTCAACGAAGGCGCGAACACCCTGGATTTCGCGCGCAGCATTGTCGACATGTATGAGCCGCGCAAGCGCCTGGACGTCGGCACCTGGGGCATCATGGGCATCGGCATGGGCTTTGCCGTCGCCGCGGCGGTGACCACGGGCAAGCCCGTGATCGCCATCGAGGGCGACAGCGCCTTCGGTTTCAGCGGCATGGAAGTCGAGACGATCTGCCGCTACAACCTCCCGATCTGCGTGATCATCTTCAACAACAACGGCATCTACAAGGGCACCGACGTGAACCCGCGCGGTGGCGATGTGGCGCCCACCGTTTTCGTCAAGAACGCACGCTACGAGATGATGATGCAGGCCTTCGGCGGCGTAGGCGTCCTGGCCAACACCCCAGACGAACTGGCCAAGGCCCTGAGCGAGGCCGTCGCGTCCGGCAAGCCGACCCTGATCAACGCCATCATCGACGAAACCGCAGGAACCGAAAGCGGTCGAATCACCAGCCTGAACCCGCAAAGCGCTGCGGTGAAGAAGTAATCCAAGCCCCCCTAAGGAGAAATCAAATGAGCAACAAACCACTCGCAGGCATCAAGATCATCGACTTCACGCACGTCCAGGCGGGCCCGGCCTGCACCCAGCTGCTGGCTTGGTTCGGTGCCGACGTCATCAAGGTGGAGCGGCCCGGCTCCGGCGACGTCACCCGCAGTCAGCTGCGCGACATGCCGGACGCCGACGCGCTGTATTTCACCATGCTCAACAGCAACAAGCGCTCCCTGACGCTGGACACCAAGAACCAGGCCGGCAAGGAAGTGCTGGAAAAGCTGATCAAGGAGTCGGATGTCATGGTCGAGAACTTCGGCCCCGGCGCGCTCGACCGCATGGGCTTCACTTGGGAATACATCCAGAAGCTCAACCCCGGCATGATCCTGGCCTCGGTCAAGGGCTTCTCCGACGGCCACCACTATGAAGACCTCAAGGTCTACGAGAACGTGGCGCAGTGCGCCGGCGGCGCGGCCTCGACCACCGGCTGGTGGAAAGGCGAGCAAGCGGGCCCGATGATTTCCGCCGCCGCCCTAGGCGACAGCAACACCGGCATGCACCTGGCCATCGGCATCCTGACGGCCGTCATCGGCCGCCAGCAGACCGGCAAGGGCCAGAAGGTGGCCGTCTCCATGCAGGACGCGGTGCTCAACCTGTGCCGCGTCAAGATGCGCGACCAGCTGCGCCTGGACCGCCTGGGCTACCTGGAAGAGTACCCCCAGTACCCGCACGAGCCCTTCTCGGACGTGGTGCCCCGCGGCGGCAACGCCGGCGGCGGCGGCCAGCCGGGCTGGATCTTGAAGTGCAAGGGCTGGGAGACCGACCCCAACGCCTACATCTACTTCACGGTGCAGGGCCACGCCTGGGAGCCGATCTGCGACGCGCTGGGCAAGCCCGAGTGGAAGACCGACCCAGCCTACACCACGCCCAAGGCACGCCAGCCGCACATCACCGACATCTTCGCCACCATCGAAGACTGGCTGAAGGACAAGACCAAGTACGAGGCGGTGGACATCCTGCGCAAGTTCGACATTCCCTGCGCCCCGGTGCTGTCCATGAAGGAACTGCTGCACGACGAGTCACTGCGCAAGAGCGGCTCCATCGTGGAAGTGCCGCACAAGGTGCGCGGCAGCTACTGGACCGTGGGCAGCCCGATCAAGTTCTCCGACCTCAAGCCGGAAGTGACCGCCTCGCCGCTTCTGGGTGAGCACACCGACGAAGTGCTGGCCGAACTGGGCTACAGCAAGGACCAGATCGCGACCATGCACGCCATGAAGGCGGTCTGAGCCGCGCCGTTCCCGAGAAGCCACACGGCGGGGCAGCCCGCCGTGCAACCCACGAAAATTGACCGCCCGCATAAAGGAGAACACACATGCCATCGCCGATCGACTTGGAGCAACTGGTAGAGGCCGTTGGCGACGCCATCGTGGCTTCTGACGCCAGCGGCGCCATCGCGTTGTGGAACCCGGCGGCCGAGCGCATGTTCGGCTACACGGAAAGCGAAGCGCTAGGCCAGTCGCTCGACATCATCATTCCGCAGCGGCAGCAGCAGCGTCATTGGGACGGCTACCACAAGACCATGCAAACGGGGCAAACCCGGTACGGCAACGACGTGCTGCGGGTGCCGGCCGTGCACAAGGATGGCCACTCGCTGTCCATCGCGTTCACGGTCGCCCTGCTGCATTCGCCGGATGGGAAGGTGTCGGCCATTGTCGCGGCCATCCGCGACGAAACCAGCCGCTTCGCTGAGGAACGCAGCCTGCGCAAGCGCCTGATGGAACTTGAAAGCCAGCTTGCCACGCAAGATGACCCACCCTGAACCGGACGGCAAAGACACGTCGCGGGCGCGGTGATTAACATAGGAGCTGAACCGGCCGCTAGCGCGTCCGGCACCATGGCTCAAACCATGTACGACTAACCCATCCAACTTCCCAGCAGGATTTTTCATGAGCAAAGCGTTAGACGGGGTCCGCATCCTTGATTTCACCCACGTCCAGTCGGGGCCCACCTGCACCCAATTGCTGGCCTGGTTCGGCGCCGACGTCATCAAGGTCGAGCGGGCCGGCGAAGGCGACGCAACGCGCGGGCAACTGCGCGACATTCCTGGCGTGGACAGCCTTTATTTCACGATGCTGAACCACAACAAGCGCTCGATCACGCTGGACACCAAGAGCCCGAAAGGCAAAGAGGTCCTGGACACGCTGATCAAGCAGTGCGACGTGCTGGTCGAGAACTTTGCTCCGGGCGCGCTGGACCGCATGGGCATCACCTGGGAACACATCCAGCAGATCAACCCGCGCATGATCGTGGCCTCGGTCAAGGGGTTCGGTCCCGGGCCTTACGAAGACTGCAAGGTCTATGAAAACGTCGCCCAATGTGCCGGCGGCTCAGCTTCGACCACGGGCTTTGACGACGGCCCGCCGATGGTCACCGGCGCCCAGATCGGCGACAGCGGCACCGGCCTGCACCTGGCGCTGGGCATCGTGGCTGCGCTCTACCAGCGCAACACCACGGGCCGCGGCCAGAAGGTGCTGGCCCCGATGCAGGACGCCGTGCTGAACCTGTGCCGCGTCAAGCTGCGCGACCAGCAACGCCTGGAACGCACCCATACGATGCACGAATACCCGCAGTACCCGGACGGCAAGTTCGGCGACGCGGTGCCGCGTGCGGGCAATGCCTCGGGCGGCGGCCAGCCGGGCTCGATCCTGAAATGCAAGGGCTGGGAGACCGACCCCAACGCCTACATCTACTTCATCACGCAAGCCGCCGTGTGGCCTGCGGTGTGCAAGGTGATCGGCGAGGAAGGCTGGATCGACGATGAGGCCTACGCCACGCCAGCGGCCCGCCTGCTGCACCTGAAGCCGATCTTCGCGCGCATCGAGCAGTGGACCAAGACCAAGACCAAGTTTGAGGCCATGGAAATCCTCAACAAGTACGACATCCCCTGTGGGCCGATTCTCTCGATGAAGGAGATCGCCGAGGAGCCCGCCCTGCGCGAAACCGGCACCATCGTCGAAGTCGACCATCCCCTGCGCGGCAAATACCTGACCGTGGGCAACCCGATCAAGATGTCGGACAGCGCGACAGAAGTCACGCGCTCGCCCCTGCTGGGCGAGCACACCGACGAGGTGTTGGCACAGCTGGGCTACGGCCCGGAGTACATCGCGGAATTGCGCGCGGAACGCGTGATCTGAACCGGGACAGCCTACGCATCATCCATCGACATCCCGGTGGCCGTGCTGAACGCCAAATACAAGCGGGCCCGCAGCACGGATTTGCTGCAGGTCAATTCAAAACAAACCACGGCACAAGTAAGCGAGCCTCCATGAACCATCCCATCATCCCTATTGCGGTGCAAGAGGTCTCCAAACAGCGAAAACGCCAGGCCCCCAAGGGACGCCGCGTTGACCCGGGAGCGCTGGCCGACGTGCAGCGCCTGCTGGGCTCCGAGTCGCGCCAGGCTGATTTGCTCATCGAGCACCTGCACAAGATCCAGGACCACTTCGGCCATCTGTCGGCGGCCCACCTGGCAGCGCTGGCGCAGGAGATGCGGCTGGCACAAACCGAGGTGTACGAGGTCGCGACCTTCTACCACCATTTCGACGTGGTCAAGGAGGGCGAAGCCACGCCGGCACCACTCACCGTGCGCGTGTGCGACGGCCTGTCCTGCGAGCTGGCAGGCGCGCGCGATTTGCTGGCCAAGCTCCCTGCCCTGCTGGGCCGCGAGGTGCGCGTGATCGCGGCGCCCTGCATCGGCCGCTGCGAGCAGGCGCCTGCCGCCGTCGTGGGACAAAACCCGGTGCCTAATGCGACCTGCGAAACCGTCGTGGCCACCGTAGCGGCCGGGGCCGTGCAGCATGCGCCCGATGGCTTTGTCGATTTTTCCAGCTACCAGGCTACCGGCGGCTATGGCCTGCTCAAGGACTGCGTCGCGGGACGGCGCGACTTCGAATCGGTCATCAAGACCATGGAAGATTCCGGCTTGCGTGGCTTGGGCGGTGCCGGTTTTCCGGCCGGCCGCAAGTGGCGCATCGTCCGCGCCGAGGCCGGCCCGCGCCTGATGGCGGTGAACATCGACGAAGGCGAACCCGGAACCTTCAAGGACCGCGTCTACCTCGAACGCGACCCGCACCGCTTCCTCGAGGGCATGCTGATCGCCGCCTGGGCGGTGGGCATCGAGAAGATCTACATCTACCTGCGCGACGAATACCACGGCTGCCGCGCCATGCTGGAAACCGAGCTCGACAAACTGCAGCTGGCGCCGCCCATGGCCGGCATGCCACAAATCGAGCTGCGCCGCGGCGCCGGCGCCTACATCTGCGGTGAAGAGTCGGCCATGATCGAGTCGATCGAGGGCAAGCGCGGCATGCCGCGCCTGCGCCCGCCCTATGTGGCGCAAGTCGGCCTGTTCGGCCGGCCGACGCTGGAACACAACTTCGAGACCCTGTTCTGGGTACGCGAGATCCTGGAAAAAGGCGGCGCTTGGTTTGCCTCGCACGGCCGCAACGGGCGCAAGGGACTGCGCTCGTTCTCGGTCTCGGGCCGCGTCAAGAGCCCGGGGGTCAAATTGGCGCCGGCGGGCATCACGATCCAGGAATTGATCGACGAATACTGCGGCGGCATGCAGGACGGGCACAGCTTCTATGCCTACCTGCCGGGCGGCGCATCGGGCGGCATCCTGCCGGCCACCATGAACAACATCCCGCTGGACTTCGATACCCTGCAACCCTACGGCTGCTTCATCGGCTCTGCCGCCGTGATGGTGCTGTCCGACCATGACACGGCCACCGATGCGGCGCGCAGCATGATGCGCTTTTTCCGTCACGAATCCTGCGGCCAGTGCACGCCCTGCCGCGTCGGCACGGCCAAGGCGGCGCACCTCATGGACCAGCCCAAATGGGATCTGGCGTTGCTGGCGGACCTGTCGCTGGTGATGCGCGATGCGTCAATCTGCGGTTTGGGGCAGGCGGCGCCGAATCCGATGGACTGCGTTGTCAAATATTTCCCGCACGAACTGAACTGAACATCGGCCGGCAAGCAAGGCGTAAAAAGGACCACGATGAACGCGATTACCAGACATGAACTCGCCCAGCTCGACGTGCCGCTTGTGAGCTTCAGCCTCAACGGCCGTGAAGTGACGGGCCGGGCCACCGAAACCCTGCTGCAGGTAGCAAAACGCGAAGGCGTGGAGATCCCGCACCTTTGCTACAAGGAAGGCATGGAGGCAGTGGGCAACTGCCGCGCCTGCATGGTCGAGATCAACGGCGAGCGGGTGCTGGCGCCTTCGTGCTGCCGCACGCCGACCGCGGGCATGAAGGTCGTCACCGACAGCGAGCGCGCCGTGGCCTCGCAGAAGATGGTGCTCGAACTGCTGCTGTCCGACATGCCCGAGACCGGGTACACGCGCCACAACGAAGTGGACCAGTGGGCCACAAAAATAGGCGTCGGCAAGCCCCGCTTCGAAGCGCGCCAGCAGGTCCGCCAGGACCTCACGCACCCGGCCATCGCCGTCAACCTCGATGCCTGCATCCAGTGCACACGCTGCCTGCGCGCCTGCCGCGAGAGCCAGGTCAACGACGTGATCGGCCTGGCCTTGCGCGGCGACCAGGCCAAGATCGTGTTCGACATGGACGACCCCATGGGCGCCTCTACCTGCGTGGCCTGCGGCGAGTGCGTGCAGGCCTGCCCCACCGGCGCCCTGATGCCGGCGCGCGAGGCCGCGCTCGCGGTGCCCGACAAGCAGGTGGAGTCCGTCTGCCCGTACTGCGGCGTCGGCTGCCAGCTGACCTACAACGTCAAGGACGACAAGATCCTGTTCGTCGAAGGCCGCGACGGCCCGGCCAACCACGGGCGGCTGTGCGTCAAGGGCCGCTACGGCTTCGACTACGCGCACCATCCGCAGCGCCTCACGAAGCCGCTGATCCGCCGCACCGACGCGCCCAAGACGGGCGACTTCACGATGGACCCGGACCGGGTGATGGACGTGTTCCGCGAAGCCAGCTGGGAGGAAGCGCTGGAATTCGCGGGCGGCAAGCTCAAGGCCATCCGCGACCGGCACGGCAAGAAATCGCTCGCGGGCTTCGGCTCGGCCAAGGGCAGCAACGAGGAGGCCTACCTGTTCCAGAAGCTGGTGCGCACCGGCTTCGGCAGCAACAACGTGGACCATTGCACGCGCCTGTGCCACGCCTCCTCGGTGGTCGCCCTGCTCGAAGGCATAGGCTCGGGCGCGGTGTCGAACCCGGTGATGGATGTGACCAAGGCCGAGGTGGTGGTCATCATCGGCGCCAACCCGACGGTGAACCACCCTGTGGCCGCCACCTGGATCAAGAACGCCGTGAAGAACGGCACCAAGCTGATCGTGATGGACCCGCGCCGCTCGGACCTCACGCGCATGGCGCACCGCCACCTGCAGTTCAAGCCCGATGCCGACGTGCCCATGCTCAACGCGATGATGAACGTCATCGTCACCGAGGGGCTGGTCGACGAGGAATTCATCGCCAGCCGCACCATCGGTTACGAGGAGCTGCGCAAGAACGTCGAGGGCTACACGCCCGAGCTGATGGCGCCGATCTGCGGCATCGACGCCGACACCCTGCGCTACGTGGCACGGCTGTTCGCCACGTCGAAGAGCTCGATGATCCTGTGGGGCATGGGCGTGTCGCAGCACGTGCACGGCACCGACAACGCGCGCTGCCTGATCGCGCTGTCGCTGATGACCGGCCAGATCGGCCGTCCCGGCACCGGCCTGCATCCGCTGCGCGGCCAGAACAACGTGCAGGGCGCATCCGACGCGGGCCTGATCCCGATGATGTTCCCGGACTATCAGCACGTGTCCGACCCGAAGGTGCGTTCCAGCTTCGAGAAGGCCTGGGGGGTTGCCGCCGGCTCACTGGATGACAAGGTCGGCCTGACCGTGGTCGAGGTGATGCACGCCATCAAGCACGGCGACATCCGCGGCATGTACGTGCAGGGCGAAAACCCGGCCATGTCCGATCCCGACGCCAACCACGCCCGTGAAGCGCTGGCGGCACTCGACCACCTGGTGGTGCAGGACATCTTCCTGACCGAAACGGCGTACCTAGCCGACGTAATCCTTCCGGCCAGCGCCTTCCCCGAAAAGGACGGCAGCTTCACCAACACCGACCGGCTGGTGCAGATGGGCCGCAAGGCCGTCAACCCGCCGGGCGATGCGCGCCAGGACCTGTGGATCATCCAGGAGATCGCGAAGAAACTGGGCCTGGACTGGCACTACAAGCACGTCAGCGAAGTGTTCGACGAGATGCGCCACACCATGCCCAGCATCGCCGGGATCACCTGGGACCGGCTGGAGCGCGAGCATGCCGTCACCTATCCTTGCCTGAAGGAGGGCGACCCCGGCCAGCCGGTGGTGTTCGTCGACAGCTTCCCGCGCGACACCGGCCGCGCGCGCTTCGTGCCGGCCGACATCATCCCGGCCAACGAACGCCCCGACACCGAGTACCCGATGGTGCTGATCACCGGGCGCCAGCTCGAACACTGGCACACCGGCAGCATGACGCGGCGCGCGACGGTGCTGGATGCGATCGAGCCCGATCCGGTGGCGCTGGTCCACCCGCTCGACCTGGCCGCGCTAGGCGGCCAGCCGGGCGACGTCGTGACCCTCCAGTCGCGCCGCGGCGAAGTCGCGCTGTACGCGCGGGCCGACGAAAGTTCGCCGCGCGGCGCCGTGTTCGTGCCGTTCTGCTACTACGAAGCGGCCATCAACAAGCTGACCAATGCGGCGCTCGACCCGTTCGCCAAGATCCCGGAGTTCAAGTACTGCGCGATCCGGGTGACGCTGGGCGGCACGCCGCCGCTGCAGGCCAGCTACGGCGGCGGACAGGCACTGGAGAACGCCCTCGCCTTTGGCACGGCTTAAAGCAAGGGGCCGGGCCACCGATCCTCAGCCGTGCGCCTGCCGCGAATCGGCCGGCGCCTGCTCGCGCTCCTTCAGCCCGTAGTCGCGCGTCACCTCGGCAATGCGCAGCCGGTAGTTCTTGAACATGGTGCTGCGCCCCGCGCTTTGGGCGGCGCGGTGCGCCTCCAGGTTGCGCCAGGCCGTCAGGCACGCGTCGTCGCGCCAGAACTGCAAGGACAGCAACTTGTCGGGCTCGCTCAGGCTCTGGAAGCGCTCGATGGAAATGAAACCATCCATCTTGAGCAGTTCAGCATGCAGCTCGGCCGCCCAGTTCAGATACCCCTCTTTGTGCGCGGGATCGGGCCAGACTTCAAAAATGACAGACACCATCGTGAAAACTCCTTGGGTTCAATGCGTTGCAAAAACAGGAATACGCGCGTTGGACAGCGGCGCAAAGCCGGTCTGGCGCCCAAAATAAGTAGCGAACAGGTCCTCAGCCCCCATCCATTGGGCGCAAGCAGCTACTATTTCCATAGCAATCAACTCGCCCGGACAGGCATGGGCCGCCGCACCAAACGTCATGTAGCGGCGCTCCCGGCGCTGCGGATCGAAGAGGTCGGGCTGGGCGTTCAGGGCCGGGTCACGGTTGGCGCTGGCCAGCACCAGCAGCACGCCTTGCCCCTGATCGATCTCCTGCCCCGCAAGCACCAGCTTGTCAGCGGCAAAGCGCCGCGTATTCTGCACCGGCGCATCCCAGCGCGCAACTTCCGCGACCAGCTCGCGCGCGAAGTCCAGCGATTGCGCCGTGCGCTGCGCGAGCTGGGGCTGCGGCTGCTGCTGCAACCGGCACACCGTATTGCCGAGCAATCCAGCGGTCGCATCGAGCGACTGCTGCATCATGGCAATGCGGTTGGCCGCCTGCACGCTGCTCAAGCCCTGCGCCAGTCCCTGCGCCATCAGGCCTTGCGCCGCCGCACTGGCCCGCGCCACCTGGCCGGTTGCGGCGCCAGGCGCAATGCCCTGCGTGAACTCGTGCACCCACTGCGAGGTCTGGCGGAGCAAGGACGCGGGCACGCCAAGCAGCCGCGCCATGGCCTGTACCGGCAGGGCCGTGAGGAAGGCGTTGGCATCGAGCGCGGGGAACAGCTCTGCCGCGGTGTCCCGGCTGGCCAACGCAACCTGCGCCATTGACCAGCGGCGCGCACCCTGCGCCACGGCCGGCTTGTGTGCCGCGTGGAACGCGCCGTCATTCATGCGCACCAGCTGCGCAAATACCTCGCCCGCCGCACTGCCAAGCAAGGCATGCGGCACCGGCTCGGCCGGTGGACGCACGCGCAGTGCCGCGCTGCGAAAGGCCTCATCGATCACGGCATG
>DASXRN010000080.1:0-26170 GCA_036506595.1 Polaromonas sp. | reverse complement strand
GACAAGCGTGGGGGCCACACTCATGCTTCATTCCCCGCAACAATGCCCATGACGGCCATGCGCACTGCAATGCCGAAGGTGACCTGAGGCAAGATGACACTCTGCGTGCCATCGACCACCGCCGAATCGATTTCCACACCCCGGTTGATGGGTCCCGGGTGCATGACGATGGCATCGGGCTTGGCCAGTTGCAGCTTCTCGTTGGTCAGGCCAAAGCTTTTGAAAAACTCCTGGCTGCTGGGCAGCAAGGCACCCGACATGCGCTCGTTTTGCAGCCTGAGCATGATGATCACTTCCGCGCCCTTAATGCCTTCTTCCAGCGTGTTGCAGACGCGTACACCCATCTGCGCCATGTCGGCAGGCACCAGGGTCTTGGGGCCGACCACACGCACCTCGGGGCAACCGAGCGTGGTCAGCGCATGAATGTCGGAGCGCGCCACGCGCGAATGCAGCACGTCGCCGACGATGGCGACCGTCAGGTTGCTGAAATCTTTCTTGTAGTGGCGAATGGCGTACATGTCCAGCAAGCCCTGCGTGGGGTGGGCGTGGCGGCCGTCGCCGGCATTGATCACATGCACGTGCGGCGCCACATGCTGGGCGATCAGGTAGGGCGCACCGGATTCGCTGTGGCGCACCACAAACAGGTCAGCGGCCATCGCGCTCAAGTTGGCGATGGTGTCCAGCAGCGACTCGCCCTTGGAGGCCGACGAGCGCGCGATATCGAGATTGATCACGTCTGCCGACAGGCGCGTG
Source organism: Polaromonas sp. (assembly GCA_036506595.1). Taxonomy (GTDB): domain Bacteria; phylum Pseudomonadota; class Gammaproteobacteria; order Burkholderiales; family Burkholderiaceae_C; genus Polaromonas. Next base: position 25,417 of record DASXRN010000080.1, on the reverse strand, counting down.
GCCGCAATTTCAAAGGTGGTGCGGGTGCGCGTGGAGTTTTCAAAAAACAGGTTGAAAACGCTCTTGCCGCGCAGCAGCGGCACTTTTTTGACCTCGCGGTTGTTCACGCTGACAAAATTGGCGGCCGTGTCCAGAATCTGCGTCAAGATGGCCTTGGGCAGGCCCTCTATCGACAGCAAATGAATCAGCTCACCGTTTTTATTGAGTTGTGGGTTTCGTTGATACAACACGCTTTGGGCTCCCTTCGGCTCTGGATATTTTCTCTGGATCACCGGTCCTGGACCTGAAAGCTGAAGCGGCCATCTTCAGCACGCGCCAGCTCCAGGGTCTGCGAGGCCGGCAGGGCCACCCGCGCCACGGCAAGATCGGGTTGCACCGGCAATTCGCGCCCGCCCCGGTCCACCAGCACCACCAGCTTGACGCTGGCGGGCCGGCCGTAGTCAAACAACTCATTGAGCACCGCGCGGATGGTGCGCCCGGTATAAAGCACATCGTCGACCACCATCAGGTGGGCCCCATTCACATCAAAGGGCAGCAAGGTTTGCCCGCTTAAGGCCAGACCGCGCTGGGAAAAATCGTCGCGGTGCATCGATGAAGACAGAATGCCGGCCTCTTGCGGCAAACCCAGGTCTTTTTGCAAACGCTGCGCCAGCCAGGCGCCGCCTGAGGCCACGCCCACCAGCAAGGGCGGCTGGTCGTAAGAAGCCAGTTGCTGCCGCATGCCGCGCAACAAATCGCTGTACAGCGCCTCGGCGTCCAGTGTCAGGCTGCTCATGGAAGACTCCTTAAAAATTGCTCAAGAATTATGCAGGCGGATGCCGCATCGGCATCCGCAGCGCCACCGGACAGGGCCTCGGTCGTGCTATAGCGCTCATCAACCTCGAACACCTTGAGGCCGTAACGCCCGCGCAGTTGCCGGGCGAATTTTTGCGCGCGCACGGGATTGTCGTGGCTGGCACCGTCAGGGTGAAACGGAACCCCGACGACCAGCGCATCGGGCTGCCATTCCTTGATCAGGAGTTCAATCGCTTTAAAGCGGGCATCGCCCACAGCAGCGATGGTGGCTTGCGGTGTGGCGGTGCGGGTCAGCGCATTGCCGCTCGCAACGCCGCAACGTTTAAGGCCGTAGTCGAAAGCCAGGAATGTTTGGAGGCCCGCAGTCGAAGGAGGCACGGCCGCCAGGCTCATGCGTGACCGGCGTCGGGAGACAGCATCCAGCTCTGCAGGCCCAGCAGCATGAGCGCCTTGTCGTAGCGCTCGGCTACCGGCGTATCAAAAATCACCGCCAAATCGGCAGGTACCGTGAGCCAGCTGTTCTCCGAGATCTCCGATTCCAGCTGCCCCTCACCCCAGGCAGAGTAACCCAGCGAGACAAACACTTTGCGCGGGCCGGCGCCGGTTGACAGCGCCTCCAGCACATCCTTGGACGTGGTCATTTCCAGGCCACCCGGAATCGTCATGGTCGAGGCGTACACCGATTCACTACCGGGCATCATGGATTCGTGGAGCACAAAACCACGCTCGGTTTGCACCGGCCCCCCCTGAAACACGGGGGCATCCGTGAGGTCGCTGCGGTGCAGCGGCAACTCGACCTTGTCAAACAGGCTCTTGAGATTGATGTCACTGGGTTTGTTGATGATCAGACCCAAGGCGCCACGATCGCTGTGCTCGCACATGTAAATAACGCTTTTGGCAAAAGCTCCGTCATCCAGCCCAGGCATGGCTATCAGGAAGTGATGCGTCAAGTTGATCGGTTCGAAATCCGTGGCCATGTCATGATTTTACGCGTACTGGCATGGCGTGACATGCTAGTAGAGCCCACAGCCCTCTTCGCAACCATCATCCTCATGCCGATGAAATACACAGAAGGCCTGATGTGGTTCAGGCGCGATTTGCGGGCCGAGGGCCATGCCGCGCTTTCAAGCCCAAATACGACGCAATTGCCCTGGGAGCAAGGTGAGAAAGCCAGCGCATTTTTCCAGGCCTGTCGATCTGGCGGCCGCAGGCGTAACGCCGGATGACAACTGCCCGATGCCCATCGTTCAGCGCAATGAAGCGCGTGCGCTGACACTGCAGCGCTACGCGGTGGCGAGAAAGCTCTGACGTTGTTATTGCTTTTTTTTGATAGCTGCTTGCGCCCTTAAATAAAGGGCCGCAGGCACTTTTTATGCCGAAAGAATGACTTCTTCGGCACAGTAATGCCGCACCAGGCTCATCAACTCCTCTTCCGAGTAAGGTTTGCCCAGGTAGTGGTCTACGCCCAGCTCTTTGGCATGCTCGCGGTGCTTCTCCGCAATCCGTGAGGTGATCATGATGATGGGCAGCCCGTTCAGGCGGACATCCGCCCGGATGTTGCGCGCCAGATCAAAGCCGTCCATGCGCGGCATTTCAATATCCGACAACACCACCGCCGGCAGCTCCTCCTGTAAACGCTCCAGCGCTTGCAGGCCGTCGGCCGCCATGGCGACACGGTAACCTTCACGCTGCAACAGTCGCTGCGTCACGCGCCTGACCGTGATCGAGTCGTCAACCACCAGAATCAGGGGGATTTGCGGCGCAGCAGGCATCACTGCAGCGGCCTTCACCGCCACATCGCCCAGCGCTTCGAGCACATGCGGCTCGGCCCGGTCTGCGCTCCAGGCGCGTGCCTGTTCGCCATACACGGAAGCCAGCGCCACCGGGTTGTAAATCAGCACCACCGCACCCGAGGCCAACACCGACATGCCCGACAAACCGGGCAGACGCGACAACTGGGGTCCAAGGTTTTTAACCACGACTTCCTGATTACCCAGCACCTCATCGACGTGCAAGGCCATGCGCTGGGCGGCGCTTCGGAAAACCACGACCGGCGTGGTCTTGGCCTGTGCTTCGCTGCTGTGGTGTGAGGCTTGCAGCAGGGCGCCCGACCAAAAGAAAGGCACTGCCTCGCCAGCCACATCCAGCGTGCCGCTGTTGTAAGCCTGCTGCAACTCCTTGGCAGAAACCCGCCGCACCGTCTCAACCACATTGGCCGGCACGCCCACCGTCAGATGGCCCGCGCGAATCATCACCACCTGCGTTACCGCGGTGGTCAGTGGCAGCACCAGTTTGAAGTGCGTGCCCTTGCCGGACACGGTCGAAGTTTCAATCCGCCCGCCCAGTGAATTGACTTCAGCGCGGACCACATCCATGCCGATGCCGCGTCCTGCGAGCTCGGTGATTTGTGTGGCCGTTGTAAAGCCCGGCATGAAAATCAGGTTGGCCGCCGCCTCGTCATCGAGCGATTGCCCCGGCGCGACCAGCCCCAGGCTCAGGGCTTTTTCGCGAATACGGCGCAAGTCCAGGCCGGCGCCGTCGTCACTGAAGTCCACCGAAACGTCGTTGCCTTCATGGCGCAGATGGACCGTGATGAGCCCAACGGGGTCCTTGCCGGCCTCGGCCCGGCCCTGCTGGCTTTCAATACCGTGAACCACACAGTTACGCAGCAAATGCTCAAAAGCCGGCGTCATCCGGTCCAGCATGCCGCGGTCCATCTCGATGGTGCCGCCCAGCAAATCCAGCCGCACCTGTTTCCCGGTTTCCTTGGAGGTTTGCCGCACCACGCGGTACAAACGGTCGGAAATACCTTCAAATTCCACCATGCGCGTGCGCAGCAAATCGCGTTGCAATTCACGGGTCTGGCGGGCCTGGGCAATCAGGTCATCCTCGGTCGCTTCAACCGTGCGCTGCAAGGTGCGCTGCACGGTCGCCACGTCGTTCACCGACTCAGCCATCATGCGGGTCAGTTCCTGAACGCGGGTGAACCGGTCAAACTCCAGCGGATCGAAGCCGGCCTGCGCCTCCTTGGCCTGCGCCAGACGCGATTGCATCTGCGTTTCGGCCTGCAGCTCAATATCGCGCAGTTGCTGGCGCAAACGGTTCAAGTTACCGGTCATGTCGTTCAGCGAACCGCGCAGCTGGCCGAGTTCGGCTTCCAGGCGGGAACGCGTGATCATGACCTCGCCGGCCTGGTTGACCATGCGGTCAAGCAGTTGGGAGCGCACGCGTATGGAGGCAGTGGCAGCTTGCCGCAGTGGCTGCATGGCCATGGCTTGCGGCGCCGGAATTGCCAGTTTTCTGGAACTGGTGTCACTGACAGCCAGCTCAGCATTCAAAAGCGCCTCAGCATCCAGGGCGGGCGACAAAGCCACCGGCGTGACCAATGGCTCGACGGCGACAGGTGCAGCCAATGGACCGGCGGCGACAGCGTCGGCATGACGCAAGCCCTCAAAAGCGGCTTGCATGGCATCAAAACGGGTCAACAGGGGTTCGAATTCCTGGCTAGCAGCAGCCTCTGAACCGAGGTATTCAATCTCCGATTCAATCCGGTGGGCCATTTCACCAAGCCGCAAGGCACCGGCCAGACGGGCACTGCCTTTGAGCGTATGCAGTGCCCGCAACACTTCCATGCGCGCACTCTGGTTGTCCGGGCGAGCCGACCACTGCCGCAGTGCCCCGCCCAGCTGAGGCATGAGCTCTGCGCCTTCCTCCTCAAAAATCGGAAACAGGTCGGGGTCAATCGCATCGACCGCATCGATATCGTCGTCATCTTCTTCGCCGAAGCTGGTGGCGGCAGGCGCAGTAAATGGAGCAGCTGCGGACGGTACCAGTCGAATGGGCGGCGCCACTGCGGCGGCGGCTACGGGCATCAATGCGACGTGCGGGAGAACAGGTGCAGCCTCCAGCTCGACCACCATGCTTTCAGGCTCGGGCGGCGCGATTGCCTCCACTGTGGCTTCGTCCGCCAGCGGGGGTTCAGACAAATCAAGATCAACAAATTCGTTTGCTGGCGGCAGCACGGAATCAGAGAAGTCGAGTTGCCTCAAGCCCTCCAGAACACCGGCGTCAGGTTCCTTGAGGAAACCAGCGGCAAACTGGTGCAGCAAGCGGCGTATGTCTTCCGCCGCGTCAACAAATACCTGACCGTACGTCGCAGCACCATGGCTGTGATGATCCCGCGATTGCTGCAGGGCATGCTCCAGCGCTCGCGCCATTTCCGACAAGGCGTGGAAGCCGACAGTCGCAGAACTGCCCGCCAGGGAGTGAGCGAGCGCCACCGTGGAGTCATTGACCGGCTGATGGCGTTCAATCGCCCATTCGGCAACTTCGGTGACCAGGCGACGCGACCATTCATCGGCTTCGTTCAAATACACGTTGTAAAGCGGAATGCCTATGCGCAAGGCACCGATGACCTTGATTTGCTCGTCCCCGTTGCCATCCATCGGCAAGACACTATCCGGCGCATCATCAAACGACGCCATCGACTCGGGCAAGGCCACGGCTGCTTCAGCAGCAGGCATGAACTCAACTGCGGCTGGCACGGCCTGGACGGGCGCTACATCCTCGAGCCGGAAATGCTTGTCGAAATCGCTATCCGACAATTCCACCGATTGCGCAGGCTCCAGCTCGGCGGACAAGCTCTCGGGCAGCTCGAGTTCCGGAACATCGGCAAGCACGGGCGCGACGCTGGCATCAGCGGAAAGCGCGGCCAGGCTATCGAAATCAATGCCTTCTATCTCCATGACGGGCACAGCAGGCGGCTCAGCCGGTGCAGCGGCATCAGTTTCGGCATCAAAAACAAAGTCAAGCTCCAAAGCCGGTTCAATGGCGGCCTCAGCGAGGACTTCTGCGCTGGCCGTGCCGCCTGCAGCAGACTCCAGTTCAAGCGCCGGCAGATCAAACGCGGCTTCCATTGCAATGACCGGAAGGCTTGGCTCGTCGCTAGCTTTGGCAGCCAGGCTCAGGGCATGGTAACGACCTTCGATGCGCATGGCATCTGCGCTGTGGCGGAAGGCAGAGGCTGACCACGCGCCATCCTGATTCGCGGCGATATCTGCAACCCAGCTTGCAAAACCAGCCATGGCTTCAGTAGCCAGGGTCTTGAAATCATCGGTCGCAGACTTTTGATCAGCCAGCCAGCTATTGAGCATTTGCTCCAGCGACCAGGCGGCTTCGCCAAACTCATTGAGTCCGACCATTCTCGAACTGCCTTTGAGCGTATGAAAAGCACGCCGCAAAACGGTCAATTGGGCAACATCACCGGGGTCGTTAGCCAGCGCTGCCAGGGCTTCCTGACCATTGCCGACGACTTCACGCGCCTCTTCAAGGAAAATATCGCGCAAATCATCTTCTTCGAAGTCTGGCGAAGCTGCCTGGCTGGCCGGCGCGGCGGGCGCTTGCACCGTGAACGCCAAAGTTGTCAGGGCATCAGCTGCAGCGCCGGCATTGTTCGCCGAAACGGCCACCGCTGCATCGCGGGCGGTTTGTGCAAGGGCGGGCTGCTCAGCCAGTGCGGCATGGGTCGCCAACGCATCCAGTCTCTCGGTGAGGTTCTCGTTCGGCTCGCCGACACCCGCACCCTGCACCACCGAGATAACTTCCTGCGACAGGAAATCACTGTTCACCGTCACGCTCGAAGCAGCGCTGGCAGCGTTGAGCGCGCGGCCCATCAAGGGTTTGAGTTCACCTTTTTCTTCGTCATAGACAAACAGCTTCTTGGCCAGCACCGGCTGGTAATTAAGCATGTCGATCAGGAAACTCAGGGCACCCAGGTTGTTACCGAGGTGATCAAATGTGCCGGCGGTACGTCCCCGCTGCTCGTCAGTTTCAGACGCAAGCATTAGTTCGACGCTGCCGCGCATGTGTAAAACCGCGCGGGAGGCCTGATCAAGCCCCAGCACTGACAGCACACCACGCATCTGCGACAACTGGCCAGGAACCGCCTGCAAGGCTGTTTTGTCCTGCGGGTTGCGAAAGAACACGTCCAGCGCTTTTTCAAGCTCGCCCAGGGACACGCGCAATTCACCCACCACACTGCCCATGGTCTGTTTATCACTGACCCGGCGATACAACTCCTCCATCCAGCCTTCCAGCGGTTGAGGCTGACCACCCGCCCTGACCCCCTCCAGACGTTCCGCCAAATTGGCCGTCCGCAGTGTCAATTGCGGATCGTTGGGATCCAGGTCATCAAAGGCTGCCTCAAGATAAAGCACCGATGTCGCCACCTCCATCGCCAACTCGATTCGGGGCGACTGGGCAGAGCGAACCGTAGTGTCAACGGCACGGCTCAACGCTTGCGCCAAGGGCTCACTGGGTGGATGAAGCTTGAGCAAGGAATCAGTGACCAGGCTGAACTGGTCAGTCACCAATTTGAATTTGCTGGCATCTCCTGCAGAAAGCGACGACCAGGTTTCTTTGGCAGAGGCAATTCGCTTGCGCGCCTGCGCCAGCAGAGCCGGGTCGAAGCGGCCAAACTGGACGAGCTCGTAATCCACCGGCTTAAAACGGTTGAGTCCGTAAGCTGCGCGGACGGCAGATAAAACAGGTGTATCGCTGGCCCGGGCGGAAACCGCCTGGGTGCAGAAAAAGAGCAGGTCCTGCACGAGCCGTTCCGATATGGCGCTATCGCCTTTGCCAAGGGTGGCGTACTGCAACAGGATCCGCGACGCAGCGCGCCTCACATAGACATCGGAGCCCAACAAATCGTGCGCGACAGCTTCAAAATAGGCGGCTGCAATCTTCCAGAAAATCCTGGGCTGACGATCAGCCTGCCTCGCCGAGAAAGCAAGACTCAAGTCCTTGAGGTTCTGCGCGGCCTGCGGTGCCCTGCCCTTCATGAGCGCAAGCACCGACTGGTCCAGCACCGCCCGGGCGCTGTCGTCGTAATTCCGGGGTTCAGCCGTGACGGCAAGCTCAGGCTCCAGCCAGCGCCACTCCAACGGCCACAAGTCGGCCGGATGTATGCGGTCAGCGCGCACCAGTTCCTGAACATCGCGGTATTGCGGAAACAGGGAAACCGCCGACACCGGCTTATCCGCCAACACACCTTCCAGGTACTCCGTTAGCGCGAAGCTGGCACGTTCAATTTTGCTGGCGGCATCCTGGCTACATTGCTCGGGATGCTGCACAAACTTTTGTACCGCGGCTTCCATGGCCCGAAGCAACAGCGCGGGCCTTGCGAGCCCCACCATCTCCAGCGCACCCACCGCCTGATGCAACTGCTGGCGCGCGATGCGCAACTGGCTGGCGTCAACCGCGGCAAGATCGGAGCCGCGGGCGGCCTCGGCCTCACGCACAAAGCGCTTGATGGCCTTGGCCGCGCCATCCAGCGACTTTCGAAGCTCGTCAAGCACCCAAGCCAACGGGCCAAGATCATTGACAGCGAGATCGATTTCAGCGGCAGTTGAATTCGGGACGTTGGATTGCATAGATAACGGGCCGGTTCAGGAATCGGTGTCAGGGGCTGGGGCTGAGGTTGCGATCAGCGCACAACAAAGAGGTATCAGGCGATCTTGAATCGGGACACCGACTGGCGCAACTCTTCCGCCATGCGTGAAAGATCGCGCACCTGCTGAGCCGTAGAGCGGGTACCTTCTCCGGTCTGCTCCGTCACCGCAAAAATGTGCTGAATATTGCCTGCCACCACGTTGGCAGATGCCGCTTCCCTGGATGCAGAATTGGAAATCTGCTCAATCAGGTCAGCAAGGCGCCGTGACACATGGTCAATTTCAGTCAGTGCCGTACCCGCGTTATCGGACAGCTTGGCTCCTTCAACCACACCCAGCGTGGAACGCTCCATAGCGGCCACCGCATCCTGGGTATCGGTCTGAATCGCTTTCACCAGCGCCGAGATCTGGCGCGTCGCATCTGCGGAACGTTCAGCCAGACGCTGCACCTCTTCCGCCACCACCGAGAAGCCGCGGCCCGCTTCACCGGCCGACGCCGCCTGAATGGCTGCATTAAGCGCCAGCACGTTGGTCTGCTCGGTAATATCGGAAATCAGCTCGGTAATCTCGCCAATCTCCTGGGATGATTCACCCAGCCGCTTGATCCGCTTGGAGGTTTCCTGAATCTGGTCACGGATGGAGTTCATACCGCCGATGGCGTTCTGCACCGCCTGCAGGCCCGATTCAGCGGCCGTCAGCGATTGGCGCGCCACCTGGGAAGACTCCTGTGCCTGGGTCGACACCTCGTTGATTCGGGATGCCATGTCGAGCACCGACTGGCCGGTTTCACGAATCTCGCGCAGCTGCTCGGTAGACGCTGCCAGCAGCTCGGTGGATGTACTTTCCACCTGTGCCGTCGTCTGAGCAACCCGTGTCGCCGTGTTCTGCACGTTACCCACCAGCTGGCGCAACTCTTCCACCGTGTAGTTCACCGAGTCGGCAATAGCGCCGGTAATGTCCTCGGTCACGGTCGCTTCCTGCGTCAAATCACCTTCAGCCACTGTCTGCAACTCATTCATCAAACGCAAAATGGCGGCCTGGTTGGCGTCGTTGACGCGTTTGGCATCCTGTTCCTGGCCTTTGGCTTCCTGCCGCTGCGTTTCGGCAACGGCCTGACGCTGCTGGCTGTCCTGCACCTGCAAGCGGGCCAGGCCGGCTGCACACAAGAGCGCGAAGGCCGCTGCGGCAACTAGGGCGGTCAGCGAAAGTACACCAAGGCCGGTCTGGGAAGACAGCTTGCCCTGCAAATCTTCAAGGCCACGGCGCAAAGGTTCACTGTCTGCAATGATCGAAGACTGGGCTTCACGGGCCGACACCAGGCCTTGCAAATTGCCCAAAATGGCCCCAGCCTGCACGCGTGTTTGTTCATAGAGCGTCATCAGCGCCTCCAGCCGTTCGCGGGTCTGGGGGTCTTTGGAGCCGCTCAGGCGCAACTCGGGGCTGCCTTCCTGCAGACCCTGGGCAATTTCCTTGAAGGAGTTCAAGTCTTTACCCAGCAAGAACACCGCCTCGGGACTCACGCCCTCCATGGTCAGGAACTCGTTGGCTGATTTACCAATTCGCTGGGTCAACATCACCAACTGGCCAGACGCCGAAATTTCAGTCGGTGCCGCATTTTGCTGAAGCTTGAGTGAGGACACGGTTTCTGCGATCTCCAGCAAATCTGAAGATTGGCGGTTAATGGTACGCAGGGCGTTGCCCACCTGCGTCAGAATGTTTTGCTGCCCCATCACGGTTTTTGCATTTTTCTCGGCCCGCTCCATGAAAGGCGTGACCTTTTCCACGTCGGGCTGCAAATCGTCATTCACTGCGGTCAGACGCAAGCTGTCTTCGCCGGACTTCAGGCCCCGCACGGTTTTGGCCAGCACGTCGGAGCTTTCACGCACATCGGGGAAAGCCTGGGCGCTGCCCACCAGGGCTTGCGAGACAGACTTCGCCAATCGCTGCGACTGCATCAGCGACTGACCGGTAGCAGCCACCTGCTGGGCCACTTTATCCGCCTGGCTCAGCGCCAGAAAGGTCACCGTACCCAGCACCGCCACCGCCAAAGCCAGCGCGGTTACCAAAATCCGCTGGTGTTGGCCGATGGTTCGATGGCCAAGCAAGGGCAGCCTTAGCAAGTCGGGATTTTCAACCGCTGCGCCGTCTTCAGACGTTGCTATGCGGCTGGGCGCAAAAGCGCCCTCACTGCCGTTCTCCTGGCGCAAAGCTGAAGTACGCAGGGAATCCTCATCCATGGCGCTGGTCGCCAGCGGGTCAGCCGGGGTGCCCAAGGAAGCCATGTCCATGCTGTCCTCGGGCTGGACGGACTTCGGTTTAAAGAGCTTCTGGATAGTTTCAATAACGGACATGGTGAGCCTTCTTCTCGGAGAAACAGGGTGCGCTATGCGCCTATCGTCAAAAAATCCGCTTGCTGAGCAAGCAACTGAAGGTTGATTTCCTGCCAGCTTGCGCCATTGAGGTCAACGTATTGGTTGCCAAAAAATTCGGGCGCGTCGGCCGATTTTTCGGAGAAATCGCTGAATGCAGCCTGGTTGCGCAATCCGGCCAGCTTGTCGATCAGCAGGGCGCAATTGACTTCCAGCGCGCTGTTGAGCGCAACCAGCCTGGAATCCGAGCGCGCAAGTTCATTTTTCAGAGGTGGCGCCTGGCCGCTCACGTAACTGGCCAGGTCAACCACGCCAAACAGGCCGCCCCGTAAATTGGCAACACCCGCAAACCAGGCCTGGGTATAGGGAACCGGCTGCGTGTTGACCCATGGGAAAATTTCACCCGACTGGCTCAGGGGAAACAAGTAGTTCTTACCCCCCGCCTCCACGGCCAACCAGGACGCGGCAACACCTTGGGTACGTGCAATCTGCAGCCTTTCGGCCAGCCGGGTTTGTAGCTCCCTAAGGGCTTGTCTGTTCGCCATGCTCTGGTTTTATGCCCGTAAATCAGCCAAGGGCCTTGATTTTGGCCATTAACTCGCTGGCCTCAACGGGCTTGGTGATGTAGTCTCTTGCACCCTGCCGCATTCCCCAAACACGGTCTGTTTCCTGGTTTTTGCTGGTGCACATCACGATAGGGATATCGGAGTAAAGGGGGTCACGCGTGATGGCCCTTGTCAGCTGGAAGCCATTTTGTCCGGGCATCACCACATCCATCAAGATCAGCTCAGGCTTTTCTTCGGCCAGCCGGCGAAACGCATCTTCCGCGTTCTCTGCGGTTTTGACTGTGAAGCCATTTTTGACCAGCAGGTCGGTCAGGTACATCAATTCGGTTTTGGAATCGTCCACCACCAAAATCTTCTTAATCGCCATCAAACTACTCCTTGTTTTATGCCGCCCAGCTCCTGAACGGTTTGGAGCAGCTGATCTTTGGTAAAAGGCTTGGTCAGGTAGTCTTGCGAACCGACCATGCGACCGCGGGCCTTGTCGAACACGCCGTCCTTGGAGGACAGCATCACAATGGGCACGCCGGAAAATTTTGCATTGCGTTTGATAATCGCACAGGTTTGATAGCCATCCAGGCGAGGCATCAAAATATCGCAAAAAATCAGGTTGGGCTCATAGTCATTGACCTTGGACAGGGCATCAAACCCGTCTTCCGCCAGCAATACTTCATGCCCGCCCTGCTTCAGGAATATCTCGGCGCTACGCCGGATGGTATTGCTGTCATCGACGACCAAAACCTTGAGTCCGGAACTGGGAATACTCACTGCCTTTGCTCCTGTTTTTGCAGACCCTGATGCCGTGGCACCGGCTACGACCGTTAAGGCAATTGCCCAAACGCTTACTTATATTTGAACCATTTCGAAATCTTCTTTACGCGCCCCGCATTCCGGGCAGGTCCAGTTCATGGGCACTTGGGCCCAGGGCGTTCCTGCGGCAATGCCATGCTCTGGTGAACCGACGGTCTCGTCATAAATCCACCCACAAATTAAACACATCCACGTCGTTGATTGAGTCACAGCTTAAGTTGCCTTCGAATAGAATGCAATGATTGTATCGACGCGGCGTTGCTTATTGACGTACAAGGCAAAATCGCAGCCTATGGCAAACCCCCACACCCCTCCAATGGACAGCCGACAACTCCAGATTGAGGACAGTGATGCGTCACCGGCCTGCGTCATGACATTCAATGCCAACGACCCGAGCGGCGCGGGCGGTCTGACGGCCGACATTGCAGCCATTGCATCCGCCGGCGCTCATCCGCTGGCCGTCGTTACCGGCGCCTACGTACGCGACACGGCCGAAATTTTTGACCACTTTTCATTTGACGAAGAAGCCGTCACCGAGCAGGCGCGTTCTGCGCTGGAAGACATGCCGGTCTCGGCCATCAAGGTCGGTTTTGTCGGCAGTCCGGAGAACATCAGCACCATTGCCGAGATCGCATCGGATTACTCCGACGTACCACTTATCGCCTATATGCCCAGCCTGTCCTGGTGGGATGAAAGCGAGATTGACAGCTACCTCGATGCCTTTCGCGAGCTGCTGCTGCCGCAGACCACGGTGTTGGTTGGCAACCACAGCAGCCTGTGGCGCTGGTTGCTTCCCGACTGGTCTGGCGAGCGCAACCCGTCAGCGCGCGACATCGCCCAGGCCGCGGCCGCCCTGGGCGTACCCTACACACTGGTGACCGGCATCCCCCTGCCCGAGCAATTCATTGACAACGTGCTGGCCACACCGCAAGCGGTGCTGTACAGCGAAAAGTTCGAACATTTTGAGGCCGTCTTTGCCGGTGCCGGTGAGACGCTGTCGGCCGCCCTCTCGGCCCTGCTGGCCAACGGCCACGACCTGCAGGCGGCCACCGCCGAAGCGCTGACTTATCTGGACCACAGCCTGGATGCCGGTTTTCACCCCGGCATGGGCAACATCGTGCCGGATCGCCTGTTCTGGGCCCAGACCGATGTCGATGCTGAAGAATCCGAAGATGAAGCGGATGCGGCAGACAATGACGGCAACCTGACTTCCAATTCTCCTTTTGAGCTGCCCCCTGATGGAACCATCAAACACTAAGCCCGACACCTCCCGCAATACCGCGCTGTTTGAGCGCGCCCGCGCCGTAATTCCTGGCGGCGTCAATTCGCCGGTCAGGGCTTTCAAGGCCGTGGGCGGCACGCCACGCTTCATCCAGCGCGCTCAAGGAGCGTATTTCTGGGATGCCGACGGCCAGCGCTATATCGACTACATCGGCTCCTGGGGGCCGATGATCCTGGGTCATGGTCACCCGTCGGTCGTCGAGGCCGTGCAGAAAGCCGTGCTCGAAGGCTTCTCCTACGGCGCGCCAACCGAGCGCGAAATTGAACTGGCCGAGGCCATCCTCGCGCTGCTGCCCTCGATGGAAATGGTGCGCCTCGTCAGCTCGGGCACCGAAGCCGCCATGAGCGCGCTGCGCCTGGCGCGTGGTGCCACCGGCCGCAAGTACATCATCAAGTTCGAGGGCTGCTACCACGGCCATGCCGACGCACTGCTGGTCAAGGCCGGCTCGGGCCTCGCCACCTTCGGCCACCCGACCTCCGGCGGCGTGCCGCCCGAAGCGGTGCAGCACACGCTGGTGCTCGAATACAACAACCTCACGCAACTCGAAGAAGCTTTCGCGCTGCACGGCCACGAGATGGCCTGCCTGATGATCGAGGCGATCGCCGGCAACATGAACTTTGTGCGTGCCACCCCCGCCTTCGCCCGGCGCTGCCGCGAACTCTGCACGCAGCATGGCGCCTTGTTGGTGTTCGATGAAGTGATGACGGGTTTTCGCGTCGGCCTGCACGGCGCGCAAGGCGTGCTCGGCATCAAGCCCGACCTCACGGTGCTGGGCAAGGTGATTGGCGGCGGCATGCCGCTGGCCGCTTTTGGCGGGCCGCGCGCCATCATGGAACAACTGGCGCCGTTAGGCCCGGTCTACCAGGCCGGCACACTGTCGGGCAACCCCGTTGCCACCGCCTGCGGTCTGGCCACGCTGAAGGAAATTGCCAAGCCCGGCTTCTACGAGGCACTGTCGCAAAAAACGCGCAAGCTGGTTGATGGCCTGAGGGCCGCGGCCGCCGCCGAGGGCCTGCCCTTCAGCGCCGACAGCGAAGGCGGCATGTTCGGCTTCTTTTTGTTCGACGCGCTGCCGCAGAATTACGCCAAGGTGATGACCACCGACAACGCGAAATTCAACGCGCTGTTCCACGGGCTGCTGGACCGCGGCGTCTACATCGCACCGGCACTCTACGAAGCCGGCTTTGTCAGCGCCGCGCACAGCGACGAAGACATCGCGGCGACCGTGGCAGCCGCCCGCGAGATTTTCAAGACGCTATCAAAATAATAGCTACCTACGCCAGTTTCTTGCGGGCTTAAATCACTGCAATCCGAAGTTCGCCGAGCGGCGTAGCGAGCGGGTGCAGGGCAAGGCGAACGCAGCGCAGGAACCGGAACGTACTTCGGTACGTGAGGATTCCGAGCAGCGGACCCACTTCGCCATGAGACCGCAAAGGAGCCGAGCGGCGAAGAAATTTTCCGCAGGGCCGCCCCAAGGAAAATTAGCCCCCTCGGGGGGCAGAGAGCTTGCGCGTTGTGAGCGAACGTGGGGGCCACAATCTTCAATGACGGAAGTGGCGCACGCCAGTTAGCACCATGACCACCTCGCGCTCATTGGCGGCGGCAATTACTTCGTCATCGCGCATGCTGCCGCCCGGCTGAATCACGCAGCTCGCGCCCGCATCCACCACCACGTCGAGTCCGTCGCGGAAGGGGAAGAAGGCGTCGCTCGCCACGGCCGAGCCCTGCAGGGTCAGGCCCGCATTGGCGGCCTTGATGGAGGCGATGCGCGCCGAATCGATGCGGCTCATCTGGCCTGCACCGACGCCCAGCGTCATGCCGCCCGAGCAAAACACGATGGCGTTGGACTTGACGTACTTGGCCACCTTCCAGGCAAACAGCAGGTCCAGCAACTGCGCCGGCGTGGGCTGCAGCTTGCTGACGACTTTCAGGTCGGCCAAGGCGAGTTCGTGGTTGTCGGCGCTTTGCATCAACAAACCCGAGCCGACGCGCTTGATGTCCATGGCGTTGCGGCCTTGCTTCCACGCGGTGTCGCCGCCGGGTGGCAAATCAATCTGCAGAATCCGCACATTGACCTTGCTCTTGAAGACTTCAAGCGCCTCGGGCGAGAAGGCCGGCGCCATCAACACCTCCACAAACTGCTTCGAAATCTGTAGCGCAGCGCGCTCGTCCAGCGGACAGTTCAGGGCAATGATGCCGCCAAACGCCGAGGTCGGGTCGGTTTTGAAGGCCTTGCTGTAGGCTTCGAGCGCGTCCACGCCGGTAGCCACGCCGCAGGGGTTGGCGTGTTTGACGATCACGCAGGCGGCGCCATCTTTCAGCGCATCGAAACTCTTGACGCATTCCCAGGCGGCGTCGGCGTCGGCAATGTTGTTGTACGACAGCTCCTTGCCTTGCAGCTGTTTGGCGGTGACCAGCGAGCCCGGCGCAGGGTACAAATCGCGGTACAGCGCGGCCTGCTGGTGCGAGTTCTCGCCGTAGCGCAGGTCCTGCACCTTGATGAAACGGCCATTGGCCTGGCCCGGAAACATGCCGTGCGTGCCGTCGGGCTGGATGCCCGAGAGGTAATCGCTAATGGCGCCGTCGTACTGGCTGATGCGGTTGAAAGCCGCCACCGACAGCGCGAACTTGGTGGTGTCGGTCAGCTTGCCGTCGGCCTTGAGCTCAGCCAGCACGCCCGCGTACTGCGAGGCATCGGTCAGCACGCCCACGTCTTTCCAGTTCTTGGCGGCCGAGCGCACCATGGCCGGGCCGCCGATGTCGATGTTTTCAATCGCGTCTTCCAGCGTGCAGCCGGGCTTGGCCACGGTCGCCTCAAACGGGTAGAGGTTGACCACCAGCAAGTCGATGGTGTCGATCTGGTGCGCTTTCAGCGCCGCCATGTGCTCGGGCACATCGCGCCGGGCCAGCAGGCCACCGTGCACCTTGGGGTGCAGGGTTTTGACGCGGCCATCGAGCATTTCAGGAAAACCCGTGAGCTCGGCCACTTCGGTCACGGGCAGGCCGGCATCGACCAGAAGCTTGGCCGTGCCGCCGGTGGACAGCAGCTTGATGCCCAGCCCATGCAGGGCTTGCGCAAATTCGAGGATGCCGGTCTTGTCTGAAACGGAAATGAGTGCATTCATGATGAGACGATATTAATGATTAAACCTGGCCCTGGCCCTTGAGGGTCGGGTGCAAATAGCTATAAAAACAATAGCAACAGTCAGAGCAGCTTGTGCTCTACCAACTTCTTGCGCAGGGTGTTACGGTTCAGGCCCAGCCATTCGGCGGCGCGCGACTGGTTGTGCTCGGCGTGCCGCATGACGACTTCCAGCAGGGGTCTTTCAACCACCCGCACCATCATGTCGTACATGCCATCGGGCTCGATGCCGTGCAGGTCCTTGAAATAGCCTTCCAGACTGGTGCGTACGCACTCCTCGATGTGTTTTTTGCTCATGCAGCAGCTTCCTCCTGATTTTTATCTTTGTTCATGCCTGTGCGTGCCAGTTCGCTGCGGCCAGCCTCAGCCTCTTTGCCTGCCGGGATGCGGTCCATCTGCGCGCCCAGATGGTCGAAAAATTCATTGACCGCCTGCAACTGCGCTTCGCAGTCTTGCAACAGGTTCATTTGCGCACGAAACGCTTCGCCGCCCGGCAAGGTCTTCACATACCAGCCGATGTGCTTGCGCGCGGTACGCACGCCGGTGAAGTCGCCATACAGGCCGTAATGGTCCAGCAAATGATCGAGCAGCAGGCGCTTGACTTCAGCCACCAGCGGCGGCGCAAGTGGCATGCCCGTCGCCATGAAATGCGCCACCTCGCGAAAAATCCAGGGCCGCCCCTGGGCCGCACGGCCAATCATCACGGCATCGGCACCGGTGTAAGCCAGCACGTCGCGGGCTTTTTCGGGGCTGCTGATGTCGCCGTTGGCCACCACCGGAATGCGCAGGGCCGCTTTCACGGCGGCAATCGTGTCGTATTCGGCCAGCCCTTTGTAACCCTGCTCGCGCGTGCGGCCATGCACGGTCACCATCTGCACCCCAGCGCTTTCAGCCGCGCGCGCAATCGTCAGGGCATTTTTGTGGCTCTGGGCCCAGCCGGTGCGCATCTTGAGCGTGACGGGAACCTGGTGGGGCAAGCAAGCGGCCACCACGGCCTCGACAATCTGCAGCGCCAGCGTTTCGTCCTGCATCAGGGCGGAACCGGCCCATTTGTTGCAAACCTTCTTGGCCGGACAACCCATGTTGATGTCGATGATTTGCGCGCCGCGATCGACGTTGTAGGCCGCGGCCTCGCCCATCATCTGGGCATCGGTGCCGGCAATCTGCACGGCAATCGGTGCGTCTTCGCCTTCATGGTTGGCGCGACGCGAGGTCTTCAGGCTGTCC
Source organism: Polaromonas sp. (assembly GCA_036506595.1). GTDB lineage: Bacteria > Pseudomonadota > Gammaproteobacteria > Burkholderiales > Burkholderiaceae_C > Polaromonas. Next base: position 7,781 of record DASXRN010000080.1, on the reverse strand, counting down.
CACAGGTCGCGGCGCGAGGTCACCATCTCACTGACCGCATAACCCGCGCCCAGCTTTTTGCACAGCTGGCGAAACGGCCGGTCGGTCACACCGGCCATGGGCGCGACAAACACATTGTTTGCCAGAGCGTAGGGGCCGATATTCATGAAAAGAGGGGGATGCTGATTGCCGAAAAAGAAGGCACGATTGTAACTGCCTAAAATTTCAGCGATTGAAATTTGTACACGGCACAGGCGCATCAATGCCTACTGCAATGCCCACTGATTTGCAGGCGGCTTCCTTACATTTCGTTGCCTATACTCGGAGCCTATGGAAGACTGGATCCACCGCCTGATAGAACTGCTGGCCTTGCCTGAATATGGCCTGAGCACGGTGTTTGTGGTGTCCTTTATTTCCGCCACCCTGGTGCCGCTGGGCTCCGAACCCGTGGTGTTTGGGCTGGTCAAGCTCAATCCCGCCATGTTATGGCCGGCCATCCTGGTCGCCACGGCCGGCAATACGCTGGGCGGCGCACTGGACTGGTGGATGGGTTACGAGGCGCACAAAGTCGTGGACAAATACTCCCACTCGTCGCACCACGGCCGCGCCGTCCGCTGGCTGGAAAAACTGGGGCCCAAAGCCTGTCTGCTGGCCTGGTTGCCGGTGGCGGGAGATCCGCTGTGCGCCGTGGCGGGCTGGCTCAGGTTTCCTTTTTGGCCCTGCCTGGCTTACATGGCGATCGGCAAATTTGCGCGCTACTTTTTGATGACGGGCGGCTTGATCTGGGCGTTTCCGGGGATTGTTCCCGGCGTCATTACCGGGTAACGCCGGATAAAACTCGAGACAAAACTCAAAAGCGCTCGTGCGGCAACAGGTAGCGCCACTGGCCGGGCTGCAGCTGGCTCATGGGCACGCGACCCAGGCGTATGCGTTTCATGGCCTCGACCCGAAGCCCCACGCTTTCGCACATATAGGCAACCTGGCCGGGCAAAGCCCCCTTGAGCGCAAAGCGCAGCCGGGCCTCACTCTGCCAGCTCACCTTGGCGGGCGGCAGCAAAACGCCATTGAAAGTAAAGCCGTGGTCAATGCGATTGAGGCGTTCCAGTCCGCCGGGCTTGATCTCACCGCTCACCTCCACAATCACTTCATGCTCCAGCGTGCTGGCATCTTCCTGCAGCTTGCGCGCCACACGCCAGTCCTGGGTAAACACCACCAGGCCGCTGGCCTCCGTGGCCAGCGGTGTCGCCAGCGCTGCGGCAGAAAAATGTTTTTTAAGCGGGCGAATGCCCGAGCGGTCGTTGGGCGACTGGCTGGCAGCCGACAGCAGCTGGGCCGCCGGGAGCGCTTTGCCATTGGCAGCGCCGCCCAAATCGGCCTCGTAACCCACGGGTTTGTGCAGCAACAAGGTCACCGGCGTGAGCGCCAGCAAACTGGCATCCTTGGCCAGCGCAATGGTCTGGTCCAGCACGCGGAACTGGGGTTCTTCGACCACGACGCCATCGACCGTGACCCAGCCGCCTTCGATGTACTGCTCGGCCTCGCGGCGAGAGCAGGCCAGCATCTCGGCGAGACGTTTGGCGAGGCGTTGCGGTTCGGTCATGGCAATAGGGTCCTGGAGAGTCCGGTCGAAATGAACCCGTTTTGCTATTGAATTAATAGCTACCTCGACCCAATGTTATTGGGCCAGAGGACTAAAAGGCTGGCAAAAAGCAGAAACTCGCCTCTGCCGGGCGCTACGCCTGGTGACAGGGGCTAAAGCCTTGGTTAACTGCTAAACAGGAAATTCATCACATCGCCGTCCTTGACGACGTAGTCCTTGCCTTCGCTGCGCATCTTGCCGGCGTCTTTGGCGCCCTGCTCCCCCTTGAAGGTGATGAAGTCCTGGTAGGCAATGGTCTGGGCACGGATGTAGCCCTTCTCGAAATCGGTGTGAATCACGCCAGCGGCTTGCGGGCCGGTATCGCCGACATGGATGGTCCAGGCGCGTACTTCCTTCACGCCCGCCGTGAAGTAGGTTTGCAGGCCCAGCAGCTTGTAGGCGGCCATGATCAGGCGGTTCAGCCCCGGCTCATCCTGGCCAATTTCGGCGAGGAACATTTTCTTGTCTTCCTCGTCCATGTCGGCCATTTCGGCTTCCATCTTGGCGCAGATGGCCACCACGGGCGCATTTTGCGCGGCGGCGTAGGCCCTCAGGCGGTCCAGAAAAGGGTTGTTCTCAAAGCCGTCTTCCGCCACGTTGGCGACAAACATCGCGGGCTTGGCGGTGATGAGGAAAAACTGTTTCAACAGCGGCTGTTCTTCCTTGCTGAACTCCAGGGTCCGCACGGGTTTGGCCTCGTTCAGGGCGGCCTGGCATTTTTCCAGAATCGCCACCAGCCGGGCCGACTCCTTGTCGCCCGAGCGCGCGGTCTTGGTCACCCGGTGCAGGGCCTTTTCAACCGCCGCCAGATCAGCCAGGCACAGCTCGGTCTGGATCACTTCAATGTCAGAGATCGGGTCGACCTTGCCGGCCACGTGGATCACGTTGTCGTCTTCAAAGCAGCGCACCACATTGATCGTGGCATCGGTTTCACGAATGTGGGCCAGAAACTTGTTGCCCAGGCCCTCGCCGGTGCTGGCACCCGCCACCAGACCCGCGATGTCCACAAACTCGACAATGGCCGGGACAATGCGCTCGGGGCTGATAATTTCAGCGAGCTGCGCCAGGCGTGCATCGGGCAGCTCCACAATGCCCACATTGGGCTCAATCGTGCAAAAAGGATAGTTCTCCGCCGCGATGCCCGCTTTGGTCAACGCGTTGAACAGGGTGGATTTTCCGACGTTAGGCAAGCCTACAATGCCGCACTTCAAACTCATGACAAACCTTCAAAAACAGGCTGAGAAGTGTATTCGATACGCGGTTGACCGGGGATTTCACGGTTTATTTCACGCCATGCTCCACCATTTGTCCCGGGCCGTGGCCACTGCGCTGCTGGCCGGTTTTTGGCTGTTGCAGGCCAGCGCGGCACAGGCCCAGCCGGTGACGCCCATCACGCTGCTGAACGACCAGAACCCGGTCATGGATGGGCGGGCCGCCAGCCTGATGTGGATTGATGCCAGCGGCCGGGCCGGCATTGAGCAGCTGGCCAGCCGGCAAGACCGCGCCTTGTTCACCCCCTCCAGCGCCGACACCATTTACCGGCTGGGCAGCCAGGCCGCGCTGTGGCAGCACTACCGCTTTGCCAAGTCCGCCGGCTCGCACCAGGACTGGCTGCTGGAATTCCCGCTTCCCATGCTGGACCTGGCCACGGTGTACCAGCGCACGGCGGCCGGGAACTGGTCCGCCCAGACCGCCGGGGACACTGTGGCGGTTTCGAGCTGGCCGGAACCCGGTCGTTACGGGCAGTTCCGCTTGAGCCTGCCGGACAACGGCGTGCATGAGGTGTATGTGCGCATCCAGCACCAGACCGACCTCAGCCTGCCCGTCACGGTCAGCACCGTCAGCCGCCAGAGCCAGCGCCTGCAACTCGAATACCTGGGCATGGGCGTGGTGTTCGGCGCGCTGGCCTTGCTGACCATTGCCTGCGTGGCCCAGAGCTGGGTCTACCGCGACCGGGCCTATGGCTGGTACGCCGTTTACGCCACGCTCATGGCGCTGGTCGTGGCGGCCTGGACCGGTCTGGCCGGCCAGTTTCTCTGGAGCGACTTCAGCGCCTGGAACAACCTTGCACAAGGCAGCCTGGGCCTGCTGGGCGGCGGCGCTGCGCTGCTGGCCGTGCACCACCTGTGCGGCGCGGACTCGCGCCACAAGGGGTTTGAGCGAACCGTTTACTGGATCGGCATGGCCAGCCTGCCGCTGGCGCTGCTCTATGCCGTGCTGGAACGCGGCCCGGGCGTGCGCATGATTGGCGTTTACCTGCTGGCCGTGGTGCTGCTGGGCATGAGCCGGGCCGGCTTGACCTGGCGGCGCAAGGATGTCGTGGGTTTCTGGGTGCTGGCCGCCTTCACGCCGCTGGCGCTGGCCACCCTGCTGATCATCGCCGGCCTGCTGGGCCTGCCCTCGGTTTCCTGGATCTCCCAGTACGGCCTGATGGCCGGCCTGACCCTGGAAGTACCCCTGCTGCTGGTGGCCTTGAATCTGCGCTCGCGCGAGCGCCATGGCGTCGAAGCCCGCGCGCAGACCATGGCCAGCCAGGACGCGCTGACCGGGCTGTTGGCCGCCCACATCTTTCATGACCGCTTCAAGCAGGTGCTGGCCCGCGCGCGGCGCTACAAGGAACCGGCGGCTGTGGTGTATATCGAGCTGGTCAACTACCCCTACATCAAGAAAACCTGGGGCATGGCGGTGGCCGAACAAAGCCTGCTGCGCAGCGTGATCAAGCTGCGCCGCATCCTGCGCGATGTGGACACCGTGGGACGTGTTGACGAAGCGCGCTTTGGCCTGATCCTCGAAGGTGAGTCATCGCGCGGCCCGGTCACCGAACTGGCCGCCCGCCTGATCGCCAGCGGGCTGATGCCGCTAAAGGGGCTCAAGCCCGAAGTGGTCCTGCAGTTTCACGTGGCAGGGGTGTTGCTCAGTGAACGCCTGGGTGGCGAGCTGGAGATCGCCCAGGCGCTGGCGAACCTGCTGGGCAGCATGGCCGCGCGCACCCGCCGCCCCATACGCTTTCTGGAGCCGGAGCTGACGCGGCCCGTGCCGCTGGAGGACGAGTCAGCGCTTGAAGAAGCCGGCCAAGACGCATCACGCCCGCCAGCGCCCTTGCGGGCGGCCGGGGCTAGTCAAACAGGTAGTTCGCGCCCACCACCTGCCCCACCTTGAGCAGGTGGTCGGTGCCGCGCAGCACGATGGCATTCATGCCAAATGTCAGCGCCCCGTTGACGCGGGCGTCCTGGCGGTAGCTTTGCAGCATGTCGCCGACCTCGGGGCTGTTGGTGGCGGTGGCCGGGTCAATATTCGGAATCGGGCAGCGCGGGCAGGGCTTGACCGGCTTGAGCTGCACCACGCCCTGCGCCGTAGCGATCTGTAACAGCTCGAGCCGGTCTTCATCGTGCGGGGCCAGCTCGCTGCCCGCCGCATTGCCCAGCACGATGTTGGGCCGAAAACGCTCCATGCCCACCGCAGCCGCGCCCTGGGCCAGCAGCTTTGCGTTGAGATGGTCCAGCGACGCCTCGCTGGTGACCAGCAGGGAATAGCCATCGCTGAACTGGTTGAACGCCTCGATGCCTCGCGTCCATTCCAGGTTGCAGGTTCTTGGATGGTCAGGGTTAAAGCGCACCATGCGCGCCGTGGTGCCCAGAAAATCGGTGAACCACTGGGCGGCGATGGCGCCCATGTCGTAAGCGTCCACCTCATCCTTCCAGACCCGCACCCGCACCGGCGCCTCGACCTGGTCCAGCGCGATGTGCAAGGCCAGCATGCCGGGGGCACGCAACACCATCTCGTGGTGCTTGAGCTGCGGCCGGATCAGCGCCATGCGCGGCAGCTCGCGCTGCGTCAGAAAATTGCCCTGGCCATCGACCACCATCCAGGCGCGGTCAAATTCCAGCCCGGTCTCCGTCAGGATGGCCTCTTGCACGCTGACCGCGGCGCAGGACTTCACCGGGTACACATACAGCCGCGAAACCACCGCGGCCAGGTCTGAAGGGGTATCCGTCAATGGGTTGCTCGATGAATCGCTCACTTATGCCAGGTCCTTGTGAATCGAATGAATGGTCGGCCAGCCGCCATGCGGCCCTCAAAACATCGATTTTGCACTGCCTTCTAAAATGAGCCATGTCCAAGCCTTTTGATGTCTGTATTCGCGGCGACGGTGTGGTCGGCCGTACGCTGGCCTTGCTGCTGGCGCGTGAGCGTTTGCGCGTGGCGCTGGTCACCCGGCCCGAGCGCAATCCCGCCACGCAAGCCCCTGCCGATGTCAGGGCCTACGCACTCAACAACGCCTCCCGGCAGGTTCTCGAAACCCTGCGGGTCTGGCCCGAAGCCCCATTTGCCACAGCCGTGCTGGAGATGCAGGTCTGGGGCGACGACGGTGGCAAGCTGGATTTCTCGGCCCACAGCGTGGGCCAGGATGCGCTGGCCTGGATTGTGGATGTGCCGGTGCTGGAGCAGCAGCTGATCCAGGCCGTGCGCTTTCAGTCGCACATTGAAACCGTGCAGGCGCCCGTGCAGGCCGCGCTCACCGTGATTTGCGAAGGCCAGAAAAGCAGCAGCCGCGATGAATTTGGCGCGTATTGGACCGTCAAGCCCTATCCGCAAAAAGCCATTGCCGCGCGGCTGGAATCCGACCGGCCGCATGGCGGCGTGGCCCGCCAATGGTTTAGCCACGGCGATATCCTGGCGCTTTTGCCTTTATCCGGCGCCGACGGGAACTCCGTGGCGCTGGTCTGGTCTGTCTCTACAGAGCGCGCGGGTTTGCTGGAAAAACTGCCAGCACAAGCCTTTTGTGAAGCCCTGCAAGCGGTTTGCGGCCAGGAGGCGGGTGTTTTGCATTTAAGCAGCGAGCGGGCCAGCTGGCCGCTCGCGCTGTCCAACGCCGATCACTGGGTGGGACCGGGCTGGGCGCTGGCCGGCGATGCAGCGCATACCGTACATCCGCTGGCTGGCCAAGGGCTGAACCTGGGTCTGGCCGATGCGGCCTGCCTGGCCCAAGTGATGGCAGCGCGTGAGTATTGGCGCGGGCTGGGCGATGAAAAGCTGTTGCGCCGCTACGAAAGGGCGCGCAAGGCCGACGTCGCCACCATGGACGCGGTCACCGATGGTTTGCACGGCCTGTTTGCGCAGACCGACGGCCGCTGGCAGGCTTTGCGCAACTGGGGCATGAAGGGGTTTGCACGCAGCGCGCTTCTCAAGAACTGGGTGGCGCGCCGGGCGGCGGGTTTATGACAATGTTGGATCGTATTGAAATTACCAGGAACAAGAAAATGAAATTAATGAAATCGATCGCCGTACTGAGCCTGCTGGCCTGCAGCCTGGGCTCGGCCTTGGCGCAGGAAGCGGCCATACGCAAAAACCTGGCAGAACGGCTGCCCAGCTTTTCCAAGATCGATGAAGTCAGCAAAACGCCGATGAACGGCCTGTATGAAGTCCGCATCAACGACAGCGATATTTTTTACACCGATGCCGAAGGCAATTTCCTGATTCAGGGCAACCTGATTGACATCCGGGCCAAGCGCAACCTGACCGAAGAGCGCGTTGAAAAACTCAGCGCGATTGACTTCGACAGCCTGCCGCTCAAGGACGCCTTCACCGTGGTGCGCGGCAACGGCAAGCGCAAGATGGCGGTTTTTGAAGACCCCAACTGCGGCTATTGCAAGCGCTTTGAGCGCGACCTGCAAAAAGTCAGCGACGTGACGATTTACATGTTTCTGTACCCCATCCTGAGCCCCGATTCGACCGACAAATCCAAAAACATCTGGTGCGCCAAAGACAAGGCCAAAACCTGGGTGGACTTGATGGTGCGCGACCAGCCGGTGGCCAAGGCCAGCTGCGACACCGCCGCGATTGAGCGCAACGTCGACTTCGGCCGCAAGCACAAGATCACGGGAACGCCCACCGTGTTTTTTGCCGACGGTTCACGGGTGCCAGGCGCCATCAGCGCGCAGCAGGTCGAAAAGCAACTGGGCACCGCAGCAAAGTAAGCGCAGCATCACCTCAGCGCTGTCCAACACTGGCACTAGGTGTTGGTTCATCAAAACCAGTAATCGTCGTCGTAGTCGAACACAGGAGGTGGGCTGTACGGAGGCGGACTATATGGGGGGGTATAGTCGATAGCGCTTGAACCCGAAGAGCTGGAAGTGCCGTTGTCACTCCATACCGTCTGACC
>DASXRN010000079.1:0-5107 GCA_036506595.1 Polaromonas sp. | reverse complement strand
CGGCAATTGTCTTGCTGGCAATTTTATTGCCTGCGCTTTTTTACAAGACGCCCGTTCCTTTTTGCACTGTTGCGCTGCTGCTGATTGCCGCTGGCGCGTGGGAGTGGGGCCGTTTGAATGCGTTTGGACAGGCTGGCTCTTTGAGTCTTGCTGTGGTTTGCGTGCTGATGTGTGGCTTGTCCTGGTATGGTGGTTTGCTGGAAAAACCTTTGCCTATGCTCTGGGCTGCTGCCGGTGCGGTCTGGGTATTGGCCGGTGGCTGGCTGCTGCGCAATGGCGTGAGCGGCTGGCCGCGCATCCCCAAGACGCTGCGTTTGGTGGGTGGTCTGCTCGCCCTCTGGCTGGCCTGGCTGGCCGTCGCGCAAGCCCGTGTCATCGGTGTCAATTTTTTGCTGTCGGTGCTGCTGCTGGTCTGGGTGGCCGACATCTTCGCTTATTTCGCCGGTCGCACTTTCGGTGGACGCTTCAGCAAGGGAAAGCTGGCACCCTCCATCAGCCCGGGTAAAAGCTGGGAAGGGGTGTGGGGCGGCATGGCGGGTGTGGTGGCGCTTGCACTGGCCTGGCTTTCGCTGGGCGCTGCAGGCGATGCAACCGGCGCCGGTTTCTGGCAAGGCCAGACGCTATATACCCGCCTCGTCGAACAACATGGCCTCGTGATGATGTTGCTGGCGGTGGTCTTTCTGACGGCCATGAGTGTGGTGGGGGACCTGGTCGAGTCCTTGATCAAGCGCAGCGTGGGCGTGAAAGACTCCAGCGGCTTGTTGCCTGGCCACGGCGGCGTGCTGGACCGCGTTGATGCCTTGCTGCCGACCTTGCCGCTGGCCATGATGCTGGCCTCTCTCTAGGCTTTTGGAAGTTTCTTCGCATGTCCCTTAGCTTGTCCTCCAGCATGTCTTTTAAAAAGCAGCGCGTGACCGTTCTCGGCTCCACCGGCTCGATAGGCGTGAATACGCTCGATGTGATTGCCCGCCATCCCGAGCGCTTTGAGGTGTTTGCACTCAGTGCGGCGACCCAGGTCGATCTGATGCTGGCGCAGTGCGCGCAATTCAAGCCGCGGTATGCGGTGATGGTGAGCGAGCCGCAGGCCCGGCTCCTGGCCGAGAAAATCAAGCAAAACAAGCTTCCAGTCCAGGTTTTATGGGCGCAGGATGCTCTTGAAATGATAGCGTCTCATGAGCTCGTGGACACCGTCATGGCCGCCATTGTGGGCGCGGCCGGATTGGCGCCATGCATGGCCGCCGCCAAGGCGGGAAAGCGCTTGTTGCTGGCCAACAAGGAAGCGCTGGTGGTGGGCGGCGAGGTGTTCATGCAGGCGGTGCACGCCGGTGGTGCGCAGCTGCTGCCTATTGACAGCGAGCATTCGGCCATTTTTCAGTCCTTGCCGGAAGATTCGGCGACCTGGCCGCAGCGCGTCGAAAAGATCATCCTGACCGCATCGGGCGGGCCGTTTCGCGCGCGCGCGCCGGCCAGCCTGCGGCATGTGACGCCCGACGAAGCCTGCGCGCATCCGAACTGGGTGATGGGCCGCAAGATATCGGTGGACTCGGCCACCATGATGAACAAGGCGCTGGAAGTCATCGAGGCAAAGTACCTGTTCGGCTTGACGCCACAGCAAATCGAGGTGGTGATCCATCCGCAAAGCATCATCCATTCCATGGTGCAGTACCGCGATACCTCCGTGGTGGCGCAACTCGGAACACCCGACATGCGGGTCCCGATTGCCTACGGCCTGGCCTGGCCGGACCGCATCACTTCCGGTGCCAAAGCACTGGACTTCAAAGCGCTGGCCAGCATGACGTTTGAAGTGCCCGATGCTGAGCGATTTCCGGGCCTGCCGCTGGCCTGGGAGGTCCTCAATGCGCCTGTGGGTAGCACGGCGGTGCTGAATGCCGCCAACGAGGTGGCCGTGGCGGCTTTTCTGGACAAGCGAATCCGCTTCGATCACATCCACCAGGTAAATCATGCAACGCTGGAGGCCGTGCCGGTCTCTGCGGTGAACGATATTGAAGGTTTGCTCGCGCTGGATGCGCGTGCGCGCCTCGTTGCTGGTCAAATTGCTGAACGCATGGAGTCCTGACATGTTGACGCTGCTGGCTTTTGTCGTTGCACTGGGTATTTTGATTGCGGTGCATGAGTATGGCCATTACCGGGTTGCGGTAGCCTGCGGCATCAAGGTGTTGAAGTTTTCCATCGGCTTTGGCAAACCTGTTTACACCTGGCGGCTCAAGAACAAGCCCACCGAATTTGCCATTGGCATGCTGCCGCTGGGCGGCTATGTGAAGATGCTCGACGAGCGCGAGGCACCGGTCGATCCGGCCGAACGCCACCTGGCCTTCAACACCCAACCCTTGAAATCCCGTGCGGCGGTGGTGGCGGCCGGTCCCATCGCCAATTTGCTTTTGGCCGTGCTGCTCTACTCTGTCGTTAACTGGAGCGGTTTGGAGGAGCCTAAAGCCATTTTGGCCAGCCCGATAGCGGGTTCGCTGGCCGAACAAGCCGGGCTGCGCGGCCTGGAGACCGTTCAGGAGGCGGCTTTCGAAGGCGATGAGCTGGAAACGGTCCGTTCGTTTGAAGACCTGCGCTGGCGGCTCACGCAGGGCGCGCTGGATGGCCGCGACCTGCAGCTGGTGCTGGGGGATGAATCGGGCGGATCTTCGCGGACTGTGCTGCTGGCGCTCAGCAAGCTCGATGCCGCCGAAGCCGATGCCCAGCTGTTCAGGAAAATCGGCATTCTTGGGCCATGGACACGCCCGGTGATTGGCGAGGTCATGGCCGGTGGCGCAGCCCAAAAGGCAGGTTTGCGCGCGGGCGATGTGGTGCAGCGCATGGGCGATACCGCCATCGTGGATGGGCAGCAGTTGCGCGAAGCCATACGGGCTTCAGCGGGGTCTGTGGGCGGGAGCGCCGCAGCCGTGGTGCCGCAGCGTTGGCAAATCCTTCGCGCCGGTCAGCCGCTGGCACTGCAGGTCACTCCCGAGCTGACGCAAGACAAAGGTGTGGCGGTTGCCCGGATCGGTGCCTATGTTGGCGCGCCACCCGAACTTGTGATGGTGCGTTATGGGCCTCTGGATGGTCTATGGCAGGGTGCTGTTCGCACCTGGGAGGTTTCGCTGCTGACGCTCAAGATGATGGGGAGGATGGTGACCGGTGAAGCTTCCCTCAAGAACCTGAGCGGACCACTGACCATCGCGGACTACGCCGGGAAGTCGGCCGGCCTCGGCTGGACCGCCTATCTGTTGTTTCTGGCCCTGATCAGCGTGAGTCTGGGTGTGCTGAACTTACTGCCACTGCCGGTTCTGGATGGTGGGCACCTGATGTATTATCTTTGGGAGTGGATCACTGGCCGAGGCGTGTCAGACGCCTGGATGGACCGGCTGCAGCGCGTTGGCGTTGCGATCCTGCTGGGCATGATGTCTATTGCCTTGTTTAACGATGTCGCCCGGCTCTTTAGCTGATGCCGGGCTAATTCCTACATTTCATGCAAAAACAATTTAATCGATTCAAAGTTCGCGCTGTCTGTGCCATTGCCGCCGGTTTGCTTGTCGCCAACGCCGCTTGGGCGGTTGACCCCTTCACGGTTCGTGATATTCGGGTTGAAGGTTTGCAGCGGGTCGAGCCCGGAACGATTTTTGCTTCGCTTCCTTTTCGTGTCGGTGAAACCTATAACGACGACAAGGGGGCAACGGCGATTCGTGCGCTGTTCGGCCTGGGTCTGTTCAAGGACGTGCGACTTGAAGTTAACGGCGACGTACTGGTGGTGATTGTTGAAGAGCGTCCTACCGTGGCCGATGTGGACTTCGTGGGCACCAAGGAGTTTGACAAAGATGCGCTGAAAAAAGCGCTTCGCGAAGTCGGCATCTCCGATGGCCAGCCTTTCGACAAGGCCCTTGCCGACAAGGCTGAGCAGGAGCTCAAGCGCCAGTACATCAACAAGAGCCTGTACGGTGCCGAGGTGATTACCACGGTGACACCGATTGAGCGCAATCGCGTGAACCTGACTTTCAGCATCGTCGAAGGCGATGTCGCAAAAATCAAGGAAATCAAGGTCACGGGCAACAAGGCCTTCAGCGAGTCGACTTTGCTGAATCTGTTTGACCTCGATACGGGTGGCTGGCTCAGCTGGTATACCAAGTCCGACCGCTACTCCCGGGCCAAGCTCAATGCGGATATTGAGACACTGCGCTCCTACTATTTGTCGCGCGGTTACCTTGAGTTCAAGGTGGATTCTTCCCAGGTCGCAATTTCTCCTGACAAGCAGAGCATCTCGGTCACCCTCAACATCACTGAAGGCGAGCGCTTTGTGGTATCTGGCGTCAAGCTTGAGGGCAACTACCTGGGCAAGGAAGCAGAGTTCAAATCCCTGGTGACCATCCAGCCGGGAGAGCCCTATAACGCCGACAGGGTTGCCGAAACAACCAAGGCCTTTACCGAATACTTTGGTACGTTTGGGTTTGCCTTTGCCAAAGTGGATGCTGTCCCGGAGATCGATCGGACCAACAGCCGGGTGGCCTTTGTATTGCAGGCAGACCCCTCGCGCCGTGCTTATGTGCGGCGCATCAACGTGGCGGGCAACAACCGCACCCGCGACGAGGTCGTACGCCGCGAGTTTCGTCAGTTCGAATCTTCCTGGTACGACGGTGACAAAATCCGTCTGTCGCGGAACCGCGTTGACCGACTGGGATTTTTCACGGACGTGAATGTTGACATGCAGGAAGTCACGGGTACGACCGACCAGGTCGATTTGACCGTGGCCGTGGTTGAAAAACCCACCGGTAATCTGCAACTGGGCGCCGGCTACTCCAGTTCCGACAGCCTTTCCCTGATGCTGGGGATCAAGCAGGAAAACGTTTTCGGCTCGGGTAACTACCTCGGTATTGATCTCAATACCAGCAAATCAAATCGCCAGCTGGTATTGAGCACGATTGACCCCTATTTCACGGCTGACGGCATTTCCCGCACCATTGACGTCTACGACCGCACGTCCAAGCCGCTGTCCGGCCAGGGCGGGGACTACAGCCTGAAAACGAGGGGGGCCAGTATTCGTTTTGGTGTTCCCTTTACCGAGAACGATACGGTCTATTTTGGCACTGGTTATGAGTCCTTGACG
>DASXRN010000078.1:0-2247 GCA_036506595.1 Polaromonas sp. | reverse complement strand
AGGGAAATTGCTGGATCGCCGCCGCGATGATTTGCCTCATGCCGCGTACTGAAAAAAAGCTGCCGTTCGTTGACGACTACCTTGCTGCCCTGTTGGCCCAGGCAAGCAGGCTCATCTCCACCGAGTTTCACGAGGTCGTTCAGGCGAATGGCTTCTCAGTGACAGAGTGGCGGATTCTTGCGACGCTGGTCGGCAGCGAGGAGATGAGCATCGGCGGCCTCGCCCAGATTTCCGTGACCAAGCAACCCACCGTCACGCGGCTGCTGGACCGCATGGAACTCAAGGGCTATGTGGAGCGCGTGGCGCACGAGACTGACCGGCGCATCACCCTGGTGCGGATCACGCCCAGGGGCCAGAAGATCATTGCCAGCCTGATCGAGAAAGCGAAGGAACACGAGCGCCGGGTTCTGGAGCCATTTGGCCTCACGCGAGCAGAGGAGCTCAAGGCCACATTGCGGCGCATTATCGAGCTGCACCAGCCTCCCGGCTGACGGGGACGATGCGTGGGCCGCTGCGCGCCGAATAACCTGGGCCCATTGAACCAAGCAAACGGCTCGTAGGCGCTTGCTTGGTGCTGGGCAGTCTTATTGGCCTAAATAGATTTGGACAATGATGCCGGTCGGGTTTGCAACAAGAACATAGTCACCGCCAATTTGAACCCAGTGGTAGCCCCGGGGAGGAGCACTCAGGCGGTGGCCCCTCCAGTCTTCGACCACGTAGTACCTGCCGCGATATTCGGGCGGCAAACGGCCACCCTTGCGAAAGTTGTGGTCTGGGCCTGCACCGCGGCCCTCAGCGAACTCTTGCTGGTGTGGCCGGTGATTCTGCGCACCCTGATTTCCCCGCGATTCCCCGTGGTCACGTCCTGGATCGGCATGCTGCGATTGGCCCCGACGATCATCGCGACCGTGGCGACCGTCACGATCGTCACGGTCTTTCGCAAAGGCAAGACCACCGAAGGTCAGTGAAATGGCTGTCAAAGTTGCTACCAAAACATGATCTTTCATGGCGTACCTTTGTGAATTGAACGATTCATTCTGATCCCCAATTCGGCCCGCTCGTGTAGTCCAAAACTGGGTTTACCTGACATTGAATGTCCCGAATGCATCAGTTTCGAAATGCAATTCACCGGCTACCGGTTTCAGGGTGGCGGCCATGCCTTGGCGGACCAGAAGAACTCCCGAGCCAGCACCAGTTGCTACTTTATTAATAGCTGCCGTCGCAGGACCCATAGGCGCTACGGGCCTTTTTTATCTACAGATCCGCCTGCAGATCAAGAACTTATCCCTGCATCAAATGCCAAAGCCGCGATGGCGACAGCGGCATCTGCAACTGACGGGCCTGCGCCGCCATGCCACTGCGCGCCAGCGCGTCGGCCACGGCATTGACCACCGTGGGCCCGGCGCCTATGGTGCCAAGCTCGCCCACACCTTTGACGCCCAGCGGGTTGTTCAGGCAAGGGGTGGACTGGTCCATTTCGGTTTTGAAGTCGGGCGCGTTATCGGCGCGCGGTGCAGCGTAGTCCATCAGGCTGCCGGTGAGGGGTTGGCCCGTTTCACGGTCATACACCAGGTGCTCGCACAGCGCCTGGCCTATGCCCTGCACGGCGCCGCCGTCGAGCTGGCCGCGCACGATCAGGGGGTTGACGACGCGGCCCACGTCGTTGACGGACGCATAGGCCACCACCGCCACATGGCCGGTCTGCGGGTCGATTTCGACTTCGCTGATGTGGCAACCGTTGGGCCAGGTGGGTCCGGCCACGGTGCTGGTCGAGTCCATGAAAATGCGCTGGTCGCTCTGGCGTGCCGCCAGCGCAAACAGGTCGATGCTGAGATCGGTGCCCGCCACCTTGAAGCTGCCGTTCGCGTACTCGATGTCCCGCTCTGCCGCCTCAAACTCTTTGGCCGCAAGTTGCCTGGCCTTGTCGATGGTGCGCTCGGCGCCAATACGCACAGCCGAGCCGCCGGTGAACAGCGAGCGCGAGCCGGCGCTGCCAAAACCGTCACCCCGGTCGGTGTCGCCCAGCACCACCCGGACCTTGTCAATCGGCACGCCAAACGCATCGACCACCAGCTGCGCCAGCGTGGTCGCAATGCCCTGCCCCATGGCGTTGACAGCTGAAAATACTTCGATGATGCCGACAGCCAGCACAGCCACGGTCACGCGTTCTTCAAACACGTTGCCGCCAGTCCACTCCAGAAAGGTGGCAATGCCCTGGCCGCGCAACAGACCGCGGCGCGCCGACTC
>DASXRN010000077.1:0-2857 GCA_036506595.1 Polaromonas sp. | reverse complement strand
CTGGCCATGGAAACGCTGGCCGAATTGACCCAGGGCTGGCCGGGCGATCTGAGCACCGACAAGGCGGTTTACAACTACACCAAGGCCATCGGCAAGGGCCTGTCCAAGATCATGTCCAAAATGGGCGTGTCGACCTACATGAGCTACTGCGGTGCCCAGCTGTTCGAGGCGATTGGCCTGAACCGCGACACCGTGGGCAAATTCTTCACCGGCACGGCCAGCCAGGTCGAAGGCATGGGCGTGTTCGAGATTGCCGAGGAGGCCCTGCGCATGCACCGCGCCGCCTTCAGCGATGACCCGGTCCTCGCCCACATGCTGGATGCCGGCGGCGAATACGCCTGGCGCGTGCGCGGCGAAGACCATATGTGGACGCCCGACGCGATTGCCAAGCTGCAGCATTCCACGCGCTCCAACAACTGGAACACCTACAAGGAATACGCCCAGCTCGTCAACGAGCAGAACCGCCGCCACATGACCTTGCGCGGCCTGTTCGAGTTCAGGATTGACCCGAGCAAGGCCATCCCGATTGACGAGGTCGAGCCGGCCAAGGAAATCGTCAAGCGCTTTGCCACCGGCGCCATGTCGCTCGGCTCCATCAGCACCGAAGCCCATGCCACGCTGGCGGTGGCCATGAACCGCATTGGCGGCAAGAGCAACACGGGCGAGGGCGGCGAAGACCCGGCCCGTTACCGCCAGGAGCTCAAGGGCATCCCGATCAAGCAGGGCGAGACGCTCAAAAGCGTGATCGGCCCCAAACAGGTCGAGGTCGATTTGCCCTTGCAGGACGGTGACTCGCTGCGCTCGCGCATCAAGCAGGTGGCCTCGGGCCGCTTTGGCGTCACGGCCGAATACCTGGTGTCGGCCGACCAGATCCAGATCAAAATGGCGCAGGGCGCCAAGCCCGGCGAGGGCGGCCAGCTGCCAGGCGGCAAGGTTAGCGAGTACATCGGCGCGCTGCGTTACTCGGTGCCCGGCGTCGGCCTGATTTCGCCACCGCCGCACCACGATATTTATTCGATTGAAGACCTGGCGCAGCTGATTCACGACCTGAAAAACGTCAACCCGCGCGCCAGCGTCAGCGTCAAGCTGGTCAGCGAAGTCGGTGTGGGCACGATTGCGGCAGGCGTGGCCAAGGCCAAGTCCGACCATGTGGTGATTGCCGGCCATGACGGCGGCACCGGCGCCTCGCCCTGGTCGTCGATCAAGCATGCCGGCTCCCCGTGGGAAATCGGCCTGGCGGAAACCCAGCAGACCCTGGTGCTCAACCGCCTGCGCGGCCGCATTCGCGTGCAGGCCGACGGCCAGATGAAAACCGGCCGCGATGTCGTGATTGGCGCGCTGCTGGGGGCCGACGAATTCGGCTTTGCCACCGCGCCGCTGGTGGTGGAAGGCTGCATCATGATGCGCAAATGCCACCTCAACACCTGTCCGGTCGGCGTGGCCACGCAAGACCCGGTGCTGCGCCAGAAATTCAGCGGCAAGCCCGAGCATGTGGTGAATTACTTCTTCTTTGTCGCCGAAGAGGCGCGCCAGCTCATGGCCCAGCTGGGCGTGCGCAAGTTTGACGAGCTGATCGGCCGTGCCGACCTGCTCGACACGCAAAAAGGTATTGAGCACTGGAAGGCCAGCGGCCTGGACTTCAGCCGCCTGTTCTACCAGCCCAACGTGCCCGCCGACGTGCCGCGCCTGCATGTGATGGGGCAGGACCACGCGCTGGAAAAAGCGCTGGATGTGCGCCTGATTGAAAAATCCAAGGCCGCGCTCGAAAAAGGTGAAAAGGTCCAGTTCATCGAGGTGGCACGCAACGTCAACCGCACGGTTGGCGCCATGCTGTCGGGCGAACTGACGCGCCTGCGTCCCGAAGGCCTGCCCGACGATACCCTGCGCATCCAGCTGGAAGGAACCGGCGGCCAGTCCTTCGGTGCCTTCCTGGCCAAGGGCATCACCCTGTATTTGATTGGTGACGCCAACGACTACACCGGCAAGGGCCTCAGTGGCGGCCGTATCGTGGTGCGACCCAGCATTGACTTCCGCGGTGAGGCGCACAAAAACACCATCGTGGGCAACACCGTGCTTTACGGCGCCACCACCGGCGAAGCCTTCTTCAGCGGCGTGGCCGGCGAACGTTTTGCGGTGCGCCTGTCGGGCGCGACGGCGGTCGTCGAAGGCACGGGCGACCACGGCTGCGAGTACATGACGGGCGGCACGGTGGCCGTGCTGGGCAAGACCGGCCGTAATTTCGCGGCCGGCATGAGCGGCGGTGTGGCCTATGTCTACGACGAAGATGGCCTGTTTGCCACGCGCTGCAACACCTCCATGGTGTCCATGGACAGGGTGGTGGCCACGGCCGAGCAGCACACCCATGACAAGTCGGACTGGCATGCCGGCGAAAGCGACGAGGAGATCTTGAAGCGCCTGCTGCAGGACCACAACCGTTGGACCGGCAGCAAGCGCGCGCGCGAGCTGCTGGACCACTGGCCCGAGGCGCGCCTGAAGTTTGTGAAAGTGTTCCCCAATGAGTACAAGCGGGCGTTGATCGAGCGCAAGGAGCGCCGGCTGGAAGCGGCGACCGAGACCACCCGCGGGCAGGTTGCCACCAATCAGGAGGCGCAGGAAGCGCAGGAAGTGGCGCTGGCCAAGTAAGGCGGCTGCGCCTTGCTGGAATCATTCGGGCCATTCAATCGTTTGCTATTGTTTTAGTAGCTGCTTGCGCCCGGTATAAAAGGGCGAGCGGCATAAAACGCTTAAAAAAATCGCACAGGACTCATCATGGGAAAAATCACCGGCTTCATGGACTACGAGCGCATCGAAGAGGGCTACAAGCCCGTCACCGAGCGCCTGAAAAACTACAAGGAAT
>DASXRN010000076.1:0-24765 GCA_036506595.1 Polaromonas sp. | reverse complement strand
TTCTGGCCCAGCAGTTTCAGCGAGGCATCGCGGCCCCAGCGCAGCAGGCCTTCGGCGTGAAAGATCTCGCCGTTGCGCAAGGCCCTGGCCTGCACCCTGGCGTTGCGCTGCCAGCGGTTCAGGGCGTAGCGCTGCAGCATGGTGGGCACGTCAAAGGCCGGGTCCAGCGCCTGGGCCAGCACATAACCCAATTCAGCGGCGTCTTCAATCGCCATGCCTGCGCCTTGGGCCAGATAGGGCCGCATCGGGTGGGCGGCGTCGCCCAGCAAGGCCACGCGGCCCAAGGCCTGCTGGTAGGCGCCCTGCATCGGTGGGCGGTCGCACAGCGCCCAGAGTTGCCAGCCGTCCATGGCTTGCACCATGTCCTGCAGCGCCGTGCAACTGCCGACCAGCGCTGTCGCCAGGTCGTCGGCCTTGGCCTCGTGGTTCCAGGGGTCCACGCCATCCACGACTTCGCCCTGCACGATGACCACCATATTGAGCCACTCGCCGCCGCGCACCGGGTAGTGCACCACATGCATGCGCGGCCCCAGCCAGGCGGTGAGCTGCTGCGTTCTCAAGCGCTCGGGTAGCCGGGCTTGCGGTAGCAGCGCCCGGTAGGCCAGGTGGCCGGTGTGCTGCGGCAGGCCGTCGCCCAGCAACTGCTGGCGCACGGTGCTCCACAAGCCATCGGCGCCTATGAGGGCGTCGCCTTCAATTTCAGGGCCGGTGGCGGCCTTCACCGTCACGGCTTGCTCGGTCTGGCTAAAGGATTGCAACGGGCGCTCCAGGTGAAGCCTGGCCTCGGTGTGCTGCTGCACGGCGCTCAACAACAAGACATGCAAGTCGGCGCGGTGTACCGTGACATAGGGCGCGCCGTAGCGGCGGGCCATGGTGTCCCCCAGGGTCAACTCACCCAGCGTCTGGCCCGACACGGCGCTGCGCACCTGCAGGCGTTCGGGAAAGGCCGCCACGGCGCTCAGCGCTTCGGCCAGTCCCCAGCTGTGCAACACCTTGACGACATTGGGGCCGAGCTGGATGCCCGCCCCCACCTCGCTGAAGGCGGCTGCACGCTCGAACAGGCGCACGTCCCAGCCGGCACGCGAAGCCGCCAGCGCCGCCGCCAGCCCGCCTATGCCGCCACCGGCAATCAGGGCTTGCCGGGTCGTCATGCGGCCAGTAACTGGCGCAGCACGTAAGGCAGGATGCCGCCGTTCTGGTAGTAGTCCACCTCGATCGGCGTATCGACGCGCAAGGTCACCACGAGCTCCTGGCGCGAGCCATCGGCACGCGTGATGACCAGCTTGGCATCGCTTTGCGGTTTCAGGTCGGGGTGCGGAATCACATCGATGACTTCATCACCCGTGAGCTTCAGGGTCTGCCACGATTCACCGGCCTTGAACTGCAAGGGCAACACGCCCATGCCCACCAGGTTGCTGCGGTGAATGCGCTCAAAGCTACGCGCCACCACGGCCTTGATGCCCAGCAGCTGCGTGCCCTTGGCGGCCCAGTCGCGCGATGAACCTGTGCCGTATTCCTCGCCTGCAAAAATCACCGTCGGCGTGCCGCCCTCCATGTACTTCATGGCCGCGTCGTAGATGAACATTTTTTCCTGGCTCGGCTGGAACAGCGTCACGCC
The DNA here is from genome assembly GCA_036506595.1 of Polaromonas sp. Classification (GTDB taxonomy): domain Bacteria; phylum Pseudomonadota; class Gammaproteobacteria; order Burkholderiales; family Burkholderiaceae_C; genus Polaromonas. The sequence continues at coordinate 23,147 of DASXRN010000076.1, read as the reverse complement.
ACCCTCCTCGCGCGAGCCGTCGGCACCGGCGGGAATCATCAGGTTCTTGATGCGCACATTGGCAAAGGTGCCGCGCATCATCACGTCGTGGTTGCCGCGGCGCGCGCCGTAGCTGTTGAAGTCGGCCTTTTGCACGCCATGGGCCTGCAGCCACAGGCCGGCGGGCGAGCTGGCCTTGATGGAGCCGGCCGGCGAGATGTGGTCGGTGGTGATGGAGTCGCCAAACAGCGCCATGATGCGCGCGCCCTTCACCGATACAGCACCGTTTTTGCCTCCCGCCACCGTATCGCCTGCGCCAGCAGCTATGTTTTCCATAGCAAAGTCCTGGAAGAACGGTGGCTCGGCAATGTAGGTGCTGGTGGGCCAGGTGTAGGCGGTGCCGGTCACTCCCTTGATCTTTTCCCAGAGCTTGCCCGGTTCGGTCTTGACCTTGGCGTAGTTCTCGCGGAAAGCCTTGCCATTCATGGCGTACTTCATGAGTTTGTCAATTTCGTCGCTGGTCGGCCAGATGTCGCCGAGGTAAACGTCTTTACCGCCCTTGCCTTTGCCGACCGGCTCGGTCATCAGGTCGCGCATCACCGTGCCGGCAATCGCATAGGCCACGACCAGCGGCGGGCTGGCCAGAAAATTGGCTTTCAGGTTGGGGTGGATGCGGGCTTCGAAGTTGCGGTTGCCCGACAGCACAGCGGCGCACACCAGGTCGCTCTCGTTGATGGCTTCGTTGATCTCGGGCGTGAGGTCACCGGAGTTGCCGATGCAGGTGGTGCAGCCATAGCCGGCCAGCGCAAAGCCCAGTTTCTCCAGATAAGGCAGCAGGCCGGTTTCGGTCAGGTATTCGGTCACGATGCGGGAACCGGGCGCCAGCGAGGTCTTGATGTGCGGAGCCACCTTCAGGCCCGCCTCCACCGCTTTCTTGGCCAGCAGGCCGGCGGCCAGCAGCACGCTGGGGTTGGAGGTATTGGTGCAGCTGGTGATCGCCGCAATCAGCACATCACCATTGCCCACGGTCACATCGCCGGGCGAATGCGCGGTCGCGCCGGCCAGGGCCCGTGCGGAGTCGAGCGTCGGGTGGTTGTCGGCCATCTCCACCAGGTCGCGCGGTGCGCGCGGCTGCACAGCCCTGGCATCGCCGTCGCACTGTCCCTCGGCACCCGGCCGCACCGGATGGCGCACGCCAAGCTTGTCGGCCGGCTGGTTGAAGCCGTTCTCGGTCACGGGCTTGCTGAATAGCGAGGCAAACTTCTGGGCCACGTCGCCCAGCTCGATGCGGTCTTGCGGCCGCTTGGGGCCGGCCAGGCTGGGCGTGACATCGCCCAGATCGAGCTTGACCACCTGGGAGTAATCAATCTCGCCGGCCTTGGCCACGCCGAACAGGCCTTGTGCCCGGAAGTAGGCCTCGAAGGCTTCGATCTCGGCCTTGGTGCGGCCCGTGCCCTTGAAGTAGTCGATGGTTTTTTCATCGACCGGGAAGAAGCCCATGGTGGCGCCGTACTCGGGCGCCATGTTGCCGATGGTGGCGCGGTCGGGCAGCGCCAGCGTGCGCGTGCCTTCGCCAAAAAATTCGACAAACTTGCCGACGACCTTTTCCTTGCGCAGCGTTTCGGTCACGCGCAGCACCAGGTCGGTGGCCGTCACGCCTTCGCGCAGGCGGCCGGTCAGCTCGAAGCCCACCACATCGGGCGTGAGGAAATACACCGGCTGGCCCAGCATGGCGGCTTCGGCCTCGATGCCGCCCACGCCCCAGGCCACCACGCCAATGCCGTTGATCATGGTGGTGTGGCTGTCGGTGCCGACCAGCGAGTCGGGGTAGTAAATGTCATCCTTGGTCTTGTGCACGCCGCGCGCCAGGTATTCGAGGTTGACCTGGTGCACGATGCCAAAGCCAGGCGGCACCACGCCAAAAGTATCAAAAGCCTGCATGCCCCATTTCATGAACTCGTAGCGCTCGCGGTTGCGCTGGAATTCCAGCTTCATGTTCAGGTCCAGCGAATTCTTCTTGCCGTAATAGTCGACCATGATGGAGTGGTCGACCACCAGGTCGACCGGCACCAGCGGCTCAATCGATTTCGGGTTTTTGCCGAGCTTGAGCGCCACGCTGCGCATGGCGGCCAGGTCGGCCAGCAGCGGCACGCCGGTAAAGTCCTGCAGCACCACGCGCGAGACCACAAACGGGATTTCCTGCGTGCGTTCGGCCCGGGGTTTCCAGTTGGCCAGCTCCGCGACATGCTCGGCCGTGACCTTTTTGCCGTCGCAGTTGCGCAGCACCGACTCCAGCACGATGCGCATGGAAATCGGCAAGCGCGCCACATTGGGGAACTGCTTGGCCAGTGCCGGCAGCGAATAAAACTGGCCCGTTTTGCCTGAGGCGGTTTTGAAGGTTTTGCGCGTTGCAGCGAAAGCATGGGAAGTACGGACGGGCGTGGGCGATTTGGCCATGGCAGACTCCTTTTGTTAAACCAACAGCCTCCATTCTGGCAGGCGCCGGGCTGGTGTGGGAGCCTTTGGCAACATGCCCTGCAAGGTGGCGCGAGCTTTTAGCCACAAGGCTCACGACCACCGTTGCCAGCCTCTTCACCAGGCCGGCTGGGGCGCCGAGCGGCGCAATCCGAAAAACTGGAGCTCGGCCAACACCGCCACGGTGAGCGCCTGCGCCAGCACATAGGCCGTGCCCAGCATGGAGGGCGCCACGCGGCCACTGAGCAGCAGCAGCGCACAAGCGATCGCCCAGCCCAGGTTGCCCGCCAGCAGCAGCCAGACCAGGGGCCGCGGCAAGGGGTCACGCGTGGAAACAAAGGCCACCACCGCCGCATACACCAGCAAAAACTCGCCGGTGTAGGCCAGCAGCGCTTGAGGCAAGCCCGACAGTTGGGCCATCTGGCCCGTGAAAACGACCTGAAGCAGGCCGCAAGCCACGCACGAAAGCGCATCGGCGCGCAGCACATTGCGCAGGAAGTTGGGGGAGGACATGAACGAAGTGGAAGACATTGCAAACTCCTTGGATTGACTTGGAAATTGAGATAGCCGGTTCAGTCAGCCAGCGCACTTGGCTATCAATCAGTGCGGCATGGCTTGAATCATTGCCGCGGCGCCGCCGCAAGTCGATGACGTGGGAGGTAATGGAATTCAGGCCCGTGTGGCTTTAGGATGGCGCCATGAACACCAGCCCCCCAAGCGTTTGGCGAGCACCTGCGCGACTGGCGCCAGCCCTTGGACAGGAAGCGCCCTTCGAGGATCAGTCTGGACCAGTCAGGCTGCGCGGCACGGACGCATCGATAAGCCATCTGTAAGCCAGCCGTCATCGGTCTCTCAGGCTCCCTGCGCAAAGATTGGCCACAGGCAAGCCCGCCTGTGTTGAATCGACTGGAGAACCTCATGAACACCTGGAAAATCCTGACATTTTTGGTGGGCGGCGCAAGCGCCGTCCTGGTCGGCTGCGTGGCCGTACCTGTAGGTCCGAACGGACCGTATGTTTACTACCCGCTGCCCCCGTCATCGCCGCCCGGACCCTGGGGCGAAAGGGGCGGCGCCGGGATGGCGCTGCCCCAGATGCCGGCCGTGCTGCAGGCCCGCCTTTACCCGTCCAACGACATTGCCGCGCAGACCGGCGTGGTCGGCGGAACGGTCACCAACATGATGAACGGCAAGGGCCGTTTTCAGCTTCAGTACGGCGGCGAGACCCTGGTCGGCGAGGCGACCTCGGTCGATGGCAACGCCAAACGCGGCGTGGCCAGTGCTTACGGCACCAACGGCGGCTTTATGAGCTGCGAGTACCAGCTGAACACGCCGCGGCAGGGCGCCGGCAGCTGCACCTTCTCCAACGGGGCGCAGTACAAGCTGCACATCGGCAGTTGAACCGGGGATCCATCATGAAACACCAGGTTTTCTTCTTCACGGTCCTGCTGGCCATGCTGGCCGCATGCGCCAACCGTCCGGAATCCATCAGTGCGTCCTATGTTTCCTTTGAAAAGTACATGGACGGCGACTGCGAGGGCCTCACCACCAAGATGGTCGACGCCCCCGCCACGCTGACCAAGCACTCCGAGATGCAGAACTCCAAGGCCAATGGCGACGCCTGGGGGGTGTTTCTGCTGGGCATACCGTTCAGCAAGCTGTCTGGTGACCATGAAGCCGACGTCGCCAAATCGAAGGGCGAAATCGAGGCCATCGAAACAGCGCAGATCAAGAAGAAGTGCATATAAGGCGTTGGCGGCCTGACCCGACCATGGCAACATCGGATTAGGATAACGGTCATGTCGCAAATCCTTGCAACAACTGGAGCGACGAACCCGCTCCCATCCAGCATGGCGCCGGGCGCCGTTGACGGCCGCAGCGTCGCATTCGCCAAGACGACGCGTCCGCAACTGGGCGCCATCGTCCCGCGTGAGCGTCTGTTCCAACGCATGGATGGCGCGCCGGGACGCACGCTGGTCTGGATCTCCGGCCTGCCGGGCGCCGGCAAGACCTCGCTTGCCGCCAGTTATGTGGAAGCACGCCAGCGTCGCTGCCTGTGGTATGAAATGGACGCGGACGACGCCGATGTCGCCAACTTCTTCCACTATTTCGGCCATGCGGCGCTGAGGCTGGACGGGGCGCGCATCGGCAGCCTGCCCAGCTTCGCCCCGGAATTCAGCACCAGGCTGTCCTCCTTCGCGCGAAAGTTCTTTCGGCAGGCGCTGACGCGCGTGAAGGCGCCGCTGACGGTGGTGCTCGACGGCATCGGACCCTTGCCGCCGGATAGCCCGCTGCTGGCGGTGCTGGAGGCCGCGGTGGCGCAGGTGCCGGCCGGCGGCTGTGTGATTGTCACCAGCCGCTTCGACGCACCGCCCGCGTTCGCGCGGCTGCAGGCCACCGGCGAGATGACCTCCATCGACGCTGGCATGTTGAACCTCGAGCCGGACGAACTGGCCCAGATTGCCAAGCTTCGGGGACAGCCCTTGCCGGAGGAAACGGCGTTGCAGTTGCACCAACGCACCGGGGGCTGGGCCGCCGGGTTGGTGCTGATGCTGGAGCATGCCAAGTTGTCCGGCGAGCTTCCGGACTGGCCGGACGAGTCCACACCAAGAATCGTGTTCGACTTTCTGGCCGGCGAGATCTTCGACCGGTTCGACCTGAAGATGCAGCAGTTCCTGCTGAAGCTGGCCTGCCTGCCGCGCGTCACGGCCGAACTTGCGCAGCAACTCACCGGGGAAGACAAGGCCGCCCGCCTGCTGCTCAATCTTGCGCTCAACAACTACTTCGTCAGCGAGACCCGATGGCAGGATGGGCACGGCTTTCAGCTGCATCCGTTGATGCGGGACTTCCTGCGCAACCGCGCCGCGCTGGATCTGCCTCAGGTGCTCGAACGGCCGCACCTGCGCGCGGCGGCAAGCCTGCTGCGCGAGGCCGGCCATGTCGAGGATGCGGTTTCGCTGCTGATGCATTGCCGCGACTGGGCGGCGCTGGCCGACATCACCGAGGCCGAAGCGAAAACCATGATCGGCCAGGGACGCGGCGACACATTGGCCAACTGGATCGAGGCGCTGCCAGCCGCCGAACTGGACGCCAGGCCCGGCCTGCTGCATGCCTGGGGGCTAGGCCGCTTCGCGTCCAGCCCGCGCGCCGCCAGGCGCCATTTCGAGCGAGCGCATGACGGTTATGCCATTCGCAACGATGTCGCTGCCCAGGTGCGCTGCGCCGTCGGCGTGGTGCGCGCGCTGATCAGCGAGTTCGACGATCTGGCCGCGCTGGACCCCTGGGGTCGGCGGCTGGCCGGCCTGCTGCTGCAAGCCGGTCCGGAGTTGAACGCGGACGACCGCGCCGCAGCCCAGCATGCGCTGGCCCTGGCCTGGCTGTTGCGCCCCGCGCAAGGACTGCCGGCGCCTGAGCCTGCATGGCCGCCCCAAGGGCGAATTCCCTCTCGGAGGGACGGCGCGCAGCGCCAAGGGTGCTCCAGTGAGCCTGTCACTTGGGCGCTGCCCGACTGGCTGCGCGCCGCCGTCTCGCTGTGGCAAGGCGACTCGAGTAGCGCCTCGGCGCTGCTCGAGTCGCCCGGCACAGATGCGGCGCCGGGCCAGGCCACGCCGCAAGCCATCCTGGTGTCGGCGCTGGCCGCCTTGCTGTCGGGGCAATTCGCGCTGGCGCGCGCGCGGGCGGAGGGCGGCCTGCTTCTCACCGAGCAGGAAGGCATCGCCGGCTACGACGCGTTTCTGCACGGACTGGCCGCCGCCGCCGCACTGGGCGAAGACGACGCCGACTTCGCTCGGGCGCAACTGCAATGGTTCGAGTCGGACATGGCCCGTCTGCGCCGCGGTGACCGCGCCATCCAGCACTTCCTGCGCTGCTGGCTGGCGCGACAGGGCGACGACGCGGTGATGGCGCAACGCGAGGCACGGACAGCGGCAGCCCTTGCGTCCGAGCTGGGTCTGGGCTGGCTCGAAGGCCTGGCCCGCTGCTCGCAGGCGCTGTTGCTGGCGCGCAGCCATGACCAGCGCGGCAGCGAGGCGCAATTGCGCGGCGCCGAATCGCTGCTGCCGGACGAATCGAGCCCGCTGGCGGACTACGCGCTGCAGCTTGCGACGGCAGGCGTTGCATGCCAGCAGCAAGAACCGCAAGCGCTGGATGCGCTGGAAAAGGCGTTCCGTACTGGCCGCGAACATGGCATCGCGCTGATGCCAGGATGGAGCGCGCGTGATGCGGCGGAACTGTGTGCTTTGGCGCTGCGGCACGGCATCGAGGCCGACCACGCGCGCCGGCTGGTGCGGGAGCGCAAGCTCAGCCCCGCTGTGCCGCCCTTGCGCGTGAAGGCCTGGCCCTGGCCGATTCGCATTCAAACGCTGGGGCGGTTCGAGATTGCCGCGCATGACGCGCCGGTGGAGTTCTCCGGCAAAGGCCCGGGACGTCCAGTGGAGCTGCTCAAGCTGCTGATCTCGCTGGGCGGCGACGCGGTCCGGGTGTACCAGTTGTCCGACGCCTTGTGGCCGCAGGTGGATGCCGACTACGCGCACAAGTCCTTCACTGCCGCGCTGCACCGGCTGCGCCGCCTGCTGGGCGACGACGAAGCTCTGGTGCTGCGCGATGGCCGCCTGTCGCTGCACCCCGCCGCCGTGTGGACCGACACCGCCGCGCTGGACCAGGTGCTGTCGGAAATCGAGGGCGCCGCCCGGCTGCCGACGGCGCCGACGTCCACCCAGCGGCCCGCCCCTGCCCTGCAGTCCTGCCTGCAGGAGGCGCTGGACCTGTACCGGGGCCCGTTCCTGCCCGACGAATCCGACCAGCCTGGCTACATCGCGTTTCGCGAGCAATTGCGCGCGCGGCTGCTGCGCTGCGTGGCGCGCGTCGCCCGGCATAGCGAAGAGGCGGGCGAGTTTGATGTCGCCGCTGACTTCCACCTGCAACTGCTGCGGGCCGACAGCCTGTTCGAGGCGCCATACCGTAACCTGATGCTGTGCTACCAGCGTCATGGCGACCTGCATGCCGCGCGTGAGACCTATGAGCGGCTGCGGACCACCTTGTCGATGCGCATGAAGATCATGCCGTCGGCGCAGACCCAGGCGGTCTACGCATCGCTGGGATGACCCCCACGCTTGTCACTACGGCTTGTCACTACGTGTACTGCGCTGCCCCCAAGGGGGCCGTCGTCGCCTTGGGGCGGCCCGGCGGCTAGACAGCGTGACGCCGGCCAGCGGATAGCGCGGCGATCCGGTCAGGGCCCCGGCGCCGGGCCGCCCCAAGCCGGGGCAGCCCCCTCCGGGGGCAGCGAGGACACGCAGTACCGAGCGTGGGGGCCTCAGGGAATCTTTCGCGCGGCGCGCAGTTCCTGTTCGAACTGCCGCCAGATCTTGTCCAGCGCCAGGCGGACCCCGGTGGGCGGCGGGTACTCGCGGCGCGGCATGTTTGTCCTGGGTGGCGCCGTCTCGCGCATGCGCGTGGTCAGTGACACTTCGCTGCCGCCGCCGACATCGAGCACGGTGGCATGGATGACGATCTCCAGCCCCTCGGGCTCGAATCTGATCATCGCGGCCACCAAGCCGACATGGGGGCGCGCGATTTCGCGCATGCGGGGCAGGTCCGCCGCAGCGGCCTGCTGCCATTCCTGCGCGTTCAGCGGGTGCGGCGCCGCAGCGTCGGCGGTGAGCGTGCCGATGTCCGGGTCCTGATCGGTAACGCGCATGCCAAGCTTGCCAAAGGTCGCGTGCAGCGCGACGAACGCGTCCATCCGGCGCACCTTGTAGGTTCGCACACCCTTGTCGGCCAGCATGGCTTCGTAATCCGCCTGAAAGGCCTGGTTGACAGCGTTGATGGCCGCGCTCTTGTCCTGGTCGCTGGCGCAGCCGACCATGGCAATGGATAGCGCGAGCGCAAAGCTTCGCCAGCAAGAAGGATGTCCTGATGTTTTCATGTATGGCTACTCCGTGCCTTTGCCAGCCTCTTTGCCTACCTGTTCGATCTGGCGATCCGCCTGCCGCCGTTCGGCCGGCTGCAGGCGTTCGGCCACCTGCGCCTGCCGGGCGCGCGCCCCGCCATGGCCGGAACGCCCCGCGAGCCCAAACCAGATGTAGGCCTGGTTCAGGTTCTGCGTCACGCCCTTGCCCTGCGCGTACATCTCGCCCAGCCGAAACCTGGCGTCAGCATCGCCCTTGAGCGCGCGCGCGCGGTAGAAGGCAAACGCCTCCTTGTCGTCGCTCGGAGCAACCGGATCGGCGGCGGCCCTTGGCGCAGCTGCGACCCTGGCTTCTTCCCGCGCCGCGGATGCAGGCGCCGCAGTCGCCGGTGAGGGGATTGCCGCGGGTGCGGTTGCGGGCGGGGGAGTAGCCGCAACCACCGTTGCTGGCACAGGTTCAGTCGCAGCCACGACCGCGGGCGTCGGCACCGGCGCCCGCGTCGGCGTGGCTGCAACCGCGGGCTTGGGTGGTGTACGCGGCGCGACCTTGGGAGCAGCAGCCTTGACCGGCCGGGCCGGCTCTTCCTTGCGCGCCTCCACCAATGCGGGTTGGGCTGGCGGCCCCGCTGCCAAGACAGGCACCGTCGGCACGGGTTCCGAGGCCACCGGCGCTGGCAGTGCAGGCCCGACACCCGCGCTGCTCGCTGTGCCGGCGCCGCTCTCGCCGGTCGTGCCGGTCGTTGCGCTCAACTGGCGCTCGATCCGCGCCAACCGTTCGGCCTCGGGCGTCAGAGAACGCGGCCATAACAAGAAGGCCAACCCCATCAACGCCGCGCCCAGCCCGGCCCAGGCGACCACCTCACGGGTGCTGGCCCCAGGCCGGGCAGCGGGTGGCGCCACGGCTGCGGTGGCCGCGACAGGCCGGTCGGCGAACGGGCCGACCGTCTCGCCATCCCCCGTGAGCTCACGCCGCCACCGATCCAGCGTCTGCGGACGGTCCCGTTCAGCGAACGCCAATGCGTGGTCGATGGCTTGCAGAAACTGTGGCGAATAGCGGCGTGCGCCGCGTTCGACAGCCGGCGCCAGCATCTCGCGCGTGCTGCCCAGCACGCCCTTGCTGCGGGTGATGGCATCCATCGGCGCCTCGCCTGCGATGGCCCGGTAGCAGGTGGCACCCAGGCTGTAGATGTCGGTCCACGGCCCCTGGCTGTCGCCATTGGCGTAGTACTGCTCGTAGGGCGCGTAGCCCGGCGCCACCAGGATCGTGAACGTGCGCGACTGCCCCATGGCGGCGCGCGCCGATCCGAAATCCAGCAACACCGGGCTGCCATCGTTGCGCACGAGGATGTTCTCGGGCTTGATGTCGCGGTGGATGAAGCCGGCCGCGTGCACCAGCGCCAGCCCGTCCAGCACCGGTAGCACGACGTTCAGCAGCTCGCGCTCGGACAGGGTTTGGCGGCGCTCCAGCAAGGTCGCCAGCGTCTCGCCTTCCTCGAACTCCATGACCATGTAGGCCGTGTTGTTGTGCTGGAACACCGAGTGAACGCGCACGATGTTGCGGTGGTTGAAACGGGCCAGCGTGCGGGCCTCGCGGATGAAGCTGTCAAGCCCCGAGCTGTAGCGCTCGCTCTGGGTCTGGGCGCGCGGACTGACGGTGGAGTCAGAGCGGCGCGTGGCGGTGTCCACCGGCAGGTACTCCTTGATCGCCACCAGCTTGTCCAGGTTGCTATCGCGTGCCTGGTAGGTGATGCCGAATCCGCCCTGCCCCAGCACGCGCTCCAGCACATACCAGTGCAGCTTGTACTGCGCGGGAAGCGCATCCGGGAAAGATGGATCGTTCATGCCTGCTCTCATTGTTTGACGGCCTGCACCTGGGTCCTCCCGCTGACCATCCTCCGGCCGGCGGCGCGCAAATGATCATAAGGCCATCACGCCGGAAAAACCATCGCTCGCTGAATCGGACCTGCGCCCAGGCGTAAGCCATCTGTCACCAGACAGTGAGTCGCCTGCAAGCAGCCCGGCAGGAACATCAGACCACCATCTGAAGTGGTCTTGTTCAACCGCAGGAGAATCTTATGTACCCCCACGCCCACATTCGTTCGCTGCCCCCCGAGGGGGCTGAGTGCCGCGGCTCCGAGCCTGCCCGCGCAGGCTCGGACGGCACGAAGAGCTGCTGCGTCTCGCAGCAGTGCGGTCTGCAAGACCATGCCTCCTTGAGGCGGCTCGGCGGAGGCATCATGAAAGCGCCCCTGAAATTCATCGTCCCCGCCGTGCTGGTCGCCGTCGCGCTGTCCGGCTGCTATGTGGTCCCGGTCAGCCCTGAGGGCTATCCCTATCCTTCCTATCCCTACCCTGGCTACCCCGGCGTGACGCCGCTCCCGCCGGTGGCAACGCCGGCGCCGCCGGCTGCACAGGTGCTTGCCGTGCGACTGTATCCGGCCAATGAAAAGGCGGCCCAGTCCGGCATACTCAGCGGCACCGTGACCAGCACCTCCTTTGGCAAAGGACGGTTCCAACTCAATTACCGCGGCGAGACGCTCAACGGCGAGGCGACCCGCGTCGACGGCGACAGCCGTCGCGGCGTGGCCAGCGCCTACGGCAGCAGCGGCGCCTTCATGAGCTGCGAATACCAGATGCAATCGGCCCGCCAGGGGGCAGGCACCTGCACCCTCTCGGACGGAGCCAAGTACCAGGTGCACATCGGGATTTGACCCGGTGACGCTGGATGCCTTGGGGCAATGCATTGCTGGCCGCCGCCTCTGGAACCGGCGACCAGCAAACCCGCGCATTGCTCCTGTCGGGCTTCATGTTTCCTTCGCGCGGCGTGCCGCGTCGTGATCACTGCTTGGTAAAGGTGATACTGATATCCAAAGCCGTCGGATAGCCCTGGGCATCCGTGGGGCTGGCCCCATCGCCGAACTGCAACTGGATGCCGTTGAGGACAAGTGTGATGTCTTTGAAGGGCGGGATGGCCGTGTTTGAAGGCCTAAAGGTGACCTTGTCAGCCCCGCCTGGCCCGGATGCCGGGAAATCGATGACCCCGATTCCTGAGAATTCCGGGATGGGGATGATGATGGCTACGGGAGGCGCGCAACCGATGTTGGGGAAACCGATCGCCTGGGCCAACGACGACGCCTGGGTCGCGCCAATTTTGGTCGCGGTGAACTCCAAGCGGGCCGAAGCGTTGCGTGCGGGGTCGGGGATGCAAACAGCCCAGTGGCCAATGTATTGGTCGATCGGATCTGCAGCCGTCGCCGTCGCTGTCGTATCACCGCCCCCACCACCGCAGGCCGCGATCAAAACGGCCGCGCCTGCTGCTGAAACCAGCCTTGCCAGTCTTGCCATGGCCGGCCTCCTGATGAAGCCGTGACAGGGCGTAGAGGGGTTGGCCAGATCGATGCCAAGAGTGTCGGTTTCCATGATGAACCTCCGTGAGTCAATGGTTGACAAGAGACGCCTGGGCGCCAGGGTGCCAGCGAGGACGCTGGCTAATCGAGTGACTTGCATGCAGCCCTCCAATCGGTCGTGAACAGGTCAAATCGCCTGCAAACCCAATCATGGCCACGCAGGGCCCACAGCTGGCTTAGCAGCCGCTTACAGTTGACTGATCGATCGTCTGGGTGAGTCCAAGCCGGGCCGCATGTGCTGCGGCCACTTGCGCCTGCCGTTCAGCGAAGAAAAGCAGTTTTCGGAAGGAGCCGCGCTGGCTTGGCCGATCCCGTTCGCGGTTGACTGCCCTCATGCTGTGCAGCCTGTTGGCGCTGGGTCCAGGCCACGCCAATCCGATCGATGAAGCTGCCGCAGACGTCGATGGCGCGGCGCTGCAACGGATGATTCCAGCGCCGACGCCGCCAGTCGATGACCGGGGAAGTAATGGAACACCGGCCCGCTTGCGCATTAGGATGGCGCCATGAACACAAGCACCCCTCAAGCGTTTGGCGAGCACCTGCGCCACTGGCGCCAGCACCGCCGTCTGAGCCAGCTGGACCTGGCGCAGGAAGCCGAAGTGTCGACCCGGCACCTGAGTTTTGTGGAAACCGGCCGCTCGGTGCCCAGCCGCGAAATGGTGCTGCGCCTGTCAGCGCGGCTGGACATTCCGCTGCGCGAGCGCAACGCCCTGCTGGTGGCGGCGGGCTACGCGCCCATGTACCGCGAACGGCCGCTGGGCGACCCGGCGCTTAGCGCAGCCCGGCAGGCGGTGGAGCTGATTCTCAAAAGCCACGAGCCCTACCCCGCGCTGGCGATAGACCGCCACTGGAACCTGGTCGCCGCCAACCGCATGGTGCCGCACCTGATGGCCGGTGCCGATGCGGCGCTGCTGCAGGCACCGGTGAATGTGCTGCGCCTGAGCCTGCACCCGCTGGGCATCGCCAGCAACATCGTCAACCTGGTGCAGTGGCGCAGCCACATTTTTGAGCGCCTGCGCCAGCAAATCACGGCCACGGCGGACCCGGTGCTGGCTGAGCTGCTCGAAGAGTTGAAGGCTTATCCGGCAGCTGGGGGTGCCGATGCATTGCAACTGGAAGGCGAGCACATCGGCGTAGCCATGCCGCTTCAATTCAGGACGGCAGCAGGCGTGCTGAGCTTTATCAGCACCACCACGGTGTTTGGCACAGCCGTCGACGTGACCTTGCAGGAACTGGCGTTGGAGACGTTTTTTCCGGCGGATGAGCACACATCGCAAGCGCTGCATCGGCTGATGTCGCCAGCGTGATTGGCAAGGCGGCCTTGCGGGGTGCGTAATCATCCTGGAGCCGACCCCAAAGCAAAAAGTAGAAAGCAGAGACCCACATGACTGAGATAAGCGCAACCACCGATTCCCTGAGCACCACGCAAGCGGATGCGGCCGACACCCTTCACCACCGCATCTGCCCGCTGTGCGAAGCTTGCTGCGGGCTGGAGCTGAAGGTGCGCGCGGGCAAGGTCATCAGCATTCGCGGGCATGACGCCGACGTTTTCAGCGCGGGCTACATCTGCCCCAAGGGCGTGGCTTTGAAAGAGCTGCACGAAGACCCTGACCGGCTGCGCACGCCGCTGATCAAACGCAAGGGGGCGTTTGTTGAAGCCACTTGGGATGAAGCCTTTGCCGAAATCGAGCGCCGCCTGCCGCCACTGCTGGCGCAACATGGCAAAGACAGCGTGGCGGTGATGGCGGGCAACCCGTCGGCCCACAAGATCGGGCTGCTGCTGTACTTTGCGCGGCTGGTCAAGGCGCTGGGCACGCGCAATGTGTTTTCAGCGTCCACGCTGGACCAGATGCCCAAGCAGCTCTCCAGCGGCCTGCTGTTTGGCCACTGGCTGAGCATTCCGGTGCCCGACATCACGCGCTGCGATTTTCTGCTCATGCTGGGTGCCAACCCGCTCGCCAGCAACGGCAGCCTGTGGACGGTGCCCGACTTCAAAGGCAAGGCCAAGGCCATGCAGGCGCGCGGCGGCAAACTGGTGGTGATAGACCCGCGCCGCACCGAGACCGCCCAGATGGCCGACGAACACCATTTCATTCGCCCCGGCGGTGATGCGTTTTTCACGCTCGGCCTGCTGCACACGCTGTTTGATGAGCAGCTCGTCAAACTCGGGCGACTGGCTGAATTCGTCAATGGTCTTGACGAGGTGCGGGCCGCCGTAGCGCCCTTCAGCGCCGATGCCGTGGCGGCACGTTGCGGCATGGACGCATCCACCATCAGGCAGCTGGCACGCACGCTGGCCAGCACGCCGCGCGCTGCCGTTTATGGGCGCATTGGCACCTGCACCCAAGAGTACGGCACGCTGGCGAGCTGGCTGGTCGATGTGCTCAACATCGCCACCGCCCATCTTGACGAAGCCGGTGGCGCCATGTTTCCCAAAGCCGCCGCTTTTGCCGCGAACGCCAACGGCAAAAGCGGCATCGGCAAAGGCATCAGCACGGGCCGCCACCACAGCCGCGTGAGCCAGGCGCCGGAGGTGATGGGCGAGCTGCCCGCCACCTGCCTGGCCGAAGAAATTGAAACGGCTGGCCCCGGCCAGGTCAAGGCCTTTATCAGCATCGCCACCAACCCGGTGCTGTCAAGCCCGAATGGCGAGCGCTTGTCGCAGGCGCTGGAGCGGCTCGACTTCATGATCAGCCTGGACATTTATCTGAACGAAACCTCACGCCATGCTGACGTGATCCTGCCCGGCCCCTCCCCGCTGGAAGACATGCACTACGACGTGGCTTTTCCACAATTGTCGTGGCGCAACCATGCGCGCTACAGCGCCCCGGTGTTTGAGCGCGCGGCTGGGCAGCCCGATGAATGGGAAACGCTGACCCGGCTGGCTGCCATTGCGCAAGGCAAGGACACGAAAGCAGGGGCTGCCGAACTGGACGACGAGCAATTTGCCAGTGATGCCGCCCGCCTGTTTGGTGAACACGCACCCGCCGTGATCAGAGCCATGGGTGCACTCAAAGGCCCCGAACGCCTGCTGGAAGTGGCGCTGCGCAGCGGGCCGTATGGCGATGGTTTTGGGCGTCGGCCCGATGGTTTAACCCTGCAAAAAGTCAAATCCGCCAGCGGCGTTCATGGTGGCCAGGGAGGCGGCATCGATCTGGGTGAACTCACGCCGCGCATTCCCGAAGTGCTGCGCACGCCCTCGGGCAGGATCGAACTGGCCCCGCCCTCCTTGCTGGCTGACTTGCGGCGCGCCATGGCCGATTTGGGCCGGCCCGTGCCGGGCATGGTCATCGTCGGACGGCGCGATGTGCGCTCCAACAACAGCTGGATGCACAACCTGCCGCTGCTGGCCAAAGGCCCGTTTCGCTGCACCGCGCTGGTTCATCCGCAGGATGCCGAGCGGCTGGGCCTGAAGGACGGAATGCTCGCACGCATCGCCACCAGCAACAGCGCAGGCCGCCAAGGCATTGAAGCCCAAGTGCAGATCACCGACAGCATGATGCCGGGCGTGGTCAGCCTGCCGCATGGCTGGGGCCATAACCGGCCGGGCACACGCCTGAGCCTGGCCTCCGAGCGACCCGGCGCCAACCTCAATGCATTGCTGGACGACCAGTTGCGTGACCCGCTGTCGGGCAACGCGGTGCTGAGCGGTGTTGCGGTAGAGCTTTGCGCACTGCCGGCCGCCTCCTAACAAACCTGGCCAGACCCGACAGATCGACAACCCGATCAGCGCTCGGACCGGTAGCCGAGCTCGGCCGAAAGCGCCTGAGCGGCCTGGCAAAGCGGTGGGATGAAACGTTCGAGCCCGGCCGGCGTCAAGCGGCTGGAGGGCACCGAAATGCCTAGCGCTGCAATCACCTGGCTGCTGGCATCGCGCACCGGGGCCGCCAGTGAAATGACATCCGGGGCAATTTCGCCAATCGACGTGGCATAACCCTTTTGCCGTACGTGGGTGAGTTCCTGCGCGAGCTTGCTGCGTTGTGTGATCGTGTTGGCGGTGAAGCGCTGAAGCTCAGACCCCAGGTAAGCCTGGCACAAGGCCTCATCTGCAAAAGCAAGCAGAATTTTTCCTGACGCACCGGCATGTAGCGGCCGAGTCCTGCCGACCCCGCCATGAACGCGTACATCGTGGGTGGACTCCCAACGAGCGACACACACCGACTCGAAACCGTCGCGCACCCGTACCTGCACGTTTTCGTTGAAGCGTTCACCGAGCTCGCGCAGGTAGTGTTCAGCTTGGCGTACAAGACTGACCTGTTCCTGTGCGGCCAAGCCGATCAACAGTGTCTTGTAGCCCAATTGGTAGGTGGCGAGTTCGCCCCGCCGCTGCACAAAGCCACGCTCTTCCAGGGTGCTGAGCAGCCGGAACGCCCGTGCCTTGGTGTTGCCCGAGCGCTTGGCCAGCTCCGTGACCCCCAGCCCGGGCGAATTGGCTACATGCACCAGCAAGCCAAGAGCCTCATCGACTGAAGCGACGGTGTAGTCCATTTCTCTCCGGCGGTAGTGTGAATTAACAGGCCATTCTACTGGCGCCCCTCCCCCGCACTGCGATCGCCAGCAACGAAGCGCCCGAGTGGCGCCGCGGCGAGGAACTCACACGCAAGCCCCGCCACTCGATGCCCTTCATCGATTCGGATGCGCGCCTTGGCCGGCGCCGGGTCGTGTTTCACATTTTCACATGTCTCATTGAATGAGACAATGTATCATTATTTAATCGACTTGAAAATCACCACGCAATCAGCCACAAGAGCTAAGCAAGCGAATCAGGGATGAAATGGCGTTTCAAAAATTTGAAACGATGAATCGTTCAACAAAACATATTTCCAGGAGCATTGACTTGAAGATCAAATTGAGCAGCCTTTCATTTGCTGTGGCGTGCGCAGCAGGCGCACCCTTGGCCGCCCTGGCGCAAAGCTCGGTCACGATTTACGGCCGGCTGGACACCAGCCTGGAAAGCACGAAGACGGGGTCGCTCACTCAAATTCAGGTGCGAGACAACGCCTCGCGCTTCGGCTTTCGGGGCACGGAAGACTTGGGCGGGGGTCTGAATGCGGTATTTGGCCTCGAGATGGGCTTCGCCTCCGACACGGGTGCGGCGACCACGCCGGCCTATCGCAATTCCTACGTCGGCCTCACTGGGGGATTTGGGGCGGTCGCCGTGGGACGACTCGATTCCGCCAACCCGACGGGGTCCCCTGTCTATTCGCTCATCACGCGCCACACCGAGTTCGTCATCCATGATGCAGGTGCAACTGCGATCGGTACCTCCGTGCTGAACTCGCGCAATCGTGAGTCCAACGCGATCGGCTACATAAGCCCCAGGTTTGGCGAGCTTGTCTTTCGCGCACGCTATTACCTGAACGGTGAGGGTGTGGCCGAGGTGCCCGCCGGGCCGGTACGCTTCGAGAGCGATATCAAGCAGACTGATCTTTCCCTGAGCTATGGCGAGGGCAACAGTCCTCTTGGCTTGGGCGTGGCATTTGGCCAGGACAAAAAAAATGGCGGATATGCCCTCAATGACTTCAAGAACAAATGGATGCTGGTGGGCTCGTATGACTTCGGACTAGTGAGGGCGTGGGCCATTGCAGGGCGCGATAACTACCAGGGCGGACCGACCACGCGCAGCCAGGTGAACATCCGGCTGGTCGGCGCCTCGGTCAAGGTGAGAAACAGCGACAGCAAGGTCATCGCCAACTACATGACGCGCGATGTGCAGAACGATAGAAACGGAACGCTCAAAAAGTTTCAAATAGGTTACGCCCACCCGCTCAGCAAACGATCCATGCTGTATGCCTTTTACGATCGCCAGGACCCCAATTCACGGCTGCCTAACGACACCATCCGCAGCGTCGGCGTCGGCATTCAGCACAACTTCTGAAGCATCATGATCAAGACTCGACGTTTCCTGCTGGCCGCCTTTGCAGCGCTCGCTACGCAAGCAGTTTTTGCCGCTTATCCCGACAAGCCCGTGCGCATCATCGTGCCTTTCCCCGCTGGCGGCGCGGCCGATAACGCCATGCGTGTGGTGGCGCTCAAGCTCTCCGACTACTGGAGCAAGCCCGTCATCATCGACAACCGTCCCGGCGTACCGGGGCTGCAAGCGGCTGCCGCGGCAGCGCCTGATGGCTACACCTTGCTTCTGGGTGCCGGCTCGAGCATCGTGACGCATCCGCTGATCAACACCAAACTGCCCTTCGACCCGACACGGGATTTCGCGCCCATTGGGCGAGTCGTGGCGAATATGCCCGTTTTGGTTGTTCACCCATCGCTCGGCGTCAAGTCGGTCAAGGAGCTGGTGACGCTGGCAAAGAAAAAACCCGGCGTGCTGAACTTCAGCTCAAGCGGCCATGGCAGCCCCAATCATCTGGCCATGGAGCTCTTCATGGCCATGAGCGACACCAAAATGGTTCACATTCCTTACAAGGGTGGCTCACCCTCGGTTAACGAACTGCTAGGGGGTCACGTACAAATGGGTATCAATGCCGTGCCCAGCGTCATCCAGCACATCAAGACCGGCAAGCTGACGGCCCTGGCTGTGGCCAGCGCGCGTCGCGACCGTGCCTTGCCCGAAGTGCCGACAGTGGCGGAGTCTGGCTTGCCAGGCTTTGAATACGAGATCTGGTACGCCCTTTTCGCCCCCTCCCGTACGCCGGCCGACATCATCACCAAGACCAGCGCCGACCTGCAGCGCGCGCTGGCTGAGCCTGACGTGGTGCGCAAGCTGGTTGAGCAAGGTGCCGAACCCCGTCCCAGTAGCGCGCAGGAGCTGGCTCAATACATCAAGGACGATACGGCCCGCTGGGCCAAACTCATCAAAGAGCGCAACCTGAAAATCGACTGAAAGACCCAGCCCGAATGACGAGTGATGACATCAACGGCGTGGAGATTCTGCGCAGCGTCAAGGTTGAAATGCGCGATGGCGTAAGTCTTTCAACGGACATCTATTTGCCGAGCTGTGATGGCAAGCCCGGGGTTGGCCCTTTTCCGGTGCTGGTGGAACGCACGCCTTACGGCAAGCACAACGAAACCATTCGCGAGCGCACGGCACAGGACCCGCGGCCCGTGAAGCGCGGGCAGATCGCGGCCAGCTTTGCGCGCCGCGGCTACGCGGTGGTGGTGCAGGACTGCCGTGGCCGCTACGAGTCCGAGGGGCGCTTCACAAAGTACCTGGGCGAGGCCGAAGACGGCTTTGACACCCTCACCTGGGTTGCCCAACAACCGTGGTGCAACGGCCGCATCGGCACCTACGGCCTCTCGTATGCGGCACACACGCAAACCGCGCTGGTCAGCCAGCGCCCGCCCGGGCTGGCCGCGATGTTCATCGAATGCGGCGGCTTCGCCAACGCCTTTCGCGGTGGCATACGCCACGGCGGTGCTTTTGAACTCAAGCAAGCCACCTGGGCGCACAAGAATGCGCTCGAAAGCGGCCCTGCGAAGCGCGATGCGGCCGTTCACGCGGCGCTGGCGGCCGAGGATATCGGCGCGTGGTTCGCCGCCATGCCATGGCAACGCGGACATTCGCCGCTCAAGTGGGTACCCGAGTACGAAAGCTATCTGTTCGAGCAGTGGGAGCACGGCACGTTTGATGACTACTGGCGCCAGCCCGAACTGTATGCGGCTGGCCACTACGACACTTTCGATAGCATCCCCACCCTGCTGATGTGCGGCTGGTGGGACCCTTACGCCCAGACCACGACCGACAACTACATCGGCATCTCGCGCCGCGAACGCGGCATGGCCCGCCTGGTCCTGGGGCCCTGGACCCATGGCGAGCGCAGCGTGACCTACGCGGGGGACGTGGACTTCGGGCCCGAGGCCACGCTGGACGGCTCGCTGGCGGAGAACTACCTCGCCTTGCGCGCGCAGTGGTTTGACCGCTGGCTCAAAGACGAAACCACGGCCCCGGCCGAGGACCCCGCCGTGCGCTATTTCCGCATGGGCGGCGGCTCGGGCACTCGAACGGCCGGGGGCCGACTCGGTCACGGCGGCTGCTGGCGCAGTGCCAGCGACTGGCCGGTTCCGGGCACGCAATTTGTCCCCTGGTACTTGCACGCCGACGGCACCCTGGCGTTGCAGCCTGCCGAGCAGGGCGGTGTGCTGGCGTATGAGTTCGATCCGTCTGACCCGGTGCCCACGATAGGCGGCTCCATCACGTCCGGCGAGCCGCTGATGACCGCCGGCGCCTACGACCAGCGTACCCACGAAAACATCTTCGGTGCACGGCCTCCCCACGGGCCGCTGGCCGAGCGCGAGGACGTCCTGGTGTTCCAGTCGCCGCCGCTCGAGCAAGACCTCGAGATCACGGGGCCGGTGGTGATCAAGCTGTGGATTTCCTCGAGCGCGCCGGACACCGATTTCACCGCCAAGCTTATCGACCTCTACCCACCCAGCACCGACTACCCGCAGGGCTATGCCATGAATCTCACGGACGGCATCCTGCGCTGCCGCTACCGGCGGTCCTGGGAGCAGCCCGAGCTGCTGGCGCCCGGCGAGGTCGCTGAAATCACGATCGAGCCCATGCCCACGTCAAACCTGTTCAAGAAGGGCCACCGCATCCGCCTGGACATTTCAAGCAGCAATTTCCCGCGCTTCGACGTGAGCCCGAACACGGGCGCGCCCGAAGCCAGCGCCGGCCCCCGCCAGAAGGCCCGCAACCGCGTCCATATGTCGCCGGAACGGCACTCGCAGGTGCTGCTGCCGGTTGTGCCACTCCGCGCGCCGGAAGCGTCAGCCCCCGGCTTGGACCACCCCCAACCAGATGTCGGTCTTTCCGACTTGAACGCATTGAAGTGATGATGCCCATCAAGCTAGGTGCAATGATGGCTACAGGGGACCTCATCATCACCGAAGTGGTATCGCCGATGATGAAGCGCAAGTCCCCGCACCTGATCAAACGCCTCCAGCTGGTGATGGATACCTTTTTCCGGCGGATGACTTCACCCGGCAGGGCCTGCAGGCCCTGGGATCGCAGCCCTGACACTATGCATTTGCTACATATTTAATAGCTGAACACGCCCGTTCAAACGGGGCCACAAGCACTATTGACCAACAAATAACCGTGTTGTCAGGCCACGCCGGCCGCTAGCCGGCAAAGACATGCGCCTGGCCGGCCACCGTGATGTGCACCATGGCGCCCACTGGCGGTGCCTGCATGCCCTGGCTGCGCACCAGCAGCGGCGTGTTCCAGGCGGCTGCGTCGTCCGCATCCAGGGTGGCCGTGCTGTTGCCGCGCAGCAGGCGCACCGACAGCACGCAGACCGAGCCGCCAAAGTCGCTGTCGATCACCGCGCCATAACATGCGGCCGGGTCGGCCGCATGGACCGCCACCTCCAGTGGAACTTCCGCCACGCGCAATTGCTCGGGGCGCAGCATGATCTGCGCCGCGCCGCTGCGCTGGCCGTCGTTGACGGCGATGCGCCCCAGTGCGCAGTCGGCCCAGCCGCTTGCCAGTTGCGCCGGCAGCACGATGGTGTCGCCCAGGAAGCTGGCAATCGCCGCGTCTTTGGGCTGCAAATACAGCTCATGCGGCGGGCCGGCTTGCACTAGCTGCCCTTCACGCATCACGGCCACCTGGTCGGCGAACGACAGGGCCTCGGCCTGGTCGTGGGTGACCAGGATGGTGGTGATGCCGGCCGCGCCCAACAACTGCGCAACGGCTTTGCGCGTGCTGGCACGCAGGCCGGTGTCTAGCGCCGAAAAAGGCTCGTCCAGCAGCATCAGCCGGGGCCGCTGCGCCAGCGCCCGCGCCAGGGCCACGCGCTGCTGCTGGCCGCCGGAGAGTTCGTGCGGCCGGCGCGTGAGCATGGCCGTGTCCAGCGCCACCATGTCCATCAGTTCGGCAATACGCTCGGCGCGCTGCGGCGCGTTACGGGCCAGGCCAAAACCGACATTGCCTTCCACCGTGAGGTGCGGAAACAGCGCGCCGTCCTGCGGCACAAAGCCGATGCCGCGCCGGTGGGCCGGCACCGCGTCGGGGCCATCGGCCATCAACTGCCCGCCCAGCGTGACGCGGCCGGTGTCGGGCGCCTCAAAGCCGGCAATGATGCGCAGCAGCGTGGTCTTGCCCGAGCCCGAAGGGCCGACGATCGCCGTGCGGCTGCCCGCAGCCACGCTGAGGTCAATGCCGCCGAGCACGGCCACAGCGCCGTAATGTTTGTGCACCGCGTGCAGGTCAAGGGGAGTCATCGTCCGGCGGTCCGTTTCGATTGAATGTAGAGCAGCCAGGTCATGGGCAGCGAAAGCAGCACCATGATCAGTGCATAGGGCGCGGCGGCGGCGTAGTCGATCTCGCTGCTGTAGGCCCAGAAGGACGTGGCCAGGGTGCGCGTGCCGTTGGGCGCGAGCATCAGGGTGGCGGTGAGTTCATTGGTGATGCCCAGCCCGACCAGCGCCGCGCCGGCCGCCGCACTGGGGGCGGCCAGGCGCATAGTGATGGACCACAGCGCCTGCGCCGGCGTGCGTCCCAGGCTGCGCGCCGCGCGCTCCAGCTCCACCGGCGCCTGCGCAATGCCGGCGCGCAGGCTGATCAACGCGCGCGGCAAAAACATCAGCAAATACGCCAGCAGCACCGTTACCACGGTCTGGTAAATCGGCAAGGCCACGCGCACCGTGACGGTGACCAGGGCCAGTGCCACGACAACACCGGGCAGTGAACCGACCAGGTAATTGCAGGCCTCCAGCACGCGCTGCAGGCGCCCGGGCGAACGGATCGAAAGCCAGGCCATGGGTACGGCCGCCAGCGTGGTGAACAGTGCCCCGGCCAGCGCCAGCGCCAGGGTCTGGGCCAGCGCAGGGCCGATCTCGCCCAGGCGCCACACACCCGCCCCACCGGCCACCAGCCAGCGCAGCAGCGTGACCAGCGGCACACCCAGCGCCAGCACGGTGGTCAGTGCAGGCAGCAGCAGGCCCAGCGCCGTGAAACGCCCCAGGCGCCGTTTGAGCGGCAGCCGGGCGGCGCCGGTGCCGACACGGGCATAACGCTCCTTGCCGCGCGCGGACGACTCCAGGCCCAGCAGCGCGAAACAGCAGAGCACCAGCACGCCCGACAGCATATTGGCGGCCGGCCCGTTGTAGGTGGACTGGAACTGGTCAACGATGGCCGTGGTGAAGGTGTCAAAGCGGATCATCACATACAGGCCGTATTCGGCCAGCAGGTGCAAGCCGATCAGCAGGGAGCCGCCGCAAATGGCCAGCCGCAGCTGCGGCAGCACAACGCGAAAGAACACCCCCCAGGGGCCCAGGCCCAGCGAGGCGGCGGTGTCCTCCATGCCGGGGTCCAGCCGCCGCAGCGCTGCGGCCACGGGTAAATAGAGGAAAGGGAAATAGGCGATCACCGACACCAGCACGCCGCCGGGCAAGCCATGCAGGCCGGGGGCCACGCT
>DASXRN010000075.1:0-4529 GCA_036506595.1 Polaromonas sp. | reverse complement strand
GACGCCATCATGCTCAGCCAGTGCGAGATCGACATCAAGGGACCCAAGGAATGAACGCACAGCAAGCCGCCATTGGTCTGGATGACCGGCCTCGGGTGGCGGCTCATTTTCGTCTGCAATGGGAAGAAGCCCAAAAATCCTGGGTCCTGCTCTACCCAGAAGGCATGGTCAAGCTCAACGTCAGTGCCGGCGAGATCATGCAGCGACTGGATGGAGAGAAAACCGTGCAGGCCCTCATTGATGAATTGGAACGTCAATTCGAAACCACAGGGTTGACCCCGGACGTACTGGATTTTCTGGCAATTGCCCATCGCCAGGGTTGGGTCAAACCATGAACGCGCCTCCGGCCACCGCCAATGTCGCTCCCGCTGCGCAACCCGGCCCGCCGCTGTGGCTGCTGGCCGAGCTGACCTACCGCTGTCCGCTGCACTGCGTGTTCTGCTACAACCCGGTGGACTTCGCCCTGAACAGCGCAGAGCTGTCGACGGACGACTGGCTGCGCGTGCTGCGCGAAGCACGTGTCGCAGGCAGCGTCCAGTGCGGCTTTTCAGGCGGCGAGCCCATGCTCCGCGATGACCTCGAAGTACTGGTCGCCGAAGCCCACCGGCTCGGGTTCTACACCAACCTGCTGACCTCCGGCGTGGGACTGACCGAAGCCCGTGCAACAGCCCTCAAACAAGCTGGGCTGGACCATATCCAGCTGTCCTTCCAGGACTCGACCCGGGAGCTCAACGACTTCCTGTCGCACACCAAGACCTTCGACCTGAAGCGCCGCACAGCTGAAATCATCAAAGCCCATGGCTGGCCCATGGTGCTCAACTGCGTGGTGCACAGGCTCAACATCGACTACATCGGGCAGATCATCGAGTTGGCCATCGAGCTTGACGCCGAGTACCTGGAGCTGGCCAACAGCCAGTATTACTCCTGGGCTGAACTTAACCGCGATGCCCTGCTGCCCTCGCGCGAGCAGCTTGAACGCGCTGAGCGCGTGACCAACGCCTATCGCGAGAAACTGGGCGACAAGTTGCGCATGTTTTTCGTCGTCCCCGATTACTACGAAAACCGCCCAAAAAAATGCATGAACGGCTGGGGAAACATATTTCTGACCATCACTCCCGACGGAACAGCGCTACCGTGCCACACCGCCAAGATGATCAAGGGCCTCGATTTCCCGAATGTCAGGAACATGAGCATTCAGGATATCTGGTACGCCTCGCCCGGTTTCAACCACTTCCGTGGCGATGCCTGGATGAAAGATACATGCCGGACCTGCCCCGAGAAAGCAAAAGACCTGGGCGGTTGCCGCTGCCAGGCCTTCATGCTGACAGGCGATGCGGCCAACGCCGATCCGGTATGTGACAAATCACCCTTTCACTATGAGGTGCTCAAAGCCGTTGCCCTCGCCCAGATACCAGATGCCCAGCGCACCGTGGTCAAACCTCTGGTGTTCCGCGATCCCAAGGCTTCACGCCAGTTCACCGAAGCATTCACCCCAGCGCTTAAATAGCCGGCTATTACATGCCCATCCCGCAGAAGGAGTGACGGCAGAAACCGCACCAGCGCCGCCATGCGTTTTCGCCGCCTTTCGCCATCTTTCACCTCGTGCACCGGCAGGGTTTGCCAGTTCCAGGCCAAATGCCGCGCGCCCACCGCGCATCCCCGCTTGTCAAAAAAAAATCGCCGTACTAGCATGCATACCAAGTGCTGCGCGGGCGAATGCTCATCCGCGACGACTCAGCGCTTGTTCAGATTGAGGAGGCTGTTGTGCGCACAAGAATAAAACACCTGCTGCTGACCCTCGCAAGTATAGGCATGGCCGGCATGGCGACAGGGCAAGCTCCGCCACCGACCAATATCGAAAAACTCAAGCAGATGAAGGTGGCGACAACGGATCTGAACATTCCGGTCGTGCCGCAGACTGGTCCCAATGCAGACGCCATCAGGGAGAACCTCAAGCGCATCAAATTACCGCCCGGTTTCAAGATTTCCCTCTATGCGGTGGTGCCCGATGCACGCCACATGGCAGTAGCACCGTCCACCAACATGCTGTTTGTCGGCACACGCAAGACCACGGTCTGGGCCGTGACCAACCGCAACAGCGGCGAGATGGCCACCGAGGTGAAGCCGTTCGCGCCCTCGCTCAAATTCAGCGTGCCGAATGGCGTCTGCTGGACCCGGGACGGTTTCCTGATCGTGGTCGAACATAACCGGGTGCTTAACTTCCCCGCCGCCGAGTTTTTCTATGAAGGCCCGGATGTGGCGGTGATCGAAGTGGTGCCGCAAGGCAAGCTGATTCCGCCCGAAGAGGAAAGCTACAACCACGGCGCACGCACCTGCCGCGTCGGCAAGGACGGCATGCTCTATATCACCCTGGGGCAGCCGTACAACGTGCAGCCGCGCGACAAGGTCAAACTGTATGACCAGCTGGGCATTGGCGGCATCGTCCGCATGAACGCTTTTGACGGCAGCAAGCGCGAAGTGTATGCGCGGGGCATCCGCAATTCCGTCGGCCTGGAGTTCAACCCGAAGAACAACGAGCTGTGGTTCACCGACAACCAGACCGACGGGATGGGCGACCTGATTCCCGCCGGGGAAATCAACCGCGTCACCAAGGCGGGCCAATTCTTCGGCTACCCGTGGATTCAGGGCAAGACCCGCATCACCGAGCACGGCTACGACAAAGACCCATTGCCACCCAATGTGACCGCTGCTGAGGTCCTGACCGACGCGCATGCAGCCGATCTGGGCCTGACCTTCTACACCGGCAAGAAATTCCCCGCCAAGTACCAGGGTGGCATCTTCTCGGCGCAGCATGGCTCATGGAACCGCACCGACCCAATCGGTGCGCGCATCATGTTCACCAGTTTAAAGGCCGATGGCTCCGCCGACAAGACCGAGGTGTTTGCCGAAGGCTGGCTCGACCCCGAAACCCGCCAGTACCGTGGCCGCCCGGTGGATGTGGCCAACCTGCCGGATGGCTCGATCCTGGTGTCGGACGACTTTGCCGGTGCCCTCTACCGCATCAGCTACACCGGCCAGTAAGGCCGTTGCTCCGCACCTCGCGCGGCTCACGCGGAGTGCGGCCCCGTCCTGATAGGCAGCGGACCTGAACAAGTGTTCATGTCCGCTGCTTTCTTTGGAGATGTTCATGGTGAGTCATCGATTACACGTCTCGCTGGGCATGCCGCTGCTGCTCGGCGCGATGACACTGTCTGCAGGGGTGGCGCATGCGGGTGATCCGGCTGCAGGCAAGGCGAAGGCCGGCATGTGTGCCACCTGCCACGGCCCACTCGGCCTGAGCCAGTTACCTAACGCACCCCATCTGGCGGGACAACCCGCCATCTACCTCGTGGAGCAACTCAAGAACTACCGCAGCGGCAGACGCCAGAACGAGGTGATGGGCGTGATTGCCAAACCTCTGACAGACCAGGAGATCGACGACCTCGCCTCCTGGTACTCGTCGATCCCGATTTCAGTAACGGCGAAATGATCAAACTCTCAGGGGCAAGCTCCAGTTGTCGATCCGTCGCGGCATGCCATCCGGGATCTGCCGTTCAAACGTTGGCGCATGGCGCATAGGAAAACACCAAAGAGTCGGGACTTGAAAATAGGTTTACACGAGGAGCTGCGCCGCGCTCTGTCACAAGCTGCCGGGGCCGTCATGGAGTAAGGCCAGGAAAACTTTTGATCCATACTGCTTCGCTCACCCAGGCTCAGCTGCACCCCCACACCGGCCTCCCACACCTCGTATGTTGTCCATTACCGATATCACCAAGCACTACGGACCGCATGCCGCACTTGATGGCGTCAGCATGACACTGCAAGCAGGACAGTTTTGCGTGTTGCTGGGGCCCAATGGCGCGGGCAAATCAACCCTGTTTCAATTGCTCACCGGCCTGTTTGTACCGGACAGGGGCACGATCACCATTGATGGCCTGTCGCTCCAGCATCATCCCGCCCAGGCACTCGCGCGCATCGGTGTGGTGTTCCAGCAGCAGGCGCTTGATCTGGATTTGAGTGTGCGACGAAATCTGCAGTTTCATGCTGATTTGCACGGCATGCGCCGGGCCACCGCCATCCCGCGCATCGCCGAAGGTGCGGCGCGGCTGGGCCTGGCCGGCGACCTGGATCATACGGTGCGCGAGCTCTCGGGCGGCAACCGACGCAAGGTAGAACTCATCCGGGCCTTGCTGCATCGGCCAGGCCTCATCTTGATGGATGAAGCCACGGTGGGTCTGGACCCCAAGTCGCGACAGGACTTGATGCGTGGAGTGCGTGAAGAGGTCACTCAGCGCGGCTGTTGCGTGCTATGGGCAACCCACTGGGTGGAAGAAGCCGAACAGGCCGACCGCGTGCTACTGCTGCACCGGGGAAAGCTGATCGCGGACGGCAGTCCGGCTGGAGTTACGGCAGCACTCGGACACCCCACACTTGAGCAAGGTTTTATTGCGCGTACCAGCCAACCATTCCCAACGCCAAGTCAGCCATGAGACATCAACCATGAAATTGACCCAACATCTCTGCGCCCT
>DASXRN010000074.1:0-4073 GCA_036506595.1 Polaromonas sp. | reverse complement strand
TCAACGCGCTGGGCATTGGCGCACAGGGCCTGGGTGGCCTGACCACTGTGCTCGACATCAAGATCAAGATGTACCCGACGCACGCGGCCAGCAAGCCCGTCGCAATGATTCCCAACTGCGCCGCCACGCGCCATGCGCATTTCGTGCTGGACGGCAGCGGCCCGGTCTACCTCGACCCGCCTTCGCTGGACCTCTGGCCCAATGTGAACTGGGAGCCCGACTACAACAAGAGCAAAAAGGTCAACCTCAACACCCTGACCAAGGCAGAAGTCGCCAGCTGGAAGCCGGGCGATACCCTGCTGCTCAACGGCAAGATGCTGACCGGCCGCGACGCCGCGCACAAGCGCATTGCCGACATGCTGCTCAAGGGCGAGAAACTGCCGGTCGACTTCACCAACCGCGTGATCTATTACGTCGGCCCGGTCGATCCGGTCAAGGGCGAGGCTGTTGGCCCGGCCGGCCCGACCACGGCCACCCGCATGGACGGCTTTACCGAAATGATGCTGGCGCAAACCGGCCTGATCTCCATGGTCGGCAAGGCCGAGCGCGGCCCGGTCGCGATTGAGGCCATCAAGAAACACCAGAGCGCCTACCTGATGGCCGTTGGCGGTGCGGCCTACCTGGTGTCCAAGGCCATCAAGCACGCCGAAGTCGTGGGCTTTGCCGACCTGGGCATGGAAGCGATTTACGAGTTTGACGTGGTCGACATGCCGGTCACCGTGGCGGTCGATGCGGGCGGCACCAGCGCCCACATCACCGGCCCGGCCGAGTGGCAGAAAAAGATTGCCACGGGTGAGTTCAAGCAGATTCCGGTCACCAGCGTTTGAATTGCTGCCCCGGGTAAGCGCGTGAGCGGCCAGGCCATCGGCGTTTTCGACAGCGGCATCGGCGGCCTGAGCATTCTCAAGGCGCTGCGGGCCGAGCTGCCGCACGAGAACTTCGTTTATGTTGCTGACAGCGGTCATGCCCCGTATGGGGAGCGCGAAGACTGTTTTGTTGTTGCCCGTTCCCGAGCCATTACCCGCCATCTGTTGACGCAACAGCACATCAAGATCAAGGCGCTGGTGATCGCCTGCAATACCGCCACGGCGGCGGCGATTGACCATCTGCGCGCCGAGCACACCGGCCTGCCCATCATCGGCGTGGAGCCGGCCCTGAAACCCGCCGTGGCGCTGAGCAAGACCGGCCGTATCGGTGTGATGGCCACGCGCGGCACCTTGGCCAGCGCCAGGTTCAAGACCTTGCTGGCCTCGCTGTCAGGGCAGGCCACTTTCGTCCTGCAGCCCTGCGACGGCCTGGCCGACGCGATCGAACGCGGCATTCACGCTACCACCGACCCTGAAGTCGCTACTGAAATCATAGCTGCCTGCGCCCGTCATACAAGGGCGATGGGCCGATTTGGCTCGGGCCATGGCGAGATGGACACGCTGGTGCTGGGCTGCACGCACTACCCGTTTGCCAGCGAACACCTGCGCGCCCTGCTCGGCCCTCACGTTCAGTTCCTCGACACCGGCGCACCGGTCGCACGCCAAACCCGCTTGCGGCTATCGGCATCCGACCCGCAGGCCGTTGCCATTGCGACGGGCGCAGGCCAGGTCAGGCTGCTCACCACGGGCCAGCCAGCCGCCCTGCAGGCCGCGGCGCAGCGCTGGCTGCAATTGGGCAGCCCCGTGGAGTCGCTACAGTTTTAATAGCTGCTTGCGCCCGTCCTGAAAGGGCTAGAGCCCTAAAATATCACTAATCCGCGGCCAACAGGCGTTCCGGCGCCGCCCGCAACGCTCACACAGCCGGCTCGGGCTGCGCAGCAGAGGCGCCCGGGTCGGCCGCGCTGCGAATCAGCCCCAGGTTGGCCTTGAGCATGTCGAACACCTTGCGCGTGACCGGGTTGATGACGTTCTTGCGAATGAACAGGTGGTAGGCCACATCGGGCAGCCGCGGCAAACCGTCGTTTTCACCCAGCACGCGCAGGTCGGCCCCGACCAGCTCGACGCCGCGCGCCGTAACGCCCAGCCCGGCGCGCAGCGCCGCCTTGATGCCGATGAGGCTGGACGAGGTGTAGTTGGGGGACCAGCGTATGCCCGCGCCATCGAGCGCTTCCAGCGCCAGGCGGCGAAACAGGCTGGGGCCGTCGGCCAGCACCAGCGGTACCGGCTTGGCGCGGTCGTGCACATAGCTGGCCGAACACAGCCACACCGTGGGCGAGGTGCGCAAGACCACGCCGTCGAGTGCCGGGTCATTGCGGTTGGAGATCGTCATGTCGATCTCGCCGCGCTTGAGCGACTCCATCAGGAAAGGGCTGCGCCCGACATGAATATCGAGCTGCAGCAGTGGTGAGGCGCGCGCCACCTGCGCCAGCAGCGTCGGCAGCATGGTGTCGGCCACATCGTGCGGCGCACCGATGCGCAGCACCCCTTCCAGGTTTCCCTGCTGCAGGCTGCGCAGGGCGTCGTCGTTGATGGCCAGCAGGTGGCGCGCGTAGTCGAGCAGCTTTTGGCCGTGCGGCGTCAGCCGCTTGTGGCGGCCCTGCTTTTCAAATAGCGGGTGGCCAATCTGGTCTTCCAGGCGCTGCATTTGCTGCGTCACCGCCGACTGCGTCTTACCCAGGTGAATGGCGGCGCCGGCAAAGCTGTCCTGCTCCTCAATGGCCACCAAGGCCCTCAATAGCTCCAGATCCAGGGTATTCATATATTACTAATGCTAATGTATTTATCTCTATTTCTGAGTTGTTTCAAAAATATGACTTGACTATATTAGCCGCATCAAACAGAAATTTCACTCAGGAAAACTCTCATGACCGCAGCAGCACAGCGCACCCAAGTGGTGAATGACACCATCAAAAACATTAAAAATATTGTTGGAAAAGGCGATGCCACGCGCCAATCCCTGGCCGAGGTTCTGGCAGCACTCAATCAGCTGGCCGGGCGCACAGAGCTGTGGAGCGCCAGCGAGTTCGCCCCGCCCGAAAGCCCGGAACTGCAGGCACGCTACCTGATCGCGGAAGATGCCGACCAGAGCTTTGCGCTCTACCTGAACGTGATGCGCCCCGGCAAACGCATCGTGCCGCACAACCACACCACCTGGGCCTGCATCAGCGCCGTGGAAGGCACCGAGCTCAACCACGTCTATGAACGCCAGGACGACGGCTCGGTGCCGGGCAAGGCCCAGCTCAAGGAGGTCAACGCCATCGTGGTGGAGCCGGGCACGGGCATCGCGCTGATGCCGGACGACATCCATTCGGTGGAGATCCCGGCCGGCCAGGTGATACGCCACCTGCACATGTATGGCCGCGCGCTCGAAACCCTGACCACGCGCACCGGCTACGACCTGGAAAAAGGCACGTACGAAACCATGTCCATCGGCGTTCAGACCCGCCGCTGATGACCGCGCCTTCCCTGCACCCCACCGCCCAAGACCCCATGACACGCTTTGTTGAAGCGGCAACGCTGAAGTCCTGGCTGCACGATGGCCAGGAGATTGCCCTGTTCGATGTGCGTGAGCACGGCCAGTATGGCCAGGCCCATTTGTTTTACGGCATCACCCTGCCCTACAGCCGGCTGGAGCTGGACGTGCCGCGCCTGGCCCCGCGCAAAAATGTCCGGCTCGTGGTGTATGACGACGGCCAGGGCGTTGCGCCCTTGGCCGCGCGCCGCCTGGCCGCGCTGGGTTACACCGATGTGCAGGTGCTGCGCGGCGGCACGGCCGGCTGGCGGGCGGCCGGGTTCCCGCTATTCGCCGGCGTCAACGTGCCGTCCAAGACCTTTGGCGAACTGGCCGAGCAGGTCTATCACACGCCGCGGGTCAGCGCGACCGAACTGGCGGCCATGCTGGCGCGCCAGGAAGACGTCGTGGTGCTGGACGGCCGGCCTTTTTCGGAATTCCAGAAGATGAACATTCCGACGGCGACCAGCTGTCCGAATGGCGAGTTGGCCTTGCGCATTCACGAATTGGTGCCGAGCGAGCAGACCCGTATCGTCGTCAATTGCGCGGGGCGCACACGCAGCATCATCGGCGCCCAGACGCTGATCAACCTGGGCCTGCGCAACCCGGTGTTCGCGCTGGAAAACGGCACCCAG
>DASXRN010000073.1:0-20366 GCA_036506595.1 Polaromonas sp. | reverse complement strand
CAGCTTTGCAGAGCGCAAAGCCGAGATTGCCAAACAGCTTGCCACAGCTGCGGCCAAAGTCGGTGGTGGCGTCAAAGCCATCGACGACGACGCTCTGCTCGATGAAGTGACCGCACTGGTCGAGCGCCCCAATGTGCTGGTTTGCGAGTTCGAAAAAGAGTTTCTCGACGTGCCACAGGAGTGCCTGATCCTCACGATGAAGGCCAATCAGAAGTATTTCCCGCTGCTCGATGCGGCCGGCAAGCTGAGCAACAAGTTTTTGGTTGTCAGCAACATCAGTCCGGCCGATGCGAGTGCCGTGATTGGCGGCAACGAGCGCGTGGTGCGCCCGCGTCTGGCCGATGCCAAGTTCTTCTTCGACCACGACCGCAAGAAGACGCTGGAATCGCGCGTGCCGGGCCTGGCCAAGGTCGTCTACCACAACAAGCTGGGCACGCAGGGCGAACGCGTGGCGCGCGTGCGCGCCATTGCCAGAGCCATCGGTGAACAGCTAGGCGGCGAGCCGCTGGCCGCCTGGGCCGATCAGGCCGCGACGCTGGCCAAGGCCGATCTGCTGACCGACATGGTCGGCGAGTTTCCCGAGCTGCAAGGCACCATGGGCCGTTACTACGCCCGCCACGACGGCTGGAGCGAGGAGATCGCCGACGCCATCGAAGACCACTACAAGCCGCGCTTCGCCGGTGACGAGTTGCCGCGCAACGAGGTCGGGGTGGTGGTGGCGCTGGCGGACAAGCTGGAAACATTAGTGGGCATGTTCGGCACCGGCAATTTGCCGACCGGCGACAAGGATCCGTTTGCGCTGCGCCGCCACGCGCTGGGCGTGACCCGCATGCTGGTTGAAAAAGACCTGCCGCTGGGCCTGACCGAGCTGGTCGAGGCCGCCGGTCAAGTATTTGGTGACAAGATTCAGGATGCGTCTGCTGCGTTGGCAGACTTCATTTATGACCGCCTGGCCGGCTCGCTGCGCGAGCAAGGCTATAGCGCGCAAGAAGTCGATGCCGTGCTGGCCCTGCGCCCACAACACCTGGGTGAGGTGGCCAAGCGCCTGGCTGCGGTGCGCGCCTTTGCCGCGCTACCTGAAGCGCCGGCTCTGGCCGCCGCCAACAAGCGCGTCGGCAACATCCTGAAGAAGGCCGAGGGCGCGGTAGAGGCCCGCATCAAGCCGGAATTGCTGCAGGAGTCTGCTGAAAAAGCATTGGCAAGTGCTATCAATTATGTAGCTGCCAAGGCGGATTCCGCCTGGTCTGACGGCAATTACACTGCAAACCTGCAGGCCCTGGCGGCCCTCAAGGCGCCGGTCGATGAGTTCTTCGACAAAGTCATGGTCAATGCCGAAGACCCGGCGCTTAGGGCCAACCGCCTCGGCTTGCTGGCCACGTTGCACCTGGCCATGAACCGCGTGGCGGATTTGTCCAAGCTGGCGGCATAAGCTTTATTCAGATTCCAGACCAAACACCATGAAACTCGTCATCCTCGACCGCGACGGCACCATCAACAGCGACAGTGAAGACTTCGTCAAGACGCCCGACGAATGGGTGCCGCTGCCCGGTGCGCTGGAAGCCATTGCACGGCTTAACCATGCGGGCTGGCATGTGGTGATTGCCTCCAACCAGTCGGGCCTGGGGCGCGGCTTGTTTGATGTGGCCTCGCTCAATGCCATGCACGCCAAGATGCACAAGATGCTGGCTGCCGTGGGTGGGCGCATTGATGCGGTGTTTTACTGCCCGCACAGCCCGGAAGAATCCTGCAACTGCCGCAAGCCCTTGCCGGGCCTGTTTGAGCAGATTGGTGCGCGTTTTGGTGTGCCGCTCAAAGGCGTGCCCACCGCGGGCGACTCCGTGCGTGACTTGCTGGCGGGTGCGGCGGCGGGTTGCGAGCCGCACCT
Organism: Polaromonas sp.; assembly: GCA_036506595.1. Lineage (GTDB taxonomy): Bacteria > Pseudomonadota > Gammaproteobacteria > Burkholderiales > Burkholderiaceae_C > Polaromonas. The sequence continues at coordinate 18,481 of DASXRN010000073.1, read as the reverse complement.
GGTGCTGACCGGAAAGTCGGCGCAATACCGGGCTGATCGCGGCGGCGGGCAACCCGAAGGCTTGCCGCCGGGCACGGTGGTGCACCAGGATTTAGCGGCGTTTGTCGATTACCTCCTTGAGCGCCATGCCCGGCCCTTGCCGGTCGCGCTATAAAAACAACAGCTGCTTGCGCTCGTTGAATAAGGGCAAAAGCGCTAAATTGCCTCTAAAAACATTCCAAAACCAAGACGCCTGACATGCCCCTGATTCGATCAATCCTGCACATGCTGTGGATGGCCATTACGGTGATTCCGTGGGCCATCTTCGTCATCATTGCCTCTGTTTTTGTCAACAGCACCACCATGTACTGGATGTGCGCGGGCTGGTTGCGGCTGGCGGTCAACAGCGGCACCTTCATTCTGGGCATCAAGAACCGGGTGACGGGCATGGAAAACCTGCCCACCGGTGAAACCAGCGCCGCCGTGCTGCTGGTCAAGCACCAGAGCACCTGGGAGACTTTCTGCATGCCCGCGCTGATGCCGCATCCGCTGGCCTATGTGTTCAAGAAAGAGCTGCTGTATGTGCCGTTTTTTGGCTGGGCCATGGCGCGCATGGACATGATTCACATCGACCGCAGCCAGCGGATGCAGGCGTTCGCCAAGGTGGTGGCGCAGGGCAAGCGGCTGATGAGCAAGGGTACCTGGGTCATCATGTTTCCCGAGGGCACGCGCATTCCGCGTGGTCAAAAAGGGGTTTACAAGTCCGGCGGCACGCGGCTGGCCATTGAAACCGGCGCGCCGGTGATTCCGATTGCCGTGTCCTCGGCCAAATGCTGGCCCCGCAAGGCCTTCATCAAAACCCCGGGCATTGTGGACTTCTCGATTGGCAAGCCGATTTCCAGCATAGGCCGCCAGCCCGACGAGTTGATGCGCGAAGTCGAGGCCTGGATTGAGGCCGAGATGCACCGGCTGGACCCCGAAGCCTATGCGGCCAGTGGCGCAGTGCTGACTGAACCCCGTGCCTGATGATTTGATTGAGGACCTGCGCGCTGCCCCTGCCGCACGCTAAACTGCCATGATGCAAAGGCTTTTCCAGTTCACGCGCGATCTTTTTGAGCCGGAGCCGGAGCCTGATCTTGACGCGACTGCAGCGGCGACAAGCCTTGCAAAGCCGTCGGTCTTAATAGAAAACCCCCCTCCAGCCCAGGAAGAACGGGCGCAACCAGCTATTGAAATGATAGCGGAGCTCGCACCGGCCGCCCACCCGCTTCCCGTTCAAACCCTGCAGCAAGCGCTGGCACCGGCCACGTTTCGCCACCCACGCGCCACGCGCGAAGCCCTGCTGAGCGGCACTGTGGTGGCCTACGAATTCAAGCGCGCCAAGCGCCGCACCATCGGGTTTTCCGTGGGCGCTGACGGGCTGGCGGTGAGCGCGCCCAAATGGGTGCCTCTTCATGAAATTGACAAGTCCGTGCTCGAAAAGTCGGGCTGGATTCTCAGGAAGCTGCAGGAGAGCCGCGTGCGCCACGAGCGCCTGGAGTCCGCGCGGATTGAGTGGAAGGACGGCACAAGCCTGCCTTTTCTGGGGGAGCCGGTGCGGGTGCTGATCGATTCGCGCCATGCCTTTGAGGGGGTGGGTGCCGAACTCAAAAGCCGTGCGAGCGAAACCTTGCACCAGGAAGCGTCGCTTCACACCAACACGGATCCGCAGCATGACCCGCTGGCGGCCGTGGCGCAGCGGACCCTGCATGTGGGCCTGCCCCACAGCGCCACGCCCGAGCAGATTCGGGATGCCGTGCAGGCCTGGCTGATGCGGCAGGCCAAGCGGATCTTTACCGAGCGGCTGGACCATTTCGCGCCGCACTTGAGCGTGCAGTGGCGCAAGCTCAGCCTGTCCAGCGCCGGCACGCGCTGGGGCAGCGCCAGTGCCGACGGTTCCATACGCCTGAACTGGCGGCTGATTCATTTCAAGCCGTCGGTGATTGACTATGTGGTGGTTCACGAACTGAGCCATTTGCGGGTGATGGACCACAGCCCGCGCTTTTGGGACACCGTGCGCGCGGTGATGCCCGACTATGCCGAATTACGCGGCCAGCTCAAGGAGGAGGCTGTTCCGCACTGGTGACGACATACGGGAAATTGAGGTCAAGGCTGAGGTCAAGGTGGTAAAACCCGCAGCGCCAAAAGACGAATTGGTAATATGCTTAAAGTGACAAACTCGATGAAAATTTGATAAATGTGCCCGAAATACGCCATGGACAACAAGCTGATACTCGTCGTTGAAGACAATCCCGACCACCTGGAACTGACGGCGCTGACGCTCGAAGAGCATGGCGTGACTGCCGAGATTGCCGTGGCCCGTGATGGTGCCCAGGCGCTGGATTACCTCTTTGGGCAAGGCCGCCATGCCGGCCGCGATACGCAAAAGCAACCGTCCTTCATCCTGCTGGACATGAAGCTGCCCAAGCTATCGGGGCTGGATGTGTTGCGCAGCGTGCGCAGCAACCCGCTCACGGCGCTGGTGCCTGTGGTCATGTTGACCTCTTCCACCGAAAAGTCTGACCGCGTGGCCTGCTACCAGAGCGGCGCTAATGGCTTTGTCTGCAAACCGGTTGATTTCGGGGAGTTCACCGAAAAGCTCAATCACCTGCAGGCGTACTGGCTGGGCGTCAATGAGTCGATTGCGGCCGCCTGACGGCCCGCGCTGCGGCCAGCGTCCCGGCTCGCCCGCTTGATGCCGGCCTTGCTGGCCCGCCAGGCTGCGCAAAATTTGACACCCATGCCACCAGAAAGACTGACGAGATGAAGTTTCAGATCACGCTGCGGACTCGCCTTGTCATGCTGGTGATGGCGGCTATTGTTCCGCTGTTTGGCCTGTCCATTTTCAAGGCCATGTACAACGCCGGTGCTGCAGTCGAGCGCGCGCAGACCGATCTGCAGTTTGCCGCTTCGCTGGCCGCGGCCAGCCAGCAGCAGGTGACCGAGACGGCACGCCAGGTGCTGACGGCCATTGCCAATGTATCCGACGTCCGGGATGGCAAGGTGGCACGCTGTGACCGCTACTTGGGGGAGCTGAGGCGGCTGTTTCCGGTCTACGTCAACCTGGGCATTGTCGGGGCGGATGGCTATGCGCGCTGCCATGGGCTGGATAGCAGCCGACCGGCGTATTTGGGCGATCGCGCCTACTTTCGCGACGCAGTCGCCCGCCGTGGTTTTGTCGTCGGCGAGTACATCGTGGGGCGCTTGTCGGGCAAGCCTACCATCACCTTTGCGCTACCGGTTCTCGATGGGGATGGCCGTGTCACCATTGTTGCCTATGCCTCCCTCGATCTGGGCGAGATGGCCAAGTCGGTCGCCGAGATCCAGATGCCACCCGGTGCCGCGCTGGGGATCCATGACCGCCATGGCATCCTGCTGGCGGGAACAGCCGGCCTGCCTATCCGGATTGGGCAAAAGGCTGCCAGCCCGGTTCTGCTGAACGCCGTGAAAACCATGGGCAAGGGCGTGCGCGAAGGCTTGGATTCTGCGGGCCAGCGGCGGCTGTGGGCCTTCATGCCCAGCAGCCCGTTTGTGGACGCGGCATTTTTCGTGGCGGTCAGCATTGACCGCGACCTGGTGGTGGGGCCGGGCCAGCGTCAGCTATGGCTTGAGCTCGCTGCGCTGGCATTGATGGCCCTTTTCGGGGCCTGGCTAGCCTGGATGATGGGGGGGCGCGCCATCGTCAAGCCCGCCACCGAAATTCTCGATGCCACGCGGCAGGTCAAAAACGGCCGGCTGGATGTACGCATTCCGATCCGTTCGCCCAACGGCGGGGATGAGTTCGCCAAAATTTCCGAGGGCTTCAACCTGATGATCGACTCGCTCCAGCAGCGCCAGCGGGATCTCGACCTGGAGCTTGAAAGAAGCCGGCAGGCTTATTCGACGATTGAATTGATCATCAACAGCATGCACGAAGGCCTGATGGCGGTGGATGCGACAGGGCGCTTTTTGCTGGCAAACGAGCCTGCGAAAACCCTTTTTTCGATTGATGAAAACACCACAGCGCTGACGCCCAAGTGGAGTGGCGAGCAGGGGCTTTTTGTGCCGGACACCGAGATACCGCTTCCCTTTGAGGCGACACCCTTGTTTCGGGCGCTGCAGGGAGAGGGGGGCGGGCCGATTCCCATCTTCCTGCGAAACGACAGGCAGCCGCAAGGCCGGCTGCTCAGTTGCAGCTACCAACCCATGCGGAACGGAGATGACGTTGTGGGTGCGCTGGCGGTATTTACCGACGTCACCCGCAGCAAGCTGACCGAGCGTGCGCTGATGGACAGCGAGCAACGTTATGCGGCGCTGTTTGAGTCGGCGCCGGTGCCCATGTGGGTCTATGACATTGCCAACTGGCAGTTCCTGACGGTGAACCAGGCGGCCGTTGAGCACTACGATTATTCGAGCAGCGAATTCCTGTCGATGACGGTTTTCGATATTCGTCCCGAGTCAGAACATGAGCGGTTTCGCAAGGACATGGCGAACATCGTGCCGGGGCAAAAAGACATTTGGCTGCATTGCCGCAAAGATGGCTCGGTCTTCCCCGTGGATGTCGTTTTGCAGCCCATTCAGTATGCGGGCCGGGCCGCGCTCTTTGTGGTGGCGCTGGACGTGACCGCCCAGGTCAAGGCAGAAAAAGATGTGCAGGAGCATCTGTTCACGCTGCAACGCGCCGCCGATGCCGCCCAGGCCATCACCTGGCACCAGACGCTGGATGGCATGCTGCAGGAGGTCGCTGAACAGGCGCGCGGCGTGATTGGCGCGCACCAGGCGGTGGTGAGCCTGACCCAGGGTGACAACTGGGTGCAGGCCATCACTGCGCTGTCACTGTCCGACAAATACGCGAAATACCGTGACCTGATCGCCACCCCGGACGGTACCGGTATTTACGCGCTGGTCTGCGAAAACAACCGCTCGCTGCGAATGACGCAAGCCGAACTGGAGGCCCACCCGCGCTGGCGTGGCTTTGGCGACTATGCTGACAAACACCCCCCGATGCGTGGCTGGCTGGCGGTGCCCTTGACGGGGCGCAGTGGCAACAACATTGGCCTGCTCCAGCTGTCTGATAAATACGAAGGCGAGTTCACGCCGCAAGATGAATATGTGGCGCTGGAGCTAGCCCAGCTGGCCTCCATAGCGATAGAAAATGCCCGGCTGCTGGATGAGGTGGGCCGGCTCAATGTCGGGTTGGAGCAAAAAGTCGCTGAGCGCACCGTCGCGCTGGCGCGCCAGGAGGCCTTGTTTCGGGCTCTGGCCGAGCAGGCGCCGGAGGTCGTGTGGACCAGCAACCCGGATGGGGGCGCAACCTATTGCAACCGCGCGTGGTTTGAGCTGGTGGGCGGCGAGATGTCGGATTGGACCGGCAACCAATGGCTTGCCGCCATTCATCCTGAAGACCTGCCCGACGTTAAGGCGAGCTGGAAAAATGCCAGCGCAAACCAATCGCAATACGCAGGCGTGCGGCGCGTGCTGGACAAAGACGGCAGCTACCACACCATGTCTTACCGGGCGTCACCGGTGCTGGACGAACAGGGTGACGTGGTTTTTTGGGTGGGCATTGACACGGATATCACCGAGATCAAGGCCATTGAAGCGGCCTTGCGCTTGTCGAACCAGGAACTCGAAGCTTTTTCGTATTCGGTGTCTCACGATTTGCGCTCGCCGCTCAACACGATTGACGGCTTCAGCCGTTTGCTGGCCAAACAGCTGGGCGGCGATGCGGGCAAGGGGGGCGAGAAGGTTCAGCACTACCTGTCGCGCATTCAGGCCGGCGTGGCGCAAATGGGGCAGTTGATTGAAGGCATGCTGTCGCTGGCGCAGGTGTCGCGCGTGCAATTGCTGCACGAGCCGGTGGACCTGTCGGCGCTGGCGCACAACATTCTGCAGGAGTGGCAGGCGCGCAACCCTGAGCGCCAGCTGACGCTTCGCATTGAAAAAGGCCTGCAGGCCCATGGCGATGGGCGGCTCGTCAGGGTGGTGATGGAAAACCTGATTCACAACGCCTGCAAGTTCACCTCGCAACAGGCCCGCGCCGACCTGCGCGTTGGACAAAAAACCGATGCAGCGGGATTGCCCATATTTTTTGTCAGTGACAACGGGGCCGGCTTCGACATGGCGTATGCCGACAAGCTGTTCAACCCATTTCAGCGCTTGCATGCGGTGTCGGAGTTTCCGGGCACCGGCGTCGGGCTGGCAACGGTCAGCCGCGTGATCAGGCGGCATGGCGGCCGCCTGTGGGCGGAGTCCGAGCCGGGTCGCGGAGCCACTTTTTTCTTCACACTGCCCAAGGCGCCGGTTTCGATCTGAGCGCATGAGGCTTCTTGCGCCCAGGCCTGCCCAGGCCCGCCCAAGCCTGTTGTTGGGACTTTTGTGCGGTCTATGAATGGATTGAACTGATTAAAATGCTGAAAATGACAAATCCAACCCGCTTTGGGAACCGCCATGTCGCGTGACCCCAAATCCTTCGAAGCGGCCATCACGGCCCCAGACTTTGCCAGCGAGGATTACTGCGGTACGAGCTATGCGGCCAAGCTGTTGGGCCTGTCGGTGGCCACGGTGCAGTCGCTGGTTGAAAAAGGTGAAATAGAAGCCTGGAAAACCCTGGGTGGCCACCGCCGGATTGCCTTGCAGTCCATCAATGCCTATCTGGCCAAAAACAGCCCGCAACTTTCGCGCGTGGATACCGACCCCAAACACCGTCTGCGCGTGCTGCTGGTCGAGGATGACGAGAACACCCGGGAGTTGTACCGCTGCCAGTTTGAGGAGTGGGAGCTGCCGGTGGATTGCACCTGGATGCCGTCGGCGCTGGAAGCTTTGATGGACATCGCCAGCATGCGGCCGGATTTGCTGATCACGGACTTGTCCATGCCCGGCGTGGATGGCATCGAAATGCTGAAGGCCCTCAAGCGCAACCAGCAACTGGCGGACATGCAGATCATTGTGATCAGTGGCTTGCCGGCCGAGGCCATTGCGGCGCGCGGCGGTCTGCCGCTGCATGCCCAGTTGCTGCAGAAGCCCGTCAATTTTGACTGGCTGCATGGCTATATCTCGGCGCTGGTCGCGGCCAACCGCTCTTGGCGGCGTTAATTCCATTTCTACTTCAACGCGATATGTTGTTGCCCCACCTTGCCGTGCTACGGCACTGTCTGTGGTGGTGCGCCTAATCTCGCCTCGAATTAGAAATGGAATAAGGTCCACGCGGCGCTGAGCTGCCAGCCACGCCGCGTGGCTCAGGCTTGCCGAAAACGGTAAATGCCGTCCCGGTCCAGGCGGCGCCGGAGTTTTCCGTCAAACCACAGCGCATGCAGATGCGCCAGCGCCTCGCCCATCGCAAAAGTGGTTTGGTGCAAGTCCAGCTTGCGCCTGAAAATGATGGGCAGGATGTCGGCCGCACTGCAGGGCGCCGCTGTGCAGGCCTGCATCACTTCCTCCAGACGGTCCCGGTGATGCTCGTGCAACTGCGCAATGCGCGTGTGCAGCCCGCGAAAAGGTTTGCCGTGCGAAGGCAGGGTCAGCGTGTTTTTATCCAGGGACGCAAATTTGTCGATGGACTCCAGAAACAGCGTGAGCGCGTTGGCTTCTGGCTCCGTGTCATAAACACTCACATTGGTGGAAATGCGCGGCAGCACCATGTCGCCCGAAATCAGTAACTTCAGTTCATCGCAGTACAGGGCCATATGCTCCGGGGCATGGCCGTAACCACTGATGCAGCGCCAGTCCTTGCGCTCACCGTTTGCGCCAATGCGCAGGACTTTCCCGTCCATCAGGCGGCAAAAGCTGGCGGGCACCTCGGGCACCATGCTCGGGTAGTAGCCGGTGCGGGCCTTGATTTTTTCGACGGATTCCGGGTCGGTCAAGCCGTGCGAGGCAAAAAACCGGGCTGCGCTGTCGCCGCCAAAGCCCGTGGTGCTTTGCGAGCCCAGGCGTGCCGAGTGGTAATCGGTGGCGCTGATCCACAAACGGCATACATGGGTGGCCGTGGTCCAGCGCTGGCAAAGCCAGTACGCCAGCCCGATATGGTCAGGATGCATGTGGGTTGCGATGACGCGCAGGATCGGCAGGCCTTCCAGCTGGGTGGCAAAGATGGCTTCCCATTGCGCCTTGGACTCCTCCTTGCTGATGCAGCAGTCCACCACCGTCCAGCCATGGATTTTTCCGCCCGCTGCATTCGGCTCGTCCATCTCGTCGCGCAGCAGCCACAGGTTGATATGGTCCAGCGCAAACGGCAGCGCCATGCGTATCCACTTGATGCCCGGTGCCAGCTCCAGGCTGGTGCCGGGCCCGGGAAGGGTGTCACCCAAGGGGTAGTCGAGTTGCTGTTCAAGGTGGTTCATGTAATATTCGTGGTGGACATGACGTTTACGTAAACGTCATGTTTGGTTCATTGTAGAGATGATGGTGGCGACCTGCTGTCACCTCTGTTTTCACCTGCTTTTGTCTTCTTTTTGCATTTTTTCTCATCACCATGGCCACCACCTACACCATCAGCGATCTTGCCAAAGAGTTTGACCTGACCACCCGCGCCATGCGGTTTTACGAAGACATGGGCCTACTGCAGCCCAACCGCGAAGGGCCGGGCGGGCGCAGCCGGGTGTACACGGCGCGCGACCGCACGCGGCTCAAGCTCACCCTGCGTGCCAAGCGACTGGGGTTGTCCCTGGTCGAGGCCAAGGAAATCATCGACTCGTACGACAGCCCGCGCGATACGGCGCCCCAGCTCAAGAAGTTTTTGGCGGTGCTGTCGGAGCATCGCAAAAAACTGGAGGCGCAAATGCTGGACCTGCAAGCCAATCTGGACGAGATACGGACCCACGAAAAAGAGGCCAAGGCGTTGCTCGGCAAGGCCGAAAAGCTAAAGTAGTTCATAATTGACGTTTACGTAAACGTCAACTTAAAATACTGCGGAAGCCCTCCCGTAAGGCGAACGCAAGGACCTTTGAAAGCGCGAGCCTCATGACCGAATTTCAAACCCGAGACCCTCACTTCGCGCAGCGTGTGCGTGCCAGCTTCGAGCGACAGGGTGCCATGAAAACCTTGGGAGCCACTTTGGCTGAAGTGCAACCCGGCCGCGTGGTCATTGAACTGGATTGGGCTGCGCACCTTACCCAGCAGCACGGCTTTTTGCACGCCGGGATGGTGGCCACGGCGCTTGATTCGGCCTGTGGCTATGCCGGGTTCACGCTGATGGCCGACGATGCCGCCGTGCTGACCATTGAATTTAAAACCAACCTGCTTGCTCCCGCCAAGGGCCAACGCTTTCGCATGGTCGGCCAGGTCATCAAGCCAGGGCGCACCATTACCGTGTGCGAAGGCCAAGCCTACGCCATCGACAGTGGCCGGGAAAAGCTGGTAGCCACCATGGGCTGCACGCTGATGGCGGTGGTGGGGCGCGATGGCATCGTGCAGTAAGCCCCAGAAATAACCCACAGCTTTTTTGCAACTACCCATAAACACCCAGGAGACCCCCATGAACAACCTGCCCGGACTGAATTTTCAACTCGGTGAAGACATCGACGCCTTGCGCGATGCCGTGCGTGAATTTGCCCAAGCCGAAATCGCGCCGCGCGCCGCCGAGCTTGACCGCAACGACCAGTTTCCCATGGACTTGTGGCAAAAAATGGGCGCGCTTGGCGTGCTGGGCATCACCGTGTCTGAGGAATATGGTGGTGCCAACATGGGCTATCTCGCCCACATGATTGCGATGGAAGAAATCTCGCGCGCTTCCGCCTCCGTGGGCCTGAGCTACGGCGCGCACAGCAATCTGTGCGTGAACCAGATCAAGCGCAACGGCACCGAAGCGCAGCGCCAGAAATACCTGCCCAAGCTGATCAGCGGCGAACATGTGGGCGCGCTGGCCATGAGCGAACCCGGCGCGGGCAGTGACGTGATTTCCATGAAGCTCAAGGCCGAAGACAAGGGGGGCCACTACCTGCTCAACGGCAGCAAGATGTGGATCACCAACGGCCCCGATGCCGACACCCTGGTGGTCTATGCCAAGACCGAACCCGAACTGGGCGCGCGCGGCGTGACTGCCTTCCTGATTGAAAAGGGCATGAAGGGGTTTTCCGTTGCGCAAAAGCTCGACAAACTCGGCATGCGCGGCAGCCACACCGGCGAGCTGGTCTTTAACAACGTCGAAGTGCCGGCGCAAAACATTCTGGGCGGCCTGAACAGCGGCGCCAAGGTGCTGATGAGCGGGCTGGACTACGAACGCGCCGTGCTCACCGGCGGTCCGCTGGGCATCATGCAGTCGGTGATGGACAACGTGGTGCCCTACATCCACGACCGCAAGCAGTTTGGCCAGAGCATTGGCGAGTTCCAGCTGGTCCAGGGCAAGGTGGCCGACATGTACACGGTGCTGCAGGCCGGGCGCTCGTTTGCCTATACCGTCGCCAAAAACCTCGACATGCTGGGCACGGACCATGTTCGCCAGGTGCGCAAAGACTGCGCTTCCGTGATTCTCTGGTGCGCCGAAAAAGCCACCTGGATGGCCGGCGAAGGCGTGCAGATTTTTGGCGGCAACGGCTACATCAACGACTACCCGCTGGGACGCCTCTGGCGTGATGCGAAACTCTATGAAATTGGTGCTGGAACCAGCGAAATCCGCCGCATGCTGATTGGGCGGGAATTGTTCGCGGAGACGATGTGAGTCCTTGCGGGACAGACCGCAGGCTGTGCGGCAGGCAAGCTCTGTCCTCAACTGACCAAGGCGGCCGCAGGCCACAATAGCGCTTATGACATCTTCCATTCAGGACCTCTTCACCCACAACCGCAATTGGGCCGCGCAAATGGAGCGCGACCAGCCGGGCTTTTTCACCAGGTTGATCAAACAGCAAAAGCCCAAGTACATGTGGATAGGCTGCTCCGACAGCCGCGTGCCGGCCAACCAGATCACCGGGCTGGAGCCGGGCGAGGTCTTTGTGCACCGCAACGTGGCCAACATCGTGGTGCACTCCGACCTCAACGCGCTTTCGGCGATCCAGTTCGCGGTGGAAATGCTCAAGGTGGAGCACATCATGGTGGTTGGCCACTACGGCTGCAGCGGTGTGCAGGCGGGGCTCGAAGGCGCGCGCATCGGCCTGGCCGACAACTGGATACGCCACATCCAGGATGTGCGCGACCGGCACCGCGGGCTGCTTGAGCGCCTGCCCGTGGCGCAGCGCGCCGACGCGCTGTGCGACCTCAACGTGATCGAACAGGTGGTCAATGTCTGCGTCAGTACCGTGATGGTGGATGCCTGGGCCAAGGGCCAGAAGGTCCATATTCATGGCTGGGCCTTCGGTGTGCATGACGGCCTGCTGCAGGACCTGCAGATGACGGTGTCCAGCACCGACTCGATCGAACCCCTGTACCGTGCCGCCATTGAGGGCGTGATCGCCGCCAGGAGCTAAACCGTGTTCCCGCAGCGCCTTGACTCCACGATTGCCTATGACATCGCCAAGGCGATGATGGACGGCTTCAACCGCCACTACCAGCTGTTCCGTACCGAGTCAGCGCGTGCCAAACACCGCTTTGAAACCGCCGACTGGCACGGCCAGCAGCGCGCCCAGCGCGAGCGCATCGAGTTTTACGACCTGCGCGTGCGGGAGGCCTCGATGCGGCTGGAGCGCGAATTCAAGGCGGGCGAGCAATCCATGGATGTCTGGCAACAGGTCAAGCTGCATTACATCGGCTTGCTGGTCAATCACCACCAGCCCGAGCTGGCCGAAACCTTTTTCAATTCGGTCACCACCAAAATCCTGCACCGCAGCTATTTTCAGAACGATTTCATTTTTGTCCGTCCTGCCGTCAGCACCGAATACATTGAAAACGAGGAGCCGACGGCGCAGCCGACCTACCGCGCCTACTACCCGACGCCTGAGACCCTGCAAGACAAGGTCATCAAGCTGGTGCGTGACTTCGACCTTCGCCTGGAATTTGAAGACCTGGCGCGCGATGCGGGCTACGTGGTCGAGGCCATGCGTGAGCGGCTGGGCGACGCCAAGCTGCGCGCCAATTTTCAGATCCAGGTGCTGTCCGGCCTGTTCTTCCGCAACAAGGGGGCTTACGCCGTCGGCAAGATCATCAACGGCTTTAACGAGCTGCCGATTGCCCTGCCGCTGCTGCATAACAAGGCCGGCAAGCTGGTGATTGATGCCGTGCTGTTTGGCGAGGACGACCTGCTCATTCTGTTCAGTTTTGCGCGAGCTTACTTCATGGTGGACATGGGCATTCCGTCGGCCTATGTGCAGTTTTTGCGCAGCATGATGCCGCGCATGCCGCGTGCGGAAATCTACAACGCCCTGGGCCTGGCCAAACAGGGCAAGACGCTTTTTTACCGCGACTTTCTGTACCACCTGCGTCACTCCACCGACAAGTTCCGCATTGCGCCCGGCATCAAGGGCATGGTGATGCTGGTGTTTGACTTGCCGTCTTTTCCCTATGTGTTCAAGGTCATCAAGGACTACTACCCGCCGCAAAAAGACACGACGCGCGAGCAGATCAAGGGCAAGTACCTGCTGGTCAAGCAGCATGACCGTGTCGGCCGCATGGCCGACACGCAGGAGTACAGTGAAGTGGCGTTTCCGCGCGCGCGATTTGATGACGAGCTGATTGCCGAAATTGAAAAATTTGCACCCAGCCAGCTGGAGATCAGCGACCGCGACAGCGACGGGCAGATGGAAGTCATCATCAAGCACGTGTACATCGAGCGGCGCATGATTCCGCTGAACATCTATTTGCAGGAAGCCTTCGACTTCGGCGTGACCGAGCCTGCCGCGAAAGAGCAGATTGAGCGCGCCGTGGTCGAGTACGGCAACGCCATCAAGGACCTGGTGGCGGCCAATATCTTTCCGGGTGACATGCTCTGGAAAAACTTCGGCATCACGCGGCATGGCAAAGTGGTGTTCTACGACTACGACGAGATCGAATACATCACCGACTGCAAGTTTCGCCGGGTGCCCACGCCGCGCAATGAAGAAGAAGAAATGAGCGGCGAGGTCTGGTACTCCGTCGGGCCCAAAGACGTGTTTCCGGAAACCTTTGGGCCCTTCCTGCTGGGCAACGACGCCGTGCGAGAAGTCTTCATGAAACACCACGGCAATCTGCTGGATGCCGACTTCTGGCAGAGCCACCAGGCGCGCATCCAGGCCGGCCATGTGCACGACGTGTTTCCTTATGAGCGCGAAAAGCGCTTCCTCAACCGGCATGGCCCCGGCGCGGCCGAGGCGCAGCCCCCAGAGCACAACGAAATGACACCTTAAGTTGCGTAGTTTTATTTAACCCAGAAAGGACACATCATGTCGGATTCCATCGTTATCCTCGGCGCGGCCCGCACCCCCATGGGCGCTTTCCAGGGCGACTTCAGCGCTTTGTCGGCTCACGACCTGGGCGGCGCAGCCATCAAGGCCGCCATTGAACGCTCGGGCATTGCGCCTGAAAAAGTGAACGAAGTGTTGTTCGGCAACTGCCTGATGGCGGGTCAGGGCCAGGCACCGGCACGGCAAGCCGGTTTCAAGGGCGGCCTGCCGGCCAGCACGGGTGCCGTCACACTGTCCAAAATGTGCGGCTCCGGCATGGAAGCCACGTTGTTGGCACATGACCAGCTCATGGCGGGCAGCCGTGATGTGATGGTGGCCGGCGGCATGGAGAGCATGACCAATGCGCCGCATTTGCTGCTCAAGGGCCGCAGCGGTGTGCGCATCGGCCACGACCGCATCTATGACCACATGATGCTGGACGGCCTGGAAGACGCTTACGAGCCGGGCCGGGCCATGGGCACCTTTGGCGAGCAGTGCGCCGCCAAGTATGAGTTCACCCGCGAGGCGCAGGACGCTTTTGCGGTCGCCAGCGTGCAGCGCGCCAAGGCGGCCACCGAGTCCGGCGCCTTCAAGGCCGAAATCACACCGGTCACCGTGAAGGGCCGCGCCGGTGAGGTCGTGATCTCCATCGACGAAGGTCCGGGCAAGGTCAAGCTCGACAAAATCGCCACGCTCAAGCCCGCCTTCAAGAAAGACGGCACCATCACAGCGGCTTCCAGCTCGTCCATCAACGACGGCGCGGCAGCGCTGGTGCTGACCCGCGAATCCACCGCCAAGGAACTGGGTGCGAAGCCCATCGCCCGCATCGTCGGCCACGCCACGTTCGCCCAGGCGCCTGAATGGTTCACCACCGCGCCGGTGGGGGCGGTGCAAAAGCTGCTGAAAAAAATCGGCTGGAGCGTCAAGGACGTCGACCTGTGGGAAGTCAACGAAGCCTTTGCCGTGGTGCCCATGGCGGCCATGAAAGAACTTGGCATCAGCCACGACATCGTCAACGTGAACGGCGGCGCCTGCGCGCTGGGCCACCCGATTGGCGCCAGCGGCGCCCGCATCATCGTCACGCTAATCCATGCGCTGAAGGCGCGCGGCCTCAAGAAAGGTGTTGCCACGCTGTGCATTGGTGGCGGCGAGGGCACGGCGCTGGCCATTGAGTTGCTATAAATAGGATAGCTGTTTGCGCCCGTTAATCTTGGCTAGGAGGCCAGTTTGATACTTAATCAGGACCAGGAAATGATTCGGGACGCGGTACGCGCGTTTGCGAAGGAAGAACTCTGGCCCCATGCCGCGCGCTGGGACAAGGAGCACCACTTCCCGACGGCGGCGCACCAGGGCCTGGCGGCGCTGGGGGCCTACGGCATTTGCGTGCCCGAAGAGTTCGGCGGCGCGAATCTCGACTATGTGACGCTGGCGCTGGTGCTGGAAGAAATTGCCGCCGGCGACGGCGGCACCAGCACCGCCATCAGCGTGACCAACTGCCCGATCAATGCCATCCTGATGCGCTACGGCAATGCGGCGCAGAAAAAGCAGTGGCTGACACCGTTGGCCCAGGGCCAGATGCTCGGTGTGTTCTGCCTGACCGAGCCGCACGTGGGCAGCGACGCCTCATCGCTGCGCACCACGGCGGTGAAGGATGGTGACGGCTATGTGCTCAACGGCGTCAAGCAGTTCATCACCAGTGGCAAGAACGGCCATGCGGCCATCGTCATTGCCGTTACCGACAAGGGTGCCGGCAAGAAAGGCATGAGCGCCTTCATCGTGCCGACCGATGCGCCCGGCTATGTGGTTGCGCGTCTTGAAGACAAGCTCGGTCAGCACAGCAGCGACACGGCGCAGATCAATTTTGACAACTGCCGCATCCCGGCCGAGAACCTGATCGGTGCCGAGGGCGAAGGCTACAAGATCGCCCTGGGCGCGCTCGAAGGCGGGCGCATCGGCATTGCCGCGCAAAGCGTGGGCATGGCGCGCAGCGCGTTCGAATGCGCGCTCGATTACGCCAAGGAGCGCCAGAGCTTCGGCACGGCCATCTTCAACCACCAGGCCGTCGGCTTCCGGCTGGCCGAATGCGCCACCAAGATTGAAGCAGCGCGCCAGCTGATCTGGCACGCCGCCAGCCTGCGCGATGCCGGCCAGCCCTGCCTGAAAGAAGCTGCCATGGCCAAGCTGTTCGCCAGCGAAATGGCCGAACAGGTCTGTAGCGCCGCCATCCAGACCCTGGGCGGTTATGGCTATGTCAGCGACTTTCCGGTGGAGCGCATCTACCGCGATGTGCGCGTCTGCCAGATCTACGAAGGCACATCCGACGTGCAGAAAATCATTATTCAGCGCGCGCTGGCCTGAGGCCTGCCGCGCTCAAGGAGACACAGCATGCCAATTACCAAAGGATTCCGCGCCCTGGTCGACGAGGCCATGGCCCAGATCAAGAACTATTCGGTCGAAGAGGTCAAGGCAAAACTCGCCGACCCCAAGGTGCAACTCGTCGACATCCGCGACGTGCGCGAGCTGGCGGCCGGCACGGTAGCGGGCGCCTACCATGCGCCCCGCGGCATGCTGGAGTTCTGGGTCGACCCGGCCTCGCCCTACCACAAGCCCCTGTTTGCCGACGAAGGCAAGGAGTTCATCCTGTTTTGCGGCGCCGGCTGGCGCAGTGCGCTGGCCACCAAAACCTTGCAGGACATGGGCATGACCAACGTGGCGCACATGGACGGCGGCTATGGCGAATGGGTCAAGCAGGGCGGGCCGACCGAAACGCTGGAAGACCGGGAAAAGCGCAAGGCGAAACCGGCTTGACGTTTGCGTTCGCGGCCGGGCATGTGACAGGCCGCTAGCCCACGTTTTGCCAGCGCAAGCAGCTATCAATAAGTGAGTGTTCTTCAGGTTGGCGCAACCTGCTTGAGCGCGCTGGAGCGCTTTGAAAACGGCGCACATGCTAAGCTGCCAGTCCGACTTTTTCCGCCACTCTGAAGGAATCCCATGCCCGGACTGCTGCCCAACGTCGACCCTGATGGCCTGCTTGAATTCTCGGTGGTGTACACCGACCGCGCGCTCAACCACATGTCGCGCGGCTTCCAGGGCGTGATGCGTGACATCTCCCGCATTCTGAAGGAGGTGTACAACGCGCCCTCGGTGGCGCTGGTGCCCGGCAGCGGCACCTATGGCATGGAAGCCGTGGCGCGGCAATTCGCCGCCGGCCGGCATGTGCTGGTCATCCGCAACGGCTGGTTCAGCTACCGCTGGACGCAGATTTTCGACATGGGGCAAATCCCCGCATCGTCCACCGTGCTCAAGGCCCGTCAAACCGGCGCAGGCGCCCAGGCACCCTGGGCCCCCGCGCCCATAGCCGATGTCCAGGCCGCCATCGCCAAAGAAAAGCCCGCCCTCGTCTTCGCCCCGCATGTGGAAACCGCCTCCGGCATGATCCTGCCCGACAACTACCTGCGCGCCGTGGCCGATGCCGTGCATGAAGTGGGTGGCCTGTTTGTGCTCGACTGCATCGCCTCGGGCGCGATGTGGGTAGACATGAAGGCCACGGGCGTCGACGTGCTGATCTCTGCGCCGCAAAAAGGCTGGAGCAGCTCACCCTGCTGCGCCATGGTCATGCTCAGCGAGCGCGCTAGATCCGCCATTGAATCCACCACCAGCTCCAGCTTTGCCTGCGATTTAAAGAAATGGCTGCAGATCATGGAGACTTACGAAAAAGGCGGCCACGCCTACCACGCCACCCTGCCCACCGACGCCCTCACAAGCCTGCGCGCCGCCATGAAAGAAACGCAGGCTTATGGGTTCGCCAAGGTGCGCGCCGAGCAGGAAGCGCTAGGCAGCCAGGTGCGCGCCCTGTTCGAAAGCCGCGGCCTGCCCAGCGTCGCCGCCGACGGTTTCAAGGCGCCCGGCGTGGTGGTCAGCTACACCACAGACCCCGAGATCCAGTCCGGTCGCAAGTTCCTCGACCAGGGTTTGCAGACGGCAGCCGGTGTGCCGCTGCAATGCGACGAAGGCGCGGACTTCATGAGCTTCCGCGTCGGGTTGTTCGGGCTGGAGAAGTGGCACCAGGTGGAGCGCACGGCGGGGCAGTTGGCGGCTGCGTTGGACCGTATTGGATTGGTTGCGCCGGTTGGTGAGTCGGTTGCTGGCTGAAGATTGGGGGCTCGTCTCGCCAGCGACTTAGCGAAAGACTGATGGGCAGCCGCCCGTCGATTCACGATACTGCGGGAGGTCGTTGTAAAGATTACGAGTTCTGTGACGGTCGAATAGCCTGCGCGTATGGCTCGGACCGGTTGAAGGTGGGCATACAGTTGGAGAACTGGGGGGTAATGCCTTGGATTGGCGGATAGCAGCGGGCACAAGGTGTCTCGCTCGAAGCTCGTGCTGGATGTTCGCTACAGACTGACAGTCAACCTTCAATTTGACGAAAAACAGGCGCTGATGTTTGATAGTTGGGGTGATTTGGGCGCCGTTGCCCGCTCAGCACGGTGGAATTTCCGTCGCTCCGGTGCGAAGCACCTGGACTTCCGTGCTGCTCGGAAAAGCTTGTTTTGCTTTGAGGTATGCGTGTTTGAATTCATACCTATAAAGTCGCTCCGAATCCTTGTATTGACGGTACGTAAATAGCCCAAATCGAACATACGGGGAGCCCGGCCCAACCGTGCCTTGTGCAAGTCCCGAGTTATTCGCCATCGCTATGGCATACGATCTGGTCCCGGCCTTTGTGGGCTCCTCAACGTCGGCCGGACGCCACGCGGTGAATTCGTTTAAGCGTAGGCCCGCAGGAGGCTGAAACCAAAAGGTGGCGAGTTGAGCCACGCCATCCCGAAGCACTTCTGCCATAACAGCCCAAGCAAAAAGCGACCTCGCATTTTGCTCGTAGCTGTACTCGAAGACCGGTTGACCCCGCGTCGTTGTGTCCACTAGGTACTCATGTGAGCCGCCAGCACTATTAGTAATGGGATCCCGCTTGACGTCCCTGATGGGGAGCCATCGCCTTGCAAGGTCCTGTTGAGCCCCAGTCGGTGCCCACACGCGGACTGTCCGCACGGCGGTGTGTGGGGTTGCGGCATCAGCGGGCTCGCTTACCCGCCAAATGCCGGGACATGGCTGACCAAGCGATTGACGACGCTGACAGACGGTGAGCGGTAATGACTCGTCAGGCATCGGCACCTCCATTGTGCGGACGTCGATTTTTC
>DASXRN010000072.1:0-12792 GCA_036506595.1 Polaromonas sp. | reverse complement strand
GACCAGGCCAGGCCGTTACTCACGGTGGCATCACCGGCCTTGCGCTCCAGCACCGGCGTGCCGCCATGGCGCTCCTGTAGCGAGTAAAGCCTGGCCTTGCGCGCATCCCGCGGCTCGTAAATGGTGCCGGTCCAGAAGCGGCCCAGCGGGTCGGCCTTGCCGTCGTTAAAGCGGGTGGTGGCGGGGTCGTGCTCAGCGGCCACCAGCCGCTGCAGGGGGCCGCCCCATTGCCGCGCCCGGTATATGCCGTCGCGCAGTGCAATGACCAGACCGCTGGCTTGCCCCCGTGTGCGCGCGGGTGCGATGCAGCCTGGCTCCGAGGGCATGGCCCAGCGTTCCACAGTACCCATGAACACATTGCAGCGGTGAATTTGCCTGGCGGGAATATCGACCCAGTAAAGCATCTGCTCATCGGGGTGCCAGAAGGGCGACTCACCCAGCTCGCTGGGTTGTGCAACAACGGTCTGCCAGCTCATGAACTACCTTCTTTTTTGACTCAATTCACGCAAGCGCCAGTCGCTGCGGCACCGCGCGCTCCTGCATTGACCAGGGGCATCAGCTTGGGCGCCAGCACCTTCAGCAATTGCACCGGCAGGCCGCTGGTGAAGTCGTAGGCGGCGGCCTGCGCGCCCGGCACGTAGGCGATGATGGTGCCGAAGAAACGCTCGTCGATGTTGAACACGAAAGTCGCCGAGCGATTCACCACGCGCGACTGGATCAGGCGGCCACCCGCGCCATAGGTATCGAAGCGCTGATCGCCGGTGCCGGTCTTGCCGCCGACCGCAATGATGCTGCCATCAGGCCGCACAAAGGCCTGCTTCACGCGCCTGGCGGTGCCATCCTCCACGACCAGCCGGATGGCGCCGCGCACCGCTTGCGCCACTTCGGGCGCCAGCACTTGTTCCGCCTTGCCGGGCTGGTATTGCAGCAGGGTTTCATAGGGCGTTGCGGCCGCGAAGTGCAGCGACTTGATGCGCGTATTCGGTTTGCGCACGCCATCGTTGACGAGAATTCCCATCAATTCCGCCAATGCGGCGGGACGGTCGGCCGAGGCCCCGAGCGCGGTCGCATAAGACGGCACCAGCGAATCGAAGGGGTAACCCATATTCGCCCATTGACGGTGGATTTCCAGAAACCCCTCGCTTTCGAGCAAGCCCAGAATCCGCTTGTCCTGCGCATGTTTGCGATGGGTGGAAAACAGCCAGGAATACACCACCTGCCGCTCGGCACTACTGGCCTGCATCACTTGCGTCTGGCTCGCCCCCGGATGCTTGCGCAGATAGCCGACCAGCCACAACTCCAGCGGATGCACGCCCGCCAGATAGCCGCGATCGGCCAGCGACATCTGCTCTGGCGCGTATTGCGCGTAGAGTTTGGCCAGCTTGGGCTCGGCCGGATCGATGCCGTCCGGCAAATTGTCTCTCACGAAATCGGTGAACTGATCCAGCGGCGCATCCGGCGCAATGGTGCGGAAGATGGCCGCCAGCCGCGACGTGGTCGGGCGCACGCTCTCCAGCAGCAAATCCTCCGCCTCTTGTGCGGTTTTTCCCTGGTATTTGACTAGGAAGCGCCGCATGAAGACCTGCCCTTCGCGATCGGCGAAGCGCGCCAGATACGCGGCGCGGCGCGGATCGTCGGCATCCTGCAGCAGCTTGGCCGAGGAGCCGGGGGTCAGAAACATATAATGGTGCACGATATCGCGCATCAGCCGGATGAACACCAGGTTGACCGAATTGCGCAGTCCGTCGCGCACCGACATCACCTTGCCATCGTCCTCACGCTTGAAATTGTCGAAGTGGTGCAGTCCGCCGCCGGTAAAAAATCCTTCCGCCGTACTGGCGGAATAGCGCCGCTCCAGCGCCGCATCCAGCATCGCGCCCAGGCCTTTATCATTCACAGCAAGAAAATAATCGGCCGCCCAGCGCGTCAAGACATCCTGCCGGTCGACTTCCAGCGCCCGCAATTGCGTGTTATCCAGCACGGACAGCCGCTGGTGCAGCTTGGCCATGATGTCGAGGTAGGTCACCAGCGTGCGCAGTTTGGCGGTGGACCCCAGGTCTAGCTTGGTGCCTTCGTTGATATTCAGCGGCTGGTCGAAATTATCGGTTTGCACCCGCAGGTAATTGGCGCCGCTTCCGCGCTCATACAGCGTGAAGCTGTACACCACCTTGGCCGGATCGCCACGCTCCAGCAACTGCTTGCTGTTGAGGCCCGCCGCCTTGGCGCGGGCCGGGTTGCGCAACTCCCGCAACAGGCTGGTCACTGCCGTCTGCACCGGCGCATCCAGCGTGCTGGCCACGCTGAGATCGAGGCGATCCAGATCGTACAGGCGGCTGCCGCCGAGCAAGCCGGCAAGATGCGTGCGCACGGCATTGGCCGCCTTCTGCGTGACGAAAGAAACCGCTGCCGCAGGCACCTTATTGGCACGCCGATTCAGCTTCGCCTTGAGTGCCGCATCGCGCAGCGCGGGCGTAATCACGCCGGCACTGCCCAGCAGGCGCAGATGGCTGTCGGTGAGTTGCTCCAGCTCGGCCTCATTGGCATCGAAATAATATGAAGGGCGGCGCTGTGAAATCAGCAGGCTGAGCGCCTGCTTGTACAGTTGCGCCTGCTCGTGAATAGTGTCGCTATCGTAGGTAGCGCCATTCTGGTCGGC
This sequence comes from Polaromonas sp., assembly GCA_036506595.1. Taxonomy (GTDB): domain Bacteria; phylum Pseudomonadota; class Gammaproteobacteria; order Burkholderiales; family Burkholderiaceae_C; genus Polaromonas. Next base: position 10,136 of record DASXRN010000072.1, on the reverse strand, counting down.
CGCATTGTTCAGGATGCGATTGACTTCATCGAAATCACGCCCGTACCAGACCCACAAACCATCGCCCAGGCCATGCACCTCGCCAAAGCCGGCCTTGGCTGACAGCGGCATCGTATTGATGTAGCTCAGCACGATCTGGCGCCGCACCGCGCTGGTATCCTCGCCCTGCTGATAGGCACGCAAGGCGGCCGACACCATCTGCTGCAGCTTTTCCTGGATCGATGAAGTGCGTCCCTCGGAAGAATGGCGGTATTTTTCGATCTGGGTCGCCAGCGTGCTGCCGCCAGGCGTTCTGCCATTGCCGGTGATGGCACTCCTGGCCTTGATCAGCACCGCATTGGCCAGCCGGTCCCACTCGATTGCCGGATTGCGCTTCGGATAGCTAGGATCGAGCAGTTCGCGGTTCTCGATGAACAGCAGGCTCTGCACCAGAATCGGCGCGATATCGTCAAAGCGTTCGTAGACCCGTTTCGGATAGCGCTCCTGAAACAGGCTGTCGTTGTGACAATCGAGGATGCTCAGGCCGCCCTGGGTCTTTTCAAGATAGGGGGCGAAATAACCTTCGTCCACGATCTGCGCCATGCCGGTTGATATCCGTGCCTGTTTGACGATCTCGAAATCCCGGGTCTTGAGCTTGTCGAGAATCAGCGGCAACTCGGCATAACCGAGGCGATCGTCATACGGCGCACTCTGGGGGAAACGGATGGATGGACTCGGCCCCGCCTCAAGCGTATAGCTGGCCTTGCTGGCCAGACCGGCAAAAAACCGTGCCTGGTAATCCGAAGTGCGCATTTCCTGGGCGACAAGCAGCCCAAGGACGACAAGCACTATCAGCACCGAAGACGCCAATGCGATCTTGAGCCAGAAGAAAAATGAAGGCCTCTTTTCCGGCGTGTCCATCATCGTGACTCTCTTTGAGGGTTGTTCTCTGCGAGCAATACCGTGCAACACGGCTGAATATATGAATAGGATACGCAAATCGCCTGACAAAACAGACGGTACAGGCAAAAAAAAAAACAGCCCGCCGACTTACGCCGGCGGGCTGAACATCCAAAAGAGACTCTCGTCAATCACAGGACTGCTTTTGGCGCAGTCCCTTTAGTCCTATTGATTCCTGTTAATTCCAGGGATTCCAATCAGCGGTTGTAGGCGGTTTCACCGTGTGAGGTGATGTCCAGGCCTTCGCGCTCGTCTTCTTCACTGACGCGCAGACCGATCGTCAGGTCAACCACCTTGTAGGCAATGAAGGACACCACGCCCGACCAGACCACCGTGATCAACACGGCTTTGGCCTGAATCCACACCTGCGAAACGATGGAGTAGTCTGCTGCGGTCACGCTGGTCGCCGTAACCCAGTCACCCACGAAGCTGGGGCCACCCAGCGCCGGGGAGTTGAATACACCGGTCAGCAATGCACCCAGAATACCGCCGATGCCGTGCACGCCGAATACGTCCAGCGAATCGTCTGCGCCCAGCAGCTTCTTCAGGCCATTCACGCCCCAGAGGCAGGCAAAGCCGGCGGCTAAGCCGATGACAATACCGCCGCCGATGCCGACGTTACCGGCTGCTGGCGTGATGGCAACCAGACCTGCAACGCAACCAGAAGCCGCGCCGAGCATGGAGGCCTTGCCCTTCATCAGCGCTTCGCCCACACACCATGCCAGCACAGCCGCAGCAGTTGCGCACAGCGTGTTGATGAATGCCAGGGCAGCAAAGCCGTTCGCTTCGAGCGCAGAACCTGCGTTAAAGCCAAACCAGCCCACCCACAACAGGGCGGCACCCACCATGGTCAAAGTCAGGCTGTGAGGCGCCATCGATTCCTTACCGTAGCCGATGCGCTTGCCCACCACGAACGCACCGACCAGACCGGCCACGGCCGCATTGATGTGCACAACGGTACCGCCTGCGAAGTCAAGCGCGCCCATCTGCCAGAGGTAGCCGCCCTTGCCATTCACCGCATCGACAACTTCCTTGCCCGTATAGGCATCAGGACCCATCCAGAACCACACCATGTGCGCAATCGGTGCGTAGCTGAAAGTGAACCAGATGGCCATGAACAACAGCACTGCGGAGAACTTGATGCGTTCGGCAAAAGCGCCCACTATCAAGGTGCAGGTGATGGCGGCAAAGGTGGCCTGGAATGCGGCATACACAATTTCAGGGATGTAGACACCCTTGCTGAAGGTGGCAGCGTTGGCAAAGGTGCCTGCCGCATTGTCCCAAATGCCTTTCATGAACAGCCGGTCAAAGCTGCCGAAGAACGCATTGCCTTCGGTAAAGGCCAGGCTGTAGCCATAGATAAACCACAGCACGAGGATCATGGAGAAAGTCACCATGACCTGCATCAGGACCGACAGCATGTTCTTGCTGCGGACCAGACCGCCATAAAACAAGGCCAGACCCGGCACGGCCATCATCAGGACCAAAAGAGTGGAGACCAGCATCCAGGCGGTATCGCCCTTGTTGGGAATGGGAGCCGCTGCGGCAGCAGGCGCAGCAGCCGGGGCAGCAGCCGCTGCGGCGGCGGGCGCTGGCGCTGCAACAGGGGCGGCAGCCGGAGCTGCCGTGTCTGCAGGTTTGGCTTCCGCCGCAGCCGATGCGGCAGGCGCTGCAACCGGGGCCTGCGCCAGTACGGCTGCGCTACCCGTCAGCAAACTCAATCCCAAAGCTAGGGAGGCAAGTAGTTTTTTCATGTCTGTGTTCTCTTTTATAGGCTTTTAAAAGGACGAGGCCTTACAGCGCTTCCTTGCCGGTTTCACCGGTGCGGATACGCACAACTTGTTCCAGGTTGTAGACAAAGACCTTGCCGTCGCCGATCTTGCCGGTGCGGGCCGCCCCCTCAACCGCTTCAATCACGCGGTCTACCAGGTCGTCGGAAACTGCCGCTTCAATTTTGACCTTGGGCAGGAAGTCAACCACATACTCTGCACCGCGGTACAGCTCCGTGTGGCCTTTCTGGCGGCCGAAGCCCTTGACTTCGGTGACCGTGATGCCTTGTACGCCGATCGCGGAGAGTGCTTCGCGCACTTCATCCAACTTGAACGGTTTGATGATGGCCGTGACGAGTTTCATTTTCAGGTTTCCTCCAGAGGGTTCGATCGGGTTGCGGCCATGCCGGCCACACCCGGATCCGGTTTACAGGGCTTTGGTCAGCATGACGACCAAAGTGCTTTTGTTGATGGATTTGCCGCTGGTGTCCACCGAAGCCGGGTAGAGGAAGCTGGACTTCTTGTTGCCTCCGACGACAGCGCCCGACAGGCTCAGGCCCGCACCCAGGTCGTAAGCTGCGCCCACGCTGTAGTCCATGTAGTCAGGAATACCGGCAGCGTTGACGCCGCTCTTGAAGTCGGTGAAACCAACCGATGCCTTAAGCGTCACTTTGGGCATCACTTCCTGGGCCAATGCCAAATTAAAGTATCCAGTGCCGCGGCCTTCGCCGGACGGAATACCGGTAATAGCTTCCTTGCCAAGGCCAAAGTAGCCCTTGGAAACGGTGTGTGAGTACTTGGCGCTGACCGGGCCGTAAGCGGCGCCGAGGTAGACCTCGGTCGTGTTGGCGCCGCTGGCACTCGGATAGAGGTAGGTCAATGCACCCACATCCATGTCGAGAGGACCGGCCTTGAACTTGTAACCGCCATAGAGGTCGATTTCAACACTGCTGTTGTTGCCGGAAGGCAGGTACTTGGTCCAGTTGATCGTGGAGTTCCAGTTGCCCAGATAAAAACCGCTGTCGAACGCGTAGTCAACGCCGCCTTGAAGAGCGGGCTTGAAGGCCCGGGTTTTAGACACGTCCTGGTCTTGGCCACGGAACTTGTAATTGCTGGCCAAGGAAATATTGAAGGTCAGCGGCGATGCTGCAGGTTCTGCAGCCGGCGTGGCGGTCTGGGCGAAAGCGCTGCCGGACAAAATGAAAGATGTAACGAGGGCAGCTTTAGCAGGCATGAATTTCATGAAGGCTCCGGTGTTGTTGAACTTGGATGAAAGTTTCTAAGCATGTACCGTGCCAAAACTTTGCCGCCCGGGCTCTACCGGTCTACCTTTTCCAGGACTGTCACGTTACAGGTACAGCCACAAAAATACATACAGCACCAAATTGGCGCGCAAAACGCACAACTTTGGCGCATTTAAAAGGGAGTCCCTGAATGAGCTTGTCTTTAGTGCATAGTCGCGCCTTGTTGGGCCTGGAAGCGCGGCCCGTGTGCGTCGAGGTGCATCTGGCCAATGGGCTGCCGAGCTTCACGCTGGTCGGGCTGGCGGAAACCGAGGTGAAAGAAGCACGCGAACGGGTGCGCTCAGCCATTCAGAACACCGGGCTGGAGTTTCCGGCCAATAAAAGGATCACTGTCAACCTGGCGCCTGCCGATCTGCCCAAGGATTCGGGCCGTTTTGACTTGCCGATTGCCCTGGGCATTCTGGCCGCCAGCGGCCAGCTCGATGCCCGCAAGCTAGAGGGCTATGAGTTTGCCGGGGAGCTGTCCCTGGGCGGCGATTTGCGGCCCGTCAGGGGCGCGCTGGCCATGAGTCTGGCCTTGGCCCATCGTGCCAGCGAATCTACCGAGGGACAGCCCAAACTGGTGCTACCGGAAGGCAGCGCCCAGGAAGCGGCGCTGGTTCCTGATGCCGAGATTTACCGCGCCCACCACTTGCTGGACGTGGTCAGGCAGTTTTTGCCGGGCGACATGGCGCCGGAGGTCCTGGACGGCTGGACACGCATTGAGCCCCTCACCAACCAGCGACAACCCAACTACCCGGACCTGGCCGACGTGAAAGGCCAGGCCGCCGCGCGGCGGGCGCTGGAGATTGCCGCCGCCGGCGGGCACAGCGTGCTGATGATGGGCGCACCCGGCTCCGGCAAATCCATGCTGGCCCAGCGTTTTGCCGGTCTGCTGCCCGCCATGACGACGCAGGAGGCGCTGGAAAGCGCGGCCGTCGCCTCGCTGGGCGGACGCTTTGCGCTGGAAAACTGGGCCGTGCGGCCGACCTCTGCGCCGCACCACACGGCCAGCGCCGTGGCGCTGGTGGGCGGCGGCTCGCCCCCGCGCCCCGGCGAAATCTCTATGGCGCACCGGGGCGTCTTGTTTCTGGATGAGCTGCCCGAATTTCCCAGGGCCGCGCTGGAAGCCCTGCGTGAGCCGCTGGAGTCCGGCACCATTACCATCTCGCGGGCGGCGCATCGCGCCGAGTTTCCGGCCCGCTTCCAGCTCGTCGCCGCCATGAACCCCTGCCCTTGCGGCTATCTGGGCTCCAGCCTGCGGGCCTGCCGCTGCTCACCCGATCAGGTCTCGCGTTACCAGGGCAAGCTCAGTGGCCCTTTGCTGGACCGGATTGACCTGCATGTGGAAGTCGGTAGCCTGGCGGCCGATGAGCTGGTGAACACGCCGCCCGGTGAGGCCAGCGCCGCCATCAGACACCGGGTGACTCAGGCCAGAGAGCGCGCCATCAGCCGGCAGGGCAGCAGCAACCAGGCTTTGGAAGGCCAGGCCATTGATGCGCAATGCCATCTTGACGACGCAGCGGCGAAATTTCTCAACACCGCCGCCGCGCGGCTAGGTTGGTCGGGCCGCAGTATTCACCGCTGCCTGAAGGTGGCCAGAACCATTGCCGACCTGGCCGGTGCGCAGGCGGTGCAGGTCACGCATGTGGCGGAAGCGGTGCAGTACCGGCGCGCGCTCAAGGCGGCGCACTAAGCCCTTCACTGTTGCAGACGGCCCTTAACGTCACTCAACACCCCCTTAACGGCCGTAGATACCTTCAGTCGGCGAAGGCTGGGGGGCTACCGGCGCGGGTGGCGGCTTGGGGCCATAGGCCACGCCATCGCTGGTCCGCAGCGTGGCGCCTTCCACCGTCACGCGGCTGCCGACGCTGGGCGCGCGTGCAACTTCCAGCATGCGGCGCGAACCGTCTTCCATGCGCACACCGACCTGGTAGACGGTTTCCTTGCGCATATGCCCTTCAATCGCATTGCCGGCAAAACCACCGCCGACCGCGCCCAGAATGGTCGCTGCCGTGCGGCCGCCGCCATGGCCCACCTGGTTGCCCAGCACGGCGCCCAGCACCCCGCCCGCCACGGCGCCTGCGCCTGGGCCGGCCGGTTTGCTGGACCGCTCCACCGGCGTGACCGACTCAACGGAGCCGCACACGGCACACACCGGTGCAGCCGCCACGGCAGGTGCCGGGGCCGGATAAGGCGCCGGTGAAGCGCCGGAATAGCTTGGTGCAGGTGCCGGTTTAGGCACGGGCTTGACCACCTTCTTCGCGGGTGCCGGTTTGGCCGGTGCAGCGACCGGCTTTTCAGCCAGGTCATCTGCGGCATTGGCTGGATTGGCCGATGCAGCGGGGGCGGCAAGCTGCGGCGTGGCAACCGCTTGAGGCGGGGTGACGGCCGCCACGGTGGCTGCAGGCGCCAACGACGTTTGGGCCCGCTGGTTGTAAAGCATGGTGCCGCCCATGCCGAGCACAGCCACGCTGAGAACGCCGACGGCAGCCCACAGCGGCTTGTTGCCCGACGATGCGGGCTGCTGGCCCGGCTGTAAATTGTCGATGGAGGTATTCATATGTGGCCCTTCGTGGTGAGGTGACAATCTGCGGCGCTGTGCGCAGTGTCCTTGCATTGAACGCCGCACAAGACCCAAAGGTACACACAGCCGGCGAATCACCCGTGTCTTTTTGTAAACGCGGGCAAAGCGTCAGTCAACCCACCGTAAAGCAGCAAGGCCTGGCCAAGCCTCACAGATTTGGCGCCAGCAAGCGCTGCAATTGCTCGGCCTTGGCACCGCGCCGGGCCGCCAGGTCTTACAGCTGGTCGTCGCCGATCTTGCCCGCGTTGAAATAGGTGCTTTGCGGATAGCTCAGGTAAAAATCGCTGACAAGCGCATAAAAAAAGACCGTCCAGTTAAAACTGACGGTATTTTTTAGACGAAACCGCCTAGGCGATTGCTTTAGCGCCGCTTTAGCGCCGTGCCATGCACTTGAACGACTTGGCCCGCCGCCCAGCCGGGTTGAGCCTCCTGCGCGAAAGTCTGAACGCGGCCGTCCTTCATGCGAACGGTAGTGACCCAGACGGTCTTGCTAGTCACCCGCTTCTGGACTTCGTTGCCCAGAAAGCCACCGGCAACCGCGCCGCCGACCGTGGCCAGAGTCTTGCCGGTCCCGCCACCGACCTGGTTGCCGAGCAGGCCACCGACCACTGCACCGCCAGCCATCCCTGCCACGCCGCCCTCACCCTTTTGCTTTTCCTGCCGGACGTCCTGCACAGTGCCGCAGATATCGCATAACGCGGCGCCTGCCCGGCCCTTGGCCGGAGGCTGGGCAACCGCGCTGGCGGTGGCCGTGGCGATCAGAACAGCAAGAAACAATTGACGCATGAAAGGTCTCCCTAAAAAGATGAAAGCAAAAAAAGTCCAGATATAACGCACGCCCCCCGGTTCGGCTGACAATCGCAGGCAGCGCTGGGCGCCTGCTAGTTGCTGACGTTCCGGTTGCAAACCAACCGCAGGCTTGGCCCCGGGACGGTAGCCGTCAAGAGGCTAGACGCCGACAAAACCCGCACAGAATTTACAGGTTAGGCGCCAGCAAGCGCTGCAAATCCTCGGCCTTGGCGCCGCGCCGGGCCGCCAGGTCCTGCAGCTGGTCGTCGCCAATCTTTCCCACGTTGAAATAAACGCTCTCGGGGTGGCTCAGGTAAAAGCCGCTGACGCTGGCCGCCGGTGTCATGGCCAGGCTTGTCGTCAGCGCCATGCCAATCTCGTCGGCCTTGAGCAGCTCAAACATGTCTTTTTTCACGCTGTGGTCCGGGCAGGCCGGATAGCCCGGGGCCGGGCGTATGCCCTGGTATTTTTCGGCGATCAGCGCCTCGCTGTCCAGCGATTCGGCCGGTACATAGCCCCACAAGTCCTTGCGCACGCGCTGGTGCAGGGCTTCGGCAAAGGCCTCGGCCAGCCGGTCGGCCAGCGCCTTGAGCATGATGGACGAGTAGTCGTCATGGTCGTCGATGAAGTACTTTTCCTTCTTCTCGGCGCCCAGACCCGCGGTGACAGCAAAAACCCCGATGTAATCGGCAATTTTTGGGTCATTTTGGCCTTCCACCCTTGCTGCACGGGCGCGAGCAGCTATTAATTCAGGAGCAAGAATCTTGGGCGCGACGAAGTCGGCCAGACAGCGGCTGGGGCGCATGACACCGTCAACCGCGGTTTTTTCCGCCTGCTGGCGCAGGCCGTACCAGGTCATGGCGACCTCGCTGCGCGACTCGTCGGTGTAGATCTCGATGTCGTCACCCACGCTGTTGGCCGGGTACAAGCCCATCACGCCACTGGCGGTGAGCCAGCGGCCCTCGATCAGGCGCTTGAGCATGCGCTGCGCGTCGGCATAGACGCGCACCGCCTCGGTGCCGACTACCTCGTCTTTCAGGATGGCCGGGAAAGGCCCCGCCAGGTCCCAGGTCTGGAAAAACGGGCCCCAGTCGATGTACTGCGCCAGCTCGGCCAGGTCGAAGTTCTTGAAGACGCGCCGGCCAATGAATTTGGGCACGGGCGGCGTGTAGTGGGCCCAGTCCATGCGCGTGGCATTGGCGCGCGCCTTGGCCAGGGGCCACATGGGCGTCTGCTTTTTGTTGGCGTGCTGGGTGCGTACCTTGTCGTAATCGCTGTTGATCTCGGCTATGTACTTGGTGGCCTGGTCCGACAGCAGGCTTTGCGCCACGCTGACGCTGCGCGAGGCATCGGGCACATAGACCACCGGGCCTTCGTAGTGCGGAGAAATCTTGACGGCCGTGTGCACCCGGCTGGTGGTAGCGCCGCCAATCAGCAGCGGGATTTTCTTGATGCGGAAATGCTCGTCCTTCTGCATCTCGGCGGCGACGTACTGCATTTCTTCCAGGCTGGGCGTGATCAGGCCCGACAGGCCCACGATGTCGGCGCCCTCGACCTTGGCACGCGCCAGGATCTCATGGCAGGGCACCATCACGCCCATGTTGACGACTTCGAAGTTGTTGCATTGCAGGACCACGGTGACGATGTTCTTGCCGATGTCGTGCACATCGCCCTTGACGGTGGCGATGATGATCTTGCCCTTGGTTTTCACGTCGCCGCCGGCGGCTTCCAGCAACAGCTTTTCGGCTTCGATGTAGGGCAGCAAATGCGCCACGGCCTGCTTCATGACGCGGGCGCTTTTCACCACCTGCGGCAAGAACATCTTGCCCTGGCCAAACAGGTCGCCGACCACGTTCATGCCGTCCATCAGCGGGCCTTCAATCACATGCAGCGGCCGGCCACCTTCGGCCTTGATGGCCTGCCACATCTCTTCGGTGTCCTCGGTGATGAATTCGTTCATGCCGAGCACCAAGGCATGCGACAGGCGCTCGCGCACCGGCAGCGCGCGCCATTCGTTCTTTTTGCTGTCGTCCTTGGCGCCGCTTTTGGCGCTTTCGGCCACTTCAATCAGGCGCTCGCTGGGCGTGAGCTCGGCCTCGCCGGGCTGGTAGACCGGCTGGCGATTCAGCACCACGTCTTCAACACGCTCACGCAGCGTCGGCTCCAGGTCGTCATAGACACCGACCATACCGGCGTTGACGATGCCCATGTCCATGCCGGCCTGGATCGCGTGGTACAGAAACACCGTGTGGATCGCCTCACGCACGGGGTCGTTGCCGCGAAAGCTGAAGGACACGTTGGACACGCCGCCCGAGACCTTGGCGCCCGGCAGGTTTTGCTTGATCCAGCGCGTGGCATTGATGAAATCGACCGCGTAGTTGTTGTGCTCCTCGATGCCGGTGGCAATGGCAAAGATGTTGGGGTCAAAGATGATGTCTTCGGGCGGAAAGCCGACCTCATCGACCAGCACGCGGTAGGCGCGCTCGCAGATTTCGATCTTGCGCTCGTAGGTGTCGGCCTGGCCCTGCTCATCAAAGGCCATGACCACGGCGGCCGCGCCGTAGCGCTTGAGCAGCTTGGCCTGATGCTTGAAGGGCTCCAGCCCCTCCTTCATGGAAATCGAGTTGACGATGCCCTTGCCCTGGATGCAGCGCAGGCCGGCCTCGATCACGCTCCATTTGGAGCTGTCGATCATGACGGGCACGCGGGCGATCTCCGGCTCGGTGGCGATCAGGTGCAGGAACTTGGTCATCGCCGCTTCTGAGTCGA
>DASXRN010000071.1:0-10123 GCA_036506595.1 Polaromonas sp. | reverse complement strand
TCGGCCAACTCCGGTCATCCGAGCGTGTGCATCAAGGGGCAGGTCAAGACTGACTGCCGGCATAGGGCCATCCGAAATGCTCGCTCCACACCCGACATTGACATCAGCAGCTTGACCGTCAGCAATGTGGCGTCGATTTAGATGTTCGCTGCACCCGCACCCGGCCATCTGCGGCCGATGGCGAATGGCTGGTATCAGGAAGTCAGTTTTGAATTCAGCACGCGTTGCGCACGTCAGGGGATGGACGATCATCTCGCGGCAACGGTCTTTGGGCATGTAGCTGTGGGATCGCTCTGTCAGTCAAAAGCGGGATCTTTTTCCTATCGCTCATAACGTGGACTGGCGGTCGCGTTGACAGGAAGATGATGTTGTCCATCAAGCATTCCTGCTTTGGCAGCCGCAATACGAGGCCCGCTCAACCTCGACCATTTCGCATCACCCAATCGACGATTGCCGATGCGCTGCGAAACTCGTCTACCGATCGGGCTGGCACGTCCGGAAAGCGCTGATTCCACATGCGTGCGAGAGCTGCTCCGGGCCCAACCTCGAGTACACACCGGACTTGGCGCGTGTGGATGTTGTCCATGCAGGCACTCCAGCCCACCGTCTGCGCGATCTGCACCGCCAAAGCGCAGGCGGCCTGCGCGCCGCTCGTAATGCGGTCGGCGGCATTGCTGAACAAGGGGACGCGTGGGGCACGCAGCGGCAGTGAGGACAAGGCCTGAGAGAACTCTACTGCGGCATCTTGCATCAAAGGCGTGTGCGAGGCCACGTTGACCTTGAGTCGGGTGCAATGCGCACCGGCGGCCTGGGCCGCTCGCGCAGCCGCATCCAGGGCCGCATGCGTCCCTCCAAGTACGACCGCGAGGCGGTCGTTGTCGATAGCGATTGCGACACCCGACTCTACGCAAATGCGCTCGATCTGCGATTCCGGCAGACCACGGACGGCCAGTAAGCCTCCTGGCGCCCGGGTGGCACATCCATCCATCAGCTGGGCACGGGTGCCGGCGAGAGCCAGGGCTGTGTGCACGTCGAATACGCCAGCGGCGGCGAAACTCGCGAGTTCGCCTACGCTGTAGCCCGCCACTGCGGAGGGCAGCGGCAGTAATCGTGATAGTTGCGTCCATGCAGCCAGGTTCAGACCAGTCAGCAGAACCTGCGCGTTGGCGTTCCGTGACGCCCACCCTGCATCGTTGAGGTGAGCACGCCAATCGATGACCCCAAGTTCGGAGCGCGTTTGTTCGACAAGTTCATCATCAGCCAGCCAGGGCAGCATGCCTGCATGCTGCATGCCCTGGCCGGAGAAGATGATTGCGAAGCCCATTCTGCAGCTCACACCATTGAGAGTTTTCCGATGCGCGCGACCAGACAGGCGGCTGCCAGCGTGTCAGCGGCACCGCCGGGCGACAGTCGGCGGCTGACGAAATCGCGGCCAATTTCTAATGCCGCGGTAACTCCATTTGGTCTCGCAGCACCGCCTGCGGCGAGAAATCCGCCTGCGACATGCTGGGCAAAGTGCAGGCCTTGTATGCCACCGCGGTGCGCAAGGTTGCTGTCGTCCATGACGGCAATGACATGAAACAACGTATCCAGCAGCACATGCTGTCGCTCAAGGCCCCGCGCTGAGCCCGCCTGCATCGCCGGCAATGCGGTTTCGAAAAGCACCGGAAAACCCAACGCCGCCTCCGTCGAGGCACTGCGCAGACCGTATCGGCGAGCAGCGATACCGCCCGGCAGCGTCGACTGGTGTGTAGCCCGTGAGGCAAGAGCGTCGCCCCAGTGCTGAAGCAACGTGCGCCGTAACAATTCAGGGGATGGGATATGGCCGGTGTTGGCCACGGCACCTGCAGCGGCGCACAACAAGCCGAGGGTGAAGATCGCGCCGCGGTGCGTGTTAGTGCCCCCCGTGGCCGCGAGCATGCGTGTTTCGGCCTCGATGCCGCAGCGCTCGAGGTTCTCAAAAGGCGCACCCATGGCACCCAGCCCGGCGATGCGCACGAAATAGCCGCGCAATGCGAACAGGCTGCGCATGAAAGTGTGTGCATCCATGTCGTCGTGACTGCCTCGATCGACTAGGGTAACCAACCCCGGCTTTGGCGACAGGGCCAGCTCATCGTGCAGCGCTAGCGTGGCCGCGCGACCAATGGCCTGTGGCGACAGTCGCGTAGATGCCAGGCAATGTGGAGCGACACGGGAGGTAGCTTCTCGCATTACGCTGCCTCCGCGATCGCCGCCACGCCTTGCCAAGTGGGCAATTGCACCAACGAGCTTCCGCCAATGGTCTTGACCAACAGACCCTTGACGCGCCCGGTGCGCCAGGCCAGCCACTCGCGCCATGCCACGGCGGTGCCGCCGCTGAACATCAGCTCACCGTCCAAGCGCAGTCGCTCGCTCGAAAAGGATTGCAGGCATGCGACAGCCGCATCAGCCTGATCAATGTCTGACACCGACAGCCACAGGTCGATATCTGAGCCCGTGCGAACATGATCGAGCCCGCTCAGCAACTGCCAACCATAGCTGCCATACACGCGTGCGTTCACACCCGTTGCCTTGAGGTTGGAGCATAGGCCGCGCCAGGCAGAGCGAGTCGGGGCGGGTACCAGACCAATAGTCTTCTCGGCGAGGGGAAACTCGTCGAAGTACAACACGTCGCTGCGCGCGACGCTAAGAGCCAGGCGACGTCGGTTCCAGCGGCAAGGCGCGGGCAAGCCCACCGCAATCGACTCCTCATCGGCGAGGTAGGTCTGACGCGTCACGACGAGCGGCAGGCGTTTCTCAGCCCAATAAGCGAGGCAGTCGCGCGCTTGGGCATCCCAGTCGCGGTCTTGCACTCTGCACCAGCCGGTCTCTCTAAGCCAGACAATCTGGTGTCGGTGTAAAGGAATCATGGCCATTGAGCTCATGCTGCGTCGAGCACACGCTGCACCACGCTGGCAGCAAGCTGTCGTCCGCCGCGCTGCTCGCCATTGCGCGCGCGCCGGTCGTCGACAGGCGCGTTCGCCATTGCATCGCGCAAGGCAGCGGGTAGGTCGCCTTGCCACAGAGCGCGCACGCCGCCCATAGCGACGTAGTTGCCGACACCGGGCGCGAACACCGGGTTGGTCTGTGACAGCTCGGTCAACATCGCCTCGGACAATTTGGTCACGCGCGCCATTGCAGGGATCCGCATCACGCGGATTTCGGCCTCAGGCAGCGCGTCACAGGCATCGGCAATCAGACCCGAGGTGATGAAGCCGCCCGAAAGAGCCTGGTCGTACACCAGACCTAGCACACGGTGACCGCGGCGCCGCGCGAAATCGATGGTCATGCCTAGGTGTGCCATCGCGCGGTTGATGCCAAGCAGTTCGTCGCGCCGGCGCAATTGCTGGCCTTGGGTATCGATGAGCAGCAGGATCGGCCGACCGGGATGCTGCGCGACCGTGTCGAGTACGGCGCGCGCCTGGGCCAAAGCGAGCCGCACGCCGATCGGCGCGTGGTTGGTGGTGCCGATCACCACGAGAGGCATGCCGTCGAACTGCACGGTACCGCGCAGTACGTCGCCGTCCTGCTTGATGCCGTGGTCGGCTCCGAATAAGGCCGAGGCCAGGGTATTCCAGTCCATTTTCAAGCTCCTCAAACGACGCGCATTGCGCGCACAGCGTTCACGTCCAGGTCGGAGACGTGTGCCGCATCGGTGACACCCATTAGCCTCCACAAGGCCACTGCCTCGTCACCGTCAACGGTGTCTGGCAGCTGCCGAAGCCGAGAGGCCAGCAGCGCGTGCTCATCTTCCAGACGTTCCTGGGTCACGGGGGTTGTCGCGTCGAGTTCAGCGATGGCCGCGTCGCGAAACGCCGTCACATCGTCTTCCACCAGCACGTCGCAGTCGCCGGTGAGCCAACGGTGCTTGCCACCCGTGGTACGCCACACCAGCGCGCGGTCGCGCGCATCGAATTCATCGACGCCGTGCGAGGCCTCGATCACCTCGGGGCCAGACATGGCAAGGCGCCCCATGTCACTCATCACGACGCGGTCAGCGCAGCGCGCCACGATTCCCATGCCACCGAAGCAGCCGTTGGAGCCGCCGATCAGTACAACAACCGGGATGCCCGCCGCGCGAACGTCGAGCAGGGCCCGCATAACCTCGGACACGGCGATCAGGCCAGCATTGGCCTCGTGCAGGCGTACGCCACCCGATTCGGCAAGCAGAAGGACGGCATCAGGCCTGTCGCGCAGCGCGCGTTGCAGCAGACCGACCAGCTTGGCACCATGCACCTCACCGACGCCACCACCCATGAACTCGCCTTCCTGGGCGGCGATGAAGATGGTGCGGCCAGCCAGTGTTGCGCGGCCGATGGCCACGCCGTCATCGAAGGCGGATGGTACGCCCAATTGCGCCAAGTGTGGACTGGTCACGCGTTCGGCCGGTGGTAGCCATTCATGGAAGCTGTCCGCATCGACCAGGCGCGCCAGGCGTTCGCGTGCAGAGCATTCGGCATAGCTCAAAGAGATGTTGGCCATCATGGTGTCAGCTCCGAAACGGCCTGATCAAGCCGCAGGCTAACGACCGCGGGCGTGGCACCCATGTCGTTGACGGATACGCGCACGCCGGCCAGGGGGTGGCGTTGGTGGAAGTCGCGAACCACCGCCTCCCAGATCGTGCCAAAGCCGCGCGCAGAGGTCTCGATGTGAATGTCACAGCTGGTGCCGGGGGCAGGCTCCAGCAGCACTTCCAGGTTGCCCGAGCCGACGACGCCAACCAGCACTGGCGCGAAGGCGCCCGCCGGGCGTTGGCCGGGGAAGGTGTAGTCAAGGGATTCAAGTCCCGTAGGAATGTCGCTCATGTTCGAGTCTCCAATTCACCAGTGTCTAAAGCGTTTGGGTGGGTTGTAGAGGCCACCCGAGGCACGCACTAGGTCGCGCATGCTGCGCGCTGCCAGCAGGTTGCGAGTGGCCTCGCGCGGATTGATGCCCATGTCTTCTGGACGCCGGATGATGCCGCGGTCGCGCAGGTTCTCGACCATGCGTCGGTCGCGCCCCAGGCCAACGGCGGTGTAGCCGGCCACGCCTCGGATGGCTTGTTCGCGTTCGGTGTCGTTGCGACACAGCAGTAGGTTGGCGATGCCCTCTTCGGTGAGGATGTGGGTTACGTCCTCGCCATAGATCATGATCGGCGGCAAGGCCATGCCCGCCTGTTCCTGCAGCGTCCAGGCATCGAGCCGCTCGACGAAGGCGGGCTGCATGTGCTCGCGAAACGTCTCGACCATTTGCACGACGAGTTTTTGGCCACGTGGCGTGCCGGACGCGCCGCCCCGGCCCGACCGCGCCTCGCGGCCAGCCTTCAACCAGGCCGGACTCGCGTGACGGCGGCCACGCGCGTCGGCCCCCATATTGGGTGCGCCGCCGAAGCCGGAAATGCGGCCGAGCGTGGCGGTGGAGCTGTTGCCATCCAGGTCGATCTGCAGCGTCGAACCGATGAACAGGTCGCAAGCATAGTGGCCCGCGGCCTGACAGAAGGCGCGGTTGCTGCGCAGGCTACCGTCGCGACCGGTGAAGAAAACGTCTGAGCGCGCGCGGATGTAGTCCTCCATGCCTAGCTCTGAGCCGAAGGAGTGCACTGACTCCACCCAGCCGGCCTCGATTGCCGGGATCAAGGCTGGGTGCGGGTTCAGTGCCCAGTGGCGGCAGATCTTGCCCTTCAGGCCGAGCGACTCGCCATAGGTCGGCAGCAGCAGTTCGATGGCCGCAGTGTCGAAGCCGATGCCGTGGTTCAGGCGCTGCACGCCGTATTCGCCGTAGATTCCCTTGATGGCCATCATGGCCATCAGCACCTGGATCTCGCTGATCTGCGCCGGGTCGCGGGTGAACAGTGGCTCGATGAAGTTCGGGCGCGGCGCAACGACGACGAAGTCGACCCAGTCTGCCGGGATGTCAACGCGCGGCAGTGTGGTGGTCTTGCCGTCCACCCACTCGTTGACCTGCGCGATGACAATGCCACCGGAAAATGCCGTAGCCTCCACGATCGCCGGCGTGTCCTCGGTGTTGGGGCCGGTGTAGAGGTTGCCCTCAGCATCGGCCGCATGGGCGGCTACCAAGGCGACCTTGGGCGTCAGGTCCACGAAGTAGCGGGCAAACAGCTCGAGGTAGGTGTGGATCGCACCGATCTCAAGGCGACCAGCAGAAACCAGCTTGGCCAGGCGTGCGCCCTGCGGACCAGAGAAGCTAAAGTCGAGCCGGCTGGCAATGCCGTTCTCAAAGATATCCAGATGCTCCGGCAGCGCCAGCACCGACTGCAGCATGTGCAGGCCGTGTACCCTCTGAGGATCCATCTGCATCAGCGCCTGGGCCAGGAAGTCGGCTTGCTTCTGGTTGTTGCCCTCGAGGCAAACGCGATCACCTGACTCCAGTGCAGCCTCAAGCAGCGCGACTACAGCCTCGGTCGTCACGCGCTTGCCGATTCGTTGCGGTCCCAAAGCGTCGGCGACCCGAGCCAGGCGTTCGGCCCGATTGTTAGCCTTGGTGTTCCAGTTCATGCGGTCCATGGTGTGTCGCCTCAACCCACGAGGGCCTTGGTGGCCAGGAACAGCACCGAGGGTCCCATCAGGCAACCCAGTCCGGTGTGGAATGTGGCGACCAACGCGCCGTAGGGCACCAGTTTGCGGTCGGTGGCCGCGAGGCCGGCAGACACGCCGCTCACAGTGCCAGCGAGTCCGCCGAACACCATCGCAGAGCGGGGTGTCTTCAAGGCTAGGAAGCGCGCCGCGATGGGCGTACCAACCATCACGATGATCGCCTTGACCAGGCCGGTCGCGATGCTCAGCGCCATCACGTCCGGGCTGGCGCCGATAGCCGCGCCGGTCACCGGACCGACGATATAGGTGACCGCGCCGGCGCCTATGGTGGTCATACTGACAGCATCGGAGTAGCCGAAGCTCCAGGCGATGCCAGCACCGACGATGAAGGGTACCACCGTACCCAGCAGCAGCGCGACAACACCGATCAGGCCGGCCTTGCGCGCCTCGGTCACCTGAACCTCGAAAGCAGTGGCAACGATAGCGAAATCGCGCAACATCGCACCGCCCATCAGGCCGATGCCACCAAACAAAGACATGTCCGCCATGCCCTTGTGCCCGCCAGTTTGTGTACCGCCCCAGTAGGCCAGGCCCAAACCGATGACGATGGCGATGGCCGAGCCATGCACGCGGCCGAAGGTGAGTCGGCGCGATATCTCGCCCGACAGCAGAACGATTAGTCCGACCAGAGCAAAGGCGGTGACCAGCCCGTTGTGGGCGGCAGCTTTTTGAAGGATTTCGATCATGGTGGTTACTCCGAGTCAGCCAAAAGGGGGTTGTCGTGCAGGATGGGCTCGGGCACCGGTTCTTCGACCGTGATCTCCATGCGGTTGATCGCGGCGATGACACAGGCACAGGTGCCAACGGCGGCGATGGCAGACAGCACCGCGACCGGCCCGCCGCGCAGGGCCGAGACCATGTCCTGCTGTGCGGCCATAGCCACCACGACGGGGATGTACATGGCGCCCCAATACTCCACCCCGAGCTCGGTGAGCTTCGGCAGCAGGTCCTTCTTGGCCATGTATAGACGGGCGAAGATGAGGAGCAGCATGGCGATGCCCACCCCTCCGACGTTAGTCTTCACGCCCAGCGCCTGGCCGAGCAGGTCGCCCAGAAAGATGCCGAGCAAATGGCAGACGGCTAGAAGCGCGGTGCCGTAAATGATCATGATGTTGTCTCCAGGTTTACGCCGCGGAACAGCGGCTGTTAGAACCTGGCGCCGTTCGCAGAAACTCATGGCGCCGATCCATGAGCCACACTGTATTGACGACGTTGAACTGGATCAATCAAGCACAAGAGGTAACCGTTGCACGCACCGAAACGATCAAGGGTTAACCCTTGTTTCGACTGGCGCACCCCAAGAACGACAGTCAGTCGTTTTCGGCCTTGTAGCCGCGGCAGGTGGCCAGCAGCGCGAGTAGGCTCGGGTCGCGCTCGCGCGTGCGCAAGAAGCTGACGCTGATCTTCTGGCGCATGGCGTATTTGGCCTGCAGCGGAATCAACTGCACCTTCTTGGGCAGCGTACTGCGCACGCGCCCGGGCAGTAGGGTGCAACCCACCCCACCGTCGACCAGGTTCATCAGCGAGAAGATGTCGCCGGTCTTCATCACCACGTTCGGCGTGAACTGAGCAATGCGAAAAGCCTCTACAAAGCCGCTGTAGGTGACAAAGCCTTCGCCTAGGCTGACGAAGCGCTCGTCGGCACAGGCGCTCAAATCCACATCCGGCTGATCTGCATAGCGCGAGCCTTCCGGAGCAGCGAAGAAGATTTCGTCTTCGAACAGCAGCTGGGACTCTATATCGGTCTCGCCCTCGGGCAGGCCCATCAGGGCGGCATCGATCGCACCTTCGTGCAGCTTTCGCAGTAGGTCCGCATTCGAGCCCAGCACTAGCTCGGTCTCGATCTCAGACTTGCGCAGCTTCAAGCCCATGACCAGCGCCGGTACGACTCGGTTTGTCAGGGAATAGAGCGAGCCGATACGGATGTGGTTGGCTCCATAGCCGGCTTTTTCGCGCGTCGATCTAATGCCCTCGGACATCGTGCGCAGCACCTCGCGCGCCGCCTCGGCCAGTGCATGGGCGGCGTCATTCGGAAGCAAGTTGCGCCCTTCCATGCGGAACAGCGCGCAGCGGGTACCAGCCTCGAGCGAATGAAGCGCACGGTGAACGCTGGCCGTGCTGACGCCCAACTGTTCTGCGGCCCGCGTCAGATTCCCTGTCTCCAAGAACGCCAGCAGGATCTCCAGCTTGCGGAAGGTAATTTCTTCGTCGATGCGTGAAACCATGGTTAAACCTCGGGCGATTACGACAATGGCCCATTGTCACCGGCAAGCCAATCGGCGCTGCACTCCGGAATGAGACATCTGCACGCACGAACTGGAAGACGTGCGTGCATATCCAAACAGCTGCCGGTCATCGCGCACCATGTCCGTCGTGATTGATTCCTTGCATCTTCGATCTTTACTCAGAGGCTGCGAACAAAATCACACTGGCGAATGGCCGCTCTTTTTAGCAAGCACTTTGAAATCCCCAATGACCGCAATGAGCACGCCGGATCGATCAGTCGGATGTCGCCTTTTGGCACGAAGCTGGCCGCTACGAGAGACGGCTGACTTGTAACCCAACTCATGCAATTGGGTTGCCAGGAAGCGGGTACTGCCCACCGGCAGCTACCGCTGCAAACTTGTTATTCACTTCTTTCCAGTGACTGACGGTAACGGGCACATTGAAGACATTCACACCCGCTCTTCACTCCCGGGGCCGCACCCCCTCAAACGCATCCTGCAGCAACTGCCGGATTGCAGTGCGCTCCAGCGGACGCGGATTCGGGTACTGGTTCTGCAGCGCAATGTCGCAAGCCCGATCCAGGTCGACCTCTTTCATCCCGATATCCCGTAGCGCCACCGGTGCGCCATTGTTTTTCGCCAGGTCGAACACCGCCTGCGCCGCGCTGCTACCGTTGAGCGCGTCGGCGATGGCCTGCATGGCCTGGGGCGCCGCAGCGGCGTTGTAGGCCAGCGCATGGGGCAACACAATGGTGTGGGTCTCGGCATGCGGCAAATTAAAACTGCCGCCCAGGGTGTGGCACAGCTTGTGATGCAGGGCCATGCCCACATTGCCCAGCACCGTGCCGCAGAGCCAGGCGCCGTACAAGGCATCGCTTCGGGCCGCGAGATCAGTTGCTACGGTTTTGATAGCTGGTAGCGCCCGTCCCATGGCAGCTATGCCCTCTTTTGCCATCAAGTCCATGATGGGATTGCTGTCGACGGCGTACAGGCCTTCGGCCGCATGGGCAATCGCGTTGATGCCGCTGACGACACTCATGCCGACCGACAGGCCGAGCGTCAGCTCGGGGTCGTAGATCACGCTGCGCGGCAGCACGCGCGCATCTTTGCCGGTTTTTTTCAGGCCTGCTTCGGTGATGCCGTAGATCGGCGTCATCTCCGAACCCGCATAAGTGGTGGGAATGGCCAGAATCGGCAGCCCTGAATCGAGTGCGATCGCCTTGCCCAGCCCGGTGGTGGAGCCTCCACCAATCGCCACCGCGCAGTCGGCTCCGAGCTGGCGTGCCA
>DASXRN010000070.1:0-2746 GCA_036506595.1 Polaromonas sp. | reverse complement strand
GCCGCCCAGCCCCACGATCACGACCACGCCGCGCGGTGCCATCACGTCCAGCCCGGTGCGCAAGGCCTTGTCGCTGCCGGAGGCTTCGAACATCACGTCGATCATGCCCTTGTTGAGCGCATAGGGCGCCAGGCCACCGGGCTTGTGGGCGAGGTTGATGGTCTCGTCTGCGCCCATGGTGGCGGCACAGGCCAGGGGCAATTCGGCAATGTCGGCCGCGATGATGTGCGCCGCACCGGCGCGTCGCAGGCCGGCGATCAACAGCAGGCCGATCGGGCCGCAGCCCGTGACCAGCACGCGCTTGCCGAACACCGAGCCGGCGCGCGTGATGGCGTGCAGGCCGACCGACAGCGGTTCGGCCAACGCCGCCTCAGACAGCGGCAAATCGTCGGCGACCAGGTGGGCCTGGCTGGCATCGATGACCAGGTGCTCGCGGAACGCACCCTGCACATGGGGAAAGCGCATGGCGCTGCCGTAAAAGCGCATTTCCATGCAATGGTTCTGCAGGCCCAGGTTGCAGTAGCGGCAGGTGCCGCAGGGCCGCGAGGGCGACACGGCGATACGCTGGCCGACCCGGAATTCAGTGACGGCACTGCCCACCGACTCGATCACGCCCGACACTTCGTGCCCCAGCACCATCGGTTCCTTGATGCGCACGGCACCGAAGCCGCCGTGCTGGAAGTAGTGCAGGTCCGAGCCGCAAATGCCGCCATAGGCAATGCGCACGCCGAGATCGGTCGGGCCCGGTTGATCGGACACGAATTTGTCGAAGCGCAGGTCCAGGGGAGCGTGGCAAACGAGTGCGCGCATGGGTTCTCCGTAAAAAAGATCGGGGGCCGTCAGAGGGTAGCGGTCACGCCGCCATCGACGTACAGGATGTGGCCGTTGACGAAGCTCGATGCATCGCTGGCCAGGAACACCGCCGCGCCGCCCAGGTCTTCGACCTTGCCCCAGCGCCGGCTCGGTGTACGCCCGATCAGCCAGGCGCTGAACTGCTCATCGGCCACCAGTTTTTCATTGAGTTCGGTCTTGAAATAGCCGGGGCCGAGGCCGTTGACGTTGATGCCGTACGGCCCCCAGTCGATCGCCATGCCCTTGGTCAGCATCTTGACCGCCCCCTTGCTCGCCGTGTAGGGCGCGATGTTGGGCCGGCCCATCTCGCTTTGCACCGAGCAGATGTTGATGATCCTGCCGCGGCGGCGCACTATCATCTTGCGCGCCACGGCCTGGCCCATGAAGAACACGCTGTCGACGTTGGTGCGCATCAGCTCATGCCAGTGCTCGGTGGAAAATTCATGCAATGGCATGCGACGCTGCATGCCCGCGTTGTTGATGAGAATGTCGATGGCACCGATGGCGCTCTCGATGTCTTCCACCGCGGTCTGCACGGCCGCCGCCTGCGTGACGTCGAACATCCGCGTATGCACCTGCAGTCCTTCGCCGCGCAACACGCTGGCCGCCTGTTCCAGCCTGGCGGCGTCGCGGCCATTGAGCACCAAGGTGGCGCCGGCCTGCCCGAGCGCGCGCGCCAGCGCAAAGCCGATACCGGCGGAGGATCCGGTGATCAGCGCGAGCCGGCTATCCAGCCGGAAGGGGTTTGAAGGGCTCATGGGAGTGCTCATGGAAATACTTATTCAGTGCGGTGGGAAACCGTCGCCACCACGGCGGCGACGATGGCATCGGGGGGTATCGTGACGTTGAAGGTCAGCGCGTTCTCGCTGGCCTCCGGCGCTTCGAGCGCCGCGAGCTGGCTGTCCAGCAGCGAGGCCGGCATGTAGTGGCCGGCGCGCTGCGCCATTCGTGCTGCAAGCAAGGCGCGCTCGCCATGCAGGTGAACGAAACGCACGGCGGGCGAGCCCTGGCGCAGCACGTCGCGGTACGAGCGTTTCAGGGCCGAGCAGGAAAGAACCAGACCGCGCCCCGCGAGGCGCGCTTCGCGGATGCGGTCCGCTAGCACCTCGAGCCAGCCTTGGCGGTCGGCATCGGTCAGCGGCACGCCGGCGGCCATACGCGCCACGTTCCCGGCCGAGTGCAGTTCATCGCCCTCGATGAACTCCAGGCCCAGCGCGGCGGCAAGCCGTAACGCGACGGTGCTCTTGCCACTGCCGCTAACGCCCATCACGACAAAGATCTCGGGCTCCATCTCAGGCGGGACGAACGCGCGCCCTCTTCAATCAACCCGCTTGTCGCTTGCGCCATCAAACACGTGGGCCTTGCCAGCGGCGATCTCCAGCATGACGAGCTCGTCCGGCTGGACGCTGGTGCGTCCATGCAACACAACGATCAGCTGTTCATCGCCGACCTGCAGCAGCAGCTCGGTCTCGGCGCCGGTCGGCTCCACCACGATGACCTTGGCCGGAATGCCCTTGCCATTCGTCGAGATCGCGAGATCGCCCGGCCGGATCCCGTAGTGCACGGCCTGCCCGTCGTGGCCCTGATGGAGGGTGCCCACCGGCCAGCGCTTGCCCTGCGCCTCGACCCAGCTGCCGCCCTCGCCCTGGCGCAACACGCCCTTGAACACGTTCATGGCCGGCGAGCCAATGAACTGCGCGACGAACAGGTTGGTGGGCCGATCGAACAACGCCAGCGGCGTGCCGATCTGCTCGATGATGCCGTCGTGCATCACGACGATGCGGTCGGCCATGGTCATGGCTTCGATCTGGTCGTGCGTGACGTAGACCGTCGTGGTCTTGAGCCGCTGGTGCAGCGCCTTGATTTCGGCGCGCATGGCCACGCGCAGCTTGGC
>DASXRN010000069.1:0-6444 GCA_036506595.1 Polaromonas sp. | reverse complement strand
ATAAGGAGGCCGAGATCGCCCAGCTGGGCATTGGCCGCAAGTTTCAAAAGCCCACGGTGTTTGAGCAGCTCACCGTGTTTGAAAACCTGGAGCTGGCCCTGAAGACCAACAAGGGTGTGAAGTCCTCGATGTTCTTCAGGCTGGATTCGGCGCAGAGCGACCGGTTGGCCGAAATTCTGCTGACGATCCACCTGGCCGACAGCGTGAATCGCATGGCGGGCAATTTGAGCCATGGGCAAAAGCAATGGCTGGAGATCGGCATGCTGCTGATGCAGGATCCGAAACTACTGCTGCTTGACGAGCCGGTGGCTGGCATGACCGATGAGGAAACTGCGCGCACGGCCGAGCTGTTTCTCACGCTTAAGGGCAAGCATTCGCTGATGGTGGTGGAGCATGACATGAGCTTTATCAAGACCATTTCGGAGATCGTCACGGTGCTGTGTGATGGGTCTGTGCTGGCGCAGGGGACGCTGGATCAGGTGCAGGCGGATGAACGGGTGATTGAGGTGTATCTTGGGCGGTGATGCGCTTAATCCAGGGTCTGCACTGGGTTTAGGGCGGAGGCCGGGAGTCGCCCCGGCAGGCGAGTTACTTTTCTTTGTCTCGCCAAAGAAACCTAACGAAAAGAAAGGCGACCCTACTGTCTGCGACCCTTCGCTGCGCTACGGGCACCCTGCGGTGCTCAGTTCAGCCGGGGTCTCGCTCGAACTCGCTGCGCTCAGACAATCGCGAGCCCTGATCCGTCTGAACCTCCGCTCCTCGGCGCAGACAGAAGGGGTGAGGAGAAAGAACAATACCAACAGCCGAAGATCCCAAGTACGCGCCATGGCGCGTACTTGTTTTGGTATCCGGTTTTTTGCCTGTCCCGTCCTGGCTGGGCTGAGCAGCGCAGGAGGGGACGGATTAAAAATTTTAGATGTCCGAAGGCGGCGCAGCCGACAAGTTTCTAAAATTTCCGTCTCCTCCGAGCAGCGCAAGTTGCCCGTAGCGCAGCGCAGGGACCCAGACTGCGGGTCGCCTTTCTTTTGGGTACTTTTCTTTGGCGAAGCAAAGAACAAGTGCCTCGCCCGCCGGGGCGAGACCCGGCCTGGTAGTGAAGGGCACCAGCTATCAATTCGATAGCCATCCGCACCCGTACTACCTGGGCTAAAGCACGAAAACGCTTAAATCACTCGCCCAGATAAGCCGCCCGAACCCGCGGGTCGCTAAGCAGTTTTTGGGCATCGCCATTCATGGTGACGTTGCCCGACTCCATGACATAGCCGCGGTTGGCAATGCCCAGCGCCCGGCTGGCGTTTTGCTCTACCAGCAATATGGTCACGCCCTGCGCCGCCACGTCGCGCACCACTTCAAAAATCTTGTCCACCATGATGGGCGACAGGCCCATGGAGGGCTCATCGAGCAGCAGCACCTTGGGCCGGCTCATCAGTGCACGGCCCATGGCCAGCATTTGCTGCTCGCCGCCGGACAGGGTGCCGGCCAGCTGGTCCTTGCGCTCGCGCAGACGCGGGAACAGCACAAACATCTTTTCAATGTCGGCCGCAATGCCTGCCTTGTCGTTGCGAATGTAGGCCCCCATCTGCAGGTTTTCAGTGATGGTCATGCGGGCGAACACGCCGCGGCCCTCGGGCACCATGGCCAGGCCTTCTTCCACCAGGTCCCAGGCACCCCGGCCCTTGATGCTTTTGCCCAGGTACTGGATGTCACCATCGAGCATCGGCAGCGTGCCGGTGATGGCTTTCATGGTGGTGGTTTTGCCGGCCCCGTTAGAGCCGATCAGGGTGACCAGTTCGCCCTCGTTGACTTCAAGGTCAACGCCCTTGACCGCCTGGATGCCGCCGTAAGCCACTTTGAGCCCGGTCACTTTAAGGAATGTATTTGCCATGTTCTTGCGTCCCTTCAATGACCGGTGCCCAGATAGGCGGTGATCACTTTTTCGTCTTTTTGCACATCGGCCGGCGCGCCTTCGGCGATTTGCTTGCCGTAATCGAGCACGGTGACCCGGTCGCACAGGCCCATGACCAGCTTCACATCGTGCTCAATCAGCAAGATGGTGCGGTTGTCCTTGCGAATCTGGTCGATCAGCTCGCGCAGTTGCATTTTTTCGGTGGCGTTCATGCCGGCGGCCGGCTCGTCGAGCGCGATCAGTTGCGGGTCGGTGGCCAGTGCCCGCGCGATCTCCAGACGCCGCTGGTCGCCGTAGCTCAGCGTGCGCGCCTTGAAGTCGGCGTATTTGGCGATGCCCACATATTCCAGCAGCTCCCGCGCACGTTGGGCTATGGCCGCCTCTTCACGCTTGAAGCCCGGCGTGCGAAAAACGGCGCCGATCAAGCCTGACTTGGTGCGGATGTGGCGACCCACCATCACGTTCTCGAGGGCCGTCATCTCGGCAAACAGGCGGATGTTCTGGAAGGTGCGGGCAATGCCGGCCTTGGCCACCTCATGCACCGCCGTGGGCGTGTAGGGCTTGCCGGCCAGCTCAAACGAGCCGCTGTCTGGCGTGTAAAGGCCGGTCAGCACATTGAAGAAGGTGGTTTTGCCGGCACCGTTGGGGCCAATCAGGCCATACACCTGGCCGCGCTTGATATGAATCCCCACATCGCTGAGGGCTTGCAGACCGCCGAATCGTTTGGAAACGCCGGCGACTTTAAGAATGGTTTCGCTCATGTCCATTCTCCTTAGCTTTTAACAGGTTTAACCAGCGGCTTGGCGTGCTCTGGTGAAGGCCAGAGACCGCGCGGACGCATCAGCATGATGACAATCATGGCCAGGGCAATCAGCAGCTGGCGCAAGATGGCGGAGTCCAGCCGGCCTTCGGTCATGGCCTGCAACGGCCCGGCCACATGGCGCAGCACCTCGGGCAACGAGGCCAGCAGCAAGGCCCCCAGAATGACGCCGGGCAAATGGCCGATGCCACCCAGCACCACCATGGCCACGATCATGATCGACTCCATCAGGCTGAAGGACTCGGGTGAGACAAAGCCCTGGAAGGCGGCAAACATGGAACCCGAGACACCGCCAAAGGTAGCGCCCATGCCGAAGGCCAGCAGCTTCATGTTGCGGGTGTTGATGCCCATGGCCTTGGCGGCAATTTCGTCTTCGCGAATCGCCATCCAGGCGCGGCCAATGCGCGAATTCTCCAGCCGGTAGCAAAGAACGACCGAAAAGATCACCAGCGCCAGGAAGAGGTAGTAGTACATCGACACCGAGTTGACATCGAAGCCGAGGAACGCATGCGTCTTGCCCAGATCGAAGCCGAAAAACTTCATCGAGTCGATCTGGTTGATGCCTTTGGGCCCGTTGGTCAGGTTGAGGGGGCGGTCCAGGTTGTTCAGGAACACCCGGATGATTTCACCAAAGCCCAGCGTTACGATGGCCAGGTAGTCACCGCGCAGCTTGAGCGTGGGCACGCCCAGGATGACGCCGAAGAAACCCGCGAGCGCGGCAGCCGCCGGGATGGCGGCCCAGATCGGCAGATGCAGACCTTCGGGGAAGGCCGCGGCAATCGCCGGAAAAGCCTCCGCCAGATGCGGCGAACCGAGCAGCGCAAACAAATAGGCGCCTAGCGCAAAAAATGCCACATAACCGAGATCCAGCAGGCCGGCAAAGCCGACCACAATGTTGAGGCCAAGGGCCAGCAGCACATACAGCAGCGCCGTGTCGACAATGCGCACCCAGGCGTTACCGCCCTGCTGCAGCAGCAGCGGCAGCACCAGCAGCGCGACCGCGACAATAAAAAAAGTAACCAGTTTGTTGGATTTCATCAGAATTTCTCCTTAGGGCAGTCGGGGATCAGGCCCGGTCTGCCACACGTTCACCCAGCAGGCCGGATGGGCGCAGCGTGAGCATGAAAATCAGCGTGATAAAGGCAAAAATGTCGGAGTACTGGCTGCCCAGCACGCCGCCCGTCAGCGGTCCGATGTAGCCAGCGCCGATCGATTCAATCAGTCCCAGCAAAATGCCGCCCAGCACGGCGCCACCGAGGTTGCCAATGCCGCCAAACACCGCCGCCGTAAAGGCCTTGAGGCCGGGCAAAAAGCCCATGGTGTGCTGCACGGTGCCGTAGTTGGAGGCGTACATCACACCGGCCAGCGCCGCCAGGATGGCACCGATGATGAAGGTGGCGGAAATCACCGTGTCGGGCCGCACGCCCATCAGCGCCGCAACGCGCGGGTTTTCCGCGGTGGCGCGCATGGCACGCCCCAGCCGGGTGTAGTGCACCAGCCACATCAGCACCGACAGCGATACCGCCGTCGCACCCAGAATGAACAGTTGCGTGACCGTAATCACCGCGCCACCAACCTGGAAGGGCTCAGTCGGCAACAGCGTCGGATAAGGTTTGTAGTTGGGCTTCCAGATCATCATGGCCAGCGTCTGCAGCAGCAGCGACATGCCAATGGCGGTGATCAGCGGGGCCAGCTTGGGCGAATTGCGCAGCGGCCGGTAGGCGATTTTTTCAATCGCGAAATTCAGCGTACTGCACACCACGAAGGCGATCAGCAGCGAAATCAGCAACATCAGCCAGCCCGGCGTGCCCGGCATGGCTTCCTGCATCCAGCGGATGATGGTCCAGCTGGTGAGCGCGCCCACCATCAAGACCTCGCCGTGCGCAAAATTAATCAGGTTGATGATGCCGTAGACCATGGTGTAGCCCAGGGCGATCAGGGCATACATGCTGCCTAAAACCAGACCATTGATGATCTGCTGCAGGAATATTTCCATAACTCACTCTCCCGTTGAATTGAAATTGCCAACTCTGCCTTGTGCCCAGAATGGCCGCGAACCCCTGGGATCACCAAGGATCGCGCGAGTTAACAAAAAGCCCGCCTATCAAAACCAGATCACTGGGTTGGGTGGCGAGCTAATGCACAAATTGTAGCCACGGGACTCTAGCGAGAATCGGGCCAAGGGGGCAGTTTTTGCGGGGTTTACCCTTGAGAGATTTTATTTTTCCGGTCGAATCAGGGTTTATCAGCAGGATTTGTTTTTTATTAGTTCTTCTGATTGTTCTTTAATTTCAACTCATCCAACTTATCAGAAATCTTGATCTCCAGCCCCCGCTTGACGGGCCGGTAAAACCCGGGTGCGGCCATGCCTTCAGGAAAATAGTTTTCACCGGCGGCAAAACCATCTTCCTCGTCATGGGCGTAGCGGTAGTTTTTGCCGTAATCCAGCGCTTTCATGAGCTTGGTGGGTGCATTGCGCAAATGCAGGGGCACAGGGCGCGTGCCGTCTTGCTTGATGAAGGCCTTGGCTTCGTTAAAGGCCTTGTAGACCGCATTGGACTTGGGCGCCACCGCCAGGTAAATGACGCACTGGGCCAGCGCCAGCTCGCCTTCCGGTGAGCCCAGGCGTTCATAGACCTCCGCCGCGTCCAGCGCCAGACGCAGCGCGCGCGGGTCCGCCAACCCGATGTCTTCGCTGGCCATGCGAACCAGCCGACGCGCCATGTAGCGCGGCTCGGCACCACCATCGAGCATGCGCATGAACCAGTAGAGTGCGGCATCGGGGTCGGAGCCGCGCACGGATTTGTGCAGCGCCGAGATGGTGTCGTAAAACTGCTCACCGCCCTTGTCGTAGCGGCGCAGCTGCTGCCCCAGCACCTTGAGCAGCCAGGCGTCGGTGACCTCGGCGATCTGCTCGCCAGACTTGTCATTGAAAGCCGCAATGCTGAGGGATTCCAGCGTATTGAGCAGGCGCCGGGCATCGCCGTCGGCGTAGGCAACCAGCCGCTCAAGCGCGTCATTTGCTATTGTTTCGATAGCTGGCAGCGCCCGTTCCTCAAGGGCTTTGGTTACGATCTGCTTGAGATCGGCCTCGGTCAGCGGCTGCAGCACATACACCACCGCGCGCGACAGCAAGGCCGAATTCACCTCAAACGAGGGGTTTTCGGTGGTGGCTCCGATAAAGGTAAACAGGCCGCTTTCCACATGCGGCAAAAAAGCGTCCTGCTGGCTTTTGTTGAAGCGGTGCACCTCGTCGACAAAGACGATGGTGCGCCGGCCGCCCTGCCCTTGCCAGATGCTCGCCTGCTCGACCGCCTCGCGGATGTCCTTGACGCCGCCCAGCACGGCAGAAATGGTGATGAAGTGCGCCTCAAAACTGCTGGCCATCAGGCGGGCGATGGTGGTTTTACCGACGCCCGGCGGGCCCCACAAGATGCAGCTGTGCGGCTGGCCGGATTCAAACGCGATGCGCAGCGGCATGCCGTCCCCCAGCAAATGCTGCTGGCCAATGACCTCGCCAAGGTTTTTCGGGCGCAGCCGTTCGGCCAGCGGCACCTGCGCGTCTGACTTCTTGTCTGTCCTGGGAGCCATCTTGCTTGAATGCCTGCCGATCCGGTTTGCGGCCTACTGCCGGATCAGGTCTGCGCCCGCAGGCGGCTTGAACTGAAAGCTGGCAGCATTCAGCGCCGGGTTGACCTCGAACTGGCTGAAGGTCATG
>DASXRN010000068.1:0-3772 GCA_036506595.1 Polaromonas sp. | reverse complement strand
GCGCAGCGAAGGGTCGCAGACAGCAGGGTCGCCTTTCTTTTCGTTAGGTTTGGTGTTTGCGTAACTTCGCTGCGCGAAGTGAGCAAACCCCGCGCGCGTAGCGCGCCTTTGGCGAACAAAGAAAACCCGCATTGCGGGTTTTGCCAAAAGTAACTCGCCTGCCGGGGCGACTCCCGGTCTGGTCGTGAAGGGCACAGCAAAAAATCAAACACAGCCCTCCCTCATTTCACACACCCAGTTAAATTTCTTCACCCCAAAAAGCGCGTCATCCTCTACAGTTTGAAAATAGACAGGACCTCACCATGAACGCCCCAATATCCACCCCGCAGCACTACTTGCATGAAAGAGCAGAGCGCCAGTCGCAGGTGGTGCAGGCGCTGCAAGCCGTGTTGCCCGCCCACGCCCTGCTCTGGAACAACGAAGACACCACGCCCTATGAATGCGACGGCCTGACGGCTTACCGCGAGCGGCCGATGGTGGTGGCCCTACCCGAAACCTATGCGCAGGTGCAGGCGGTGCTCCAGACCTGCCACGGCCTGGAGGTGCCGGTGGTGGCGCGCGGCGCGGGCACCGGCCTCTCCGGCGGCGCCATGCCGCACAAGCTGGGCGTCACGCTGTCGCTGGCCAAGTTCAACAAAATCCTCAAGGTCGACCCCCTCAGCCGCACCGCCCTCGTGCAGGGCGGCGTGCGTAACCTGGCGATCTCCGAGGCGGCGGCGCCGCATGGCCTGTATTACGCGCCCGACCCGTCCAGCCAGATTGCCTGCACCATAGGCGGCAACGTGGCCGAAAACTCCGGCGGCGTGCACTGTCTCAAATACGGCCTGACGGTGCACAACGTGCTCAAGGTCAAGGGCTTCACGATCGAAGGCGAAGAGGTCGAGTTCGGCAGTGAGGCACTGGACGCTGCGGGTTACGACCTGCTGAGCCTGATCATCGGCAGCGAAGGCATGCTGGCGGTGACGACCGAGGTGACCGTCAAGCTGGTGCCCAAACCGCTGCTGGCGCGCTGCATCATGGCCAGCTTTGACGACCTGCGCAAGGCCGGTGATGCGGTGGCGGCGGTGATTGCCGCAGGCATTATTCCGGCCGGGCTGGAGATGATGGACAAGCCGATGACCGCCGCCGTCGAAGACTTTGTGCACGCCGGCTATGACCTGAGCGCCGAGGCGATCTTGCTGTGCGAAAGCGATGGCACGCCCGAAGAGGTCGAGGAAGAAATCGGCCGCATGCGCGAGGTGCTCACCCGATGTGGCGCTACGGCGATCACCGTGAGTCAGAACGAGACCGAACGCCTGCGCTTCTGGAGCGGCCGCAAGAATGCCTTCCCGGCCTCGGGCCGCATCAGCCCCGACTACATGTGCATGGACTCGACCATTCCACGCAAGCGCCTGGCCGACATTTTGCTGGCGATTGCCGGGATGGAAAAGAAATACGGCTTGCGCTGCGCCAATGTGTTTCATGCTGGCGATGGCAACCTGCACCCGCTGATCCTGTTTGATGCCAACGATGCCGACCAGTTGCAGCGCTGCGAGCTGTTTGGCGCCGACATCCTGGAAACCAGCGTGGCCATGGGCGGCACCATCACCGGCGAACACGGCGTGGGCGTGGAAAAACTCAACTCGATGTGCGTGCAGTTTTCCGCCGCAGAAAACGCGCAGATGTTTGGCGTAAAGCGCGCCTTTGATGCCAAGGGCCTGCTCAATCCCGGCAAGGCCATTCCGACGCTGCAGCGCTGCGCCGAGTACGGAAAAATGCTGGTGCGCGGTGGGCAAATGGCGCACCCTGATTTGCCCAGGTTCTGACGCTCAGCGGCGCGACGATCTGCGCCCAACCGCGGCGCAATGCCCGGTAACGCGACATGCACCGGACACACAATAAAACAAAACAGACCGAAGTTTTTTCTCCTTGCAGGCGTGAACAGCCCTGCGGCCTGGCCTGCAAATACCGTCGATATTGCCGCCGCTAGGGCGGTTGCCACGCCACGGTCGCCGTGGCAACATGCTTTTTTTTTGCCGTCAACCGCTCAGCCCCAACCCAAGGAGACCTTCATGACAACACAAGAACTGGCAGTCGCCTTCACCAAGCTGTGCAAGCAAGGCGAATTTGAAGAGGCTGGCAAGCGCTTCTGGTCTGATGATGTGGTGTCGCGCGAGCCCATGACGGGCGAGATGGCTGAAGCGAAGGGCCGCGTCGCCGTGCAAGCCAAGGGGGTCTGGTGGTACGCCAACCATGAGGTGCACAGCGTCGAGGTCGAAGGCCCCTACGTCCATGGAAATCAGTTTGTGGTGCGCTTCACCATGGACGTGACGCCCAAAAGCCAAGCGCGCCTCACCATGGACGAAGTGGGCGTCTACACGGTGCAGGACGGCAAGATTGTTGAAGAGCGTTTCTTTTACGGCACCTGAAGCAGCGTCGCGAGCGCTGGCGGGTGAACACTGCCGCCACATTGGTGCATGGCCGCACCAATGTGAGCGGCAGATGACGTGGCCTCAGGCCGCTTGCAGCCCGGGCTTGACCACTTTGGGGCTGGCCACCGCACCGAAGTGGATTTCACCGGACAGCTGGCCGCCTTCTTCAATCACCAGTTTGCCGTAGCGGATGGTGCCGGTAACTTTGCCGGTGGAATAAATCACCAGCTTCTGGCGCACCGTCAGGTTGCCATTGAATTCGCCACGGATTTCGGCCACGTCAATTTCGGCCGAACCCTTGAAAGCGCCCTGCTCCGCAATTTGCATCACGCGGGAATCCATGGTCGCTTCGACCAGGCCTTCCACCACCAGCGTGTCGCAGTCGGTAATCTCCACCCCTTTGAGCTTGATGTTGGGCCCCACCGTCAGCTTGCTGCCGCCTTCGGACGCAACGCTGGCAGGGGCGGCAGATTCACTCACCGGCTTGGCCGCGTTGTGGGCAGCCGCGGTCGAAGGCTGCAGCGTGCTCGATGACCCGTTGCCACCCGTGCTTCCATAGGCCCCGGATGGGCCGTGACGCAGGTTGGTGGGTGTCTCATTGTCTCGCTTGCCAAAGAACGGTGTTGCCATGTGACTTCCTTAAAAAAAGATCGCATGGTACGTCTGCGAAATATGAAAAACCTCGCCCTTGTGCAAGATAGGTAACGAAATTAATTCTTACACTCGTTGCCACGACTCGGTGTGTTCCGTCGGCTTTGCAGACCAAGCTGAGCGATCGCTGGGCCATGCCGGAAATTTCAGGTACCGTGCTGCGTGCGATCACGCCTCTGGCCCGAGTACTTGCGGCCCAGCCGTGAGGTGAAAACCAGCAACGGCGGTGGGGTTGTCGCATGTCGTTGCATATTTTTACCGGCGTTTTAAACTGGATTTCCCCTGGCTCTCATCATGGAGGTTGTCATGGATACCCTCAACCGTTGGCAGGACAGAATCGAAATCGGGGCTGGACTCTGGCTGTGCATTTCGCCCCTGGTTCTGGGACTCCCGGCATCGGCGGCATGGTGTGCCGTGGTGGTCGGCATTGGCATCATCGTTCTGGCGTCGGAAGACCTGTTTTTGCCGACCCAGATTGATGACTGGGGCAATGCCATTTTGGGCATAGGACTGATGGTTTCCCCCTGGGCCTGGGGTTATGCGGATCACCAGTTCGCCATGCTCAATGCCCTGGTCATGGGCTTGCTGGTTACCTTGATGTCCGGCTGGGCCCTGGAGCGCGTGCTCTATGACAAGTTCAAAGTGTGGAGAGCCGCGCATAGTCACGCCCACAACTGAAGCGCTGACGTCGGCAGCCCGTCAAGCCCCGA
>DASXRN010000067.1:0-2692 GCA_036506595.1 Polaromonas sp. | reverse complement strand
CTCAGGGGCTAATTTTCCTTGGGGCGGCCCGGCGCTGCGGCCGGCGGGAGACCTTATGAGCACTCTACTTATCGACGCGAAAGAACTCCACACCTACTACGGCGCCAGCCACATCCTGCGCGGCATCAACTTCTCGGTGGCGCGCGGCGAGACCATAGGCCTGATGGGGCGCAACGGCATGGGCAAGAGCACCCTGCTCAAAAGCCTCATGGGCCTGGTCAAGCCGCGCTCGGGCAGCATCGCGATTGCCGGCCGGCCGATGCTGGGGCGCACGCCCTATGAAATCGCCCGCCTCGGCATTGCCTATGTGCCCGAGGGCCGCGGCATCTTCGGCAACCTGAGCGTGGTGGAAAACCTCCAGATGGCGGCGCGCGCCGGCACGCGCGGCCAGCGCGACTGGACCTATGAGCGCGTGCTGGAGACCTTCCCGCGCCTGAAGGAACGCCTTAGCCATGGCGGCCAGCAGCTCAGCGGCGGCGAGCAGCAGATGCTGACCATTGGCCGCGCGCTCATGACCAACCCCGATGTGCTGATCCTGGACGAGGCCACCGAAGGCCTGGCGCCGCTGATTGCGCGCGACATCTGGCGCATCTGCGGCGTGATCCGGGAGAGCGGCATCAGCAGCGTCATCGTCGACAAGAACTGGAAGCATGTCACGCAGATCACCGACCGCAATGTGATCCTGGTCAAGGGCGAGGTGGTGTTTGAGGGCAGTTCCTCGGAACTGCATGCGCGGCCGGAACTGCTGCAGCAGTATCTGGGTGTCTGACGCTGGGTTTTGCATAGCCGTCAGGGTCACCCCTGATAGCCCCGTGTATTTTTTACGCGCACCATAGTCCGGTGCCCTGCGGAAACAAGTACAAGCCATTCCCAGGCATGCTTCATTGAACACTCAAATACGGAGACATAGCGCATGAATAAATTCACCAAACAATGGCTCACCCTGGCGCTCGCAACTGCCGGCTTGCTGTCCGCAGCGCCCGCCATGGCTGGCAAGACACTGGACGGCATCAAGTCACGCGGGCAAGTGGTGTGCGGTGTGCATACCGGTTTGGCGGGTTTTTCAGCTGCCGACTCCAGCGGCAAATGGGCCGGCCTGGACGTGGATGTCTGCCGTGCTATTGCCGCAGCCGTACTCGGTGACAGTGAAAAAGTGAAGTATGTCCCGCTGACAGCCCAGCAGCGGTTTACCGCGCTGCAGTCCGGCGAGATTGATGTGCTCTCGCGCAACACCACTTTTACCCTCACCCGTGACGCCTCATTGGGCCTGCACGACACGGTCGTGACCTACTACGACGGCCAGGGTTTCATCGTGCCCAAAAAGAGCAACATCAAATCACCCAAGCAATTCAAAAACCAGACCGTCTGTGTGCAATCGGGCACCACCACCGAGAAAAACCTCACCGACTACTCCAAAACCAATAACCTGAACATCAAGACCGTGGTGTTTGAAAAAGAAGAAGCGGCAACCGCGGCCTATTTTGCGGGTCGCTGCATCTCCTACACCACCGATGCTTCGGGTCTGGCATCCATCCGCAACAAGGTCGCCACCACGCCGGCCGATCATGTCATTCGTCCCGAGCTGGTCTCCAAAGAGCCTTTGGGCCCCATGGTGCGCCGCGGTGATGACGAGTGGTTTGCCATGGTCAAATGGGTGATTTACGGGCTGATTGAGGCCGAAGAGTACGACATCACCCAGGCCAATGTTGACCAGCTCAAAAACACCAGCCAGGACCCCGTCGTCAAGCGCATTCTGGGCACCGGCGAAGACTCCGGCAAGCTGGTTGGCCTTGACAAGGACTGGATGGGCCGGGCGATCAAGGCGACCGGCAATTACGGCGAGATCTTCGAGCGTAACGTCGGACCGAAGTCGGCTCTGGGCCTGCCGCGCGGCATCAACAACCAGTGGAACAAGGGCGGTTTGATGTACGCCTACCCGCTGCGCTGATAGCCACTGATACGCCGCTGATACGCCGC
This sequence comes from Polaromonas sp., assembly GCA_036506595.1. GTDB lineage: Bacteria > Pseudomonadota > Gammaproteobacteria > Burkholderiales > Burkholderiaceae_C > Polaromonas. The sequence continues at coordinate 715 of DASXRN010000067.1, read as the reverse complement.
TGATGCTGATGCGTTTTCGCTGATGACGTCGCCGGTTGCCTGCAGCCTTGCAGCACCGGCGGCGCTTTTTTTATTGAAACTTGCTTGCTGCGGACCAGTACTGCAACCCGGAAATAGCGAAACACAATGAAAGTGATGGATTCGTGCCCAGGGCAAGGCGCAAGCCGCAGCGAAGGCTATGCGCCTTCGCAAGGGTTGCAACGCTGCCATGGGCGCGAAGACGCGCTTTCATGTTTCGATATTTTCGGGTTGCAGTACTAGCCTTGAAAGCACGTTGATGGCTATTTCAAGCTGATTTGCCAACCCCTTACCCACGTTGCGATGTCACTCAAGAGCCCTCCCAAAAAGAACAAATGGTCCTGGCGGAGTCAGGCTTTCCGGGGCCTGGTCTACCAGCTCGTCGCCATTGCCGTGATTGGGCTGATGGTCTGGTTTTTAGCCTCCAACACCCTGTACAACATGCGGGTGCGCGGCATTCAGAGCGGCTTTGATTTTTTAAACCAGCCTGCCGGTTTCTCGATCGGCGAGAGTCTTTTCCCCTTCGATTCGGCCGAGTCATACTGGCGCGCTTTTGGGGTCGGCCTGAGCAACACCTTGCGGGTCGCCGTAGCGGGCATCATTTTTTCGACCATTTTGGGCACCCTGGTGGGCGTTGGCCGCTTCTCCCGCAATGCCCTGGTGCGCGGCCTGTGCTCGGCTTACGTCGAGTGTTTCC